>CAYITD010000003.1:68344-121353 GCA_964366325.1 Candidatus Woesearchaeota archaeon | reverse complement strand
TTTCTCACGAACTAAAGTAGGGAGTTTACGAAAAAAACAATTCTTGACATATTAAGATAGAAAAGATTAGTGAATTTGTTGAACTAAGACTTAAGGCTAAAATGAAGGAAGTTAAATGTTACAGGGATGGAACGGGTGCGGTGTTTGAGAAGTTATTATAGGGCAGGCAATTAGTTCAAGCAAAATTGAAGTCTTTAATAGATTCCCGTCTGGGGTTTACCCCGCAGCTTGCTGCGACAACCTTTAATTAATCAGTTATTCTTTTGTGTGAATGGAAGTAATGCATGCTCCTCATTGTACATACAGAATAAGATACCACATGGTTATAGTTCTGAAATATAGGAAGAAAGTAATAACTGAAGAGATCTTTGAATTAATGAAAGAAGTTTGCAAAGGATTGGAAGAAAGATATTATTTTAAGTTCGATGCTATTGGTCATGAAGAGGGTCATGTTCATATTCTTGTTAGAGGAGCTCCCCGTTATTCTCCTTCAAGAATAATGCAAATTTGTAAAAGCATTCTAGCTATACAGATATTCAAGAAATTTCCAAAACTAAAGGAGGATTTTTTCTGGGGTGGAGAATTCTGGAGCGATGGAGGATATATTGGAACAGTTGGAGAAGGTGTGAACGCAGAAATAATTAGGAATTATATAAGGAATCAAGGAAGGTCAACAGCTCAGCTTAAGTTGAGCGAGTTTTAGCCTTCGTCGTTGGAAGCCCCGCAGCTCTGCTACGAAGTGAGCAGTGGCGAACGATGGGGGCTTCACTTTCTTACTATGTGCTCCCATTTAGAAACCTGTAAAAAAATTATGCCCACAAAACTGGGCTTAATTTTATAATTTATCGGACGAAACTGGGCGCTATATTTTTCTTAAAATAAGAAAGGTTTTTATACTGATATTTTATGTTTTTTGTATGGAAGTATTAGAAAACATAGCATATGTTACCGCAGCACTTGCTGGAGGTTTTGCAGTTGGGACTATTGCTAACTATTACGTAACAAGGTTTTCAACTATTGGTTCCTTGATAAAAAGAGGCATTCAACCTGAAAAAGCAGTAGAATATTGCAGAGAAGAATTGAGTGAAATAGATGCAGGAAATATATTTTCAAGGCTTGGAAATATTGGACAAAGAAAAGCGATTGATATATTTCTTAGACAAAACGAGCAAAGAATTTTATAATAAAGTATTTAGATATTAATTTGAAAAGTATTGATAGGCTTTTGGTGGAAGATAGCTTTTTTATCACAATAAAATATAGTGGACACTTCTGTACGCTATATTTATAAGACAGTAAAACAAAGTGTAACAGTTAGTAGAGATATCTCACTTTCTATTTAAGCTGATGGCAATTGAAATTATAAGAAGTATAAAAGAAGATAGTATAACTAAATAAAATAACATTGTTATGAAAATGCTGGCGATTGCAGAAATGATTGAGATGATTGCATTGTAATGAAATTACTTTACATCATTCCTTGAATTGCATTAAGGAGTAAACCCCAAATAAAAAGTAAGAAGTTTATTATCAGCATTAGAATATTAAGAACTAAGAATGCTATGTTTTTCTTTTCTTTGTAAATATCCGAAGGAGGAATTTCTTTAGTGTGCCTTAAAGAGAATAAAGAAATTAAGAAACCTAATAGGGGCAATATAATGGCTCCAAGGCCTGCATATAGTTTCATTTCTCCTCTCAAGTCAGACATAACTCCCCCACCGTAGAGTGTAATATTAAGAAAGATGAAAGTTGCAATGGAAACTATAAATGTGGTCTTAGCAGTTATATAAAGAATACTCTTCATAATAATGGAAAAAGAAACCAGTATTTAAGTTTTTCTAGATAATTTTGAATGTAAGACCTTGAGGACAATTAACTTTCTACTAACTGTAACAGTTTGTTGGCATAACTTTATAAAATAGTGGACAATTTCGTCTAAAAAGAAAGACTTATATATTGATATATAGTCTGTTATATATGGTAGAACAATCGACTATATTATTAGAAAAAAGAGTAATTGCTCTTTTGAAAAAAGCTAGAGAGTATCCTAGACAAACATATAATGAATTACTGCAAGAAATGGCGACCGTTTTTATTAAAGTTAAGGAGAAAAACCAATATGATGAATTTCTTCATAAAGTTCAACAGGAAAAAATGAAAGAGCTATGGGATAATAAAGAGGATGAAGACTGGGAAAATGCATAAGTTTGGAGAAGTTATATTATGTGAAGTCCAATATACGGATACTTTTGAAATTAAAAAAAGACCAGCATTGGTTCTATTTGAAGATAAAGGAAATATAATTGTTTTGGGAATTACTTCTAATCTTAATATGGAAGGAATACCCTTAACTAAAAAAGAAGGAGCTATAAAAGATAGCATAATAAAGTTGAATTATATATTTACAATATCTGAAAAGATGGTTAAGAAGAGTTTGTTCTCAATTTCTGAAGAAAAAAAGAAGAAAGTTAAAGAGGAATTAATTTCTAGAATAAAATAGATCGAAAGTATTAACTATTTGTTGTTTTGATTGTCACACAGGCTATTTGTGTTTTGTCTTGGATCTTTCCACTGAGGAGAAAATTGGATTTTTTCTGTTAGAGGAGAGAGTGCGAGAAGGTTGTTGTTTTGACAGGAAACTAAAAAATCTTGACAAAGGTTGTTTTCACATATTGCTGTTGTGTATGAATATTGGTTTTTAAAATTGACTTGGAGTTGATTATTTTCTGAAAAATTTATTAAACTGAAGAGGGAAATTAGTAATAATGTTTGTATTAAAATAATTGTTTTTTTCATTGACTTATTTCTTAAGTAGTTTATTTATAATTTCTGAGGCTTTTTTTGCATCTAATTTTCCCTTTAGATCTTTCATAATTAGGCCCATGTATGCATTTGGAGAGAGACTGGGTTTGGAAGCGATTATTTTTGATATTTGTTCTTCTAACTCGTCGAAAGAGATTTTTTCTATTTTTGTTGCTTCATCTACTGATTTCTCTGAGCAGATGTCTTCCATTATTTTTTTTATGTCGCTTTTTTCCACAATATTTTCATTTAGTGCTTCAATAATTGTTTTTAATTTATCTAAGGAAGTTAGTTTTTTTATTTCTTCAAGCGAGATAGAAAGCTTTACAGACAATTCTTTTCTCCACAGAGTGATCATTTTTGCAATTAATGAAGCATCTTTTTCGTGAAGTTTAATTAGAGTTTCAAATTCTTCAAGGTTCTCTGTTTTTTCTAACACAAGATTGATTAATTCTGGAGATAAACCGATTTTTTCTAATTCTGCTCTTATTTCTGATCTTAATTTTGGGAGAGATCTTCTTATTTTGTCTAAAAGAGGCTTTGGGATTTTTAATATTGGAAGATCTGTTTCTGGATACATTCTAGCTTTTCCTGGTAAGGGTCTTAGAAATTCTGTTTTCCCATTTGCTAGCGCGTTACGAACTTCTCCATCCTTTTTCTTTAGTTTTAAATTTTCTAATTGTCTTTCTACTTCTAAATTAATGGTTGAGACCATTATTCCTGGTTCTTGGAAACCTTTTATTTCGACCTTATCGTGTCCCTTGATACTTACGTTTATATCTTGCCTTATTGTGCCAATTCCTCTTTTTACTTTACATGCTCTTAAAATTTCGCCTAACTTTAAGGCAGTCTCTTTTACTTCCTCTGGATGGAACATTGTTGGAGTTGTGGTTATTTCTACTAAAGGAATACCTAGACGGTCTAGACGGTAAATGGCTTTATCTTTTTCTTTGGAGATTATTCTTGCAGAATCCTCTTCTAATGCTATTGATTCTATCTTTACTTCTCCAAAAGAAGTTTTTAGAGATCCAGAATGAGCTATAAGGAAAGTTCTTTGAAAACCTGAAGTGTTTGAACCGTCTATTACAGTTTTACGCATTATTTGTGAGACTGGAAAAATTTCACAGTTCAATAATAAAGCTATTTTTAACGCTTCTTCAAGTGCTTCTTGATCGAGAGGTTGCGGAGGAGATTCGTCTAATTCAACCAGTGAAGTCGTGTCGAAGTAGCCTTCGTACGTTAATTCTTTGTTTAGTGAAGACTCGTATTGAACTGCTTTATCGACTTCTCCTGTTTCACCTGCTACTTTGTGGAGCTTTCTTTTTATTGTAAAATTTGGAGAATCGGATCTCAAATAAGAAGGTGTTCTGCTAAATAGTTTTCCCGTATCTAATTGCTGGTGTATTTCAAGACCCGCTTTTAGGCCTACTTTTTGATAATCCATTGTTTTATATGAAAAGTAATATTTTTATAGGTTTAGTTGTTTGTTATAATGAGGCAACATAAAAGTGACTAACCTATTTTGTCTTTGTTTAGTTGGTGAGTATAAAAATATATCTTTACCTAGATTGCAGTTACTGTTTATTACTCTAAAGGTGTTTGATATATAAATAATATTGGCCTTGGAAACGACTATTGTAGTGTGTTGAAAATATATAAAGAAAAGCATGTTTTGTTGTGTATGGGTCAAGAGGTGTGCGTCCTGCCTGTGAAGTGCAAAAAGTGCAATGCAATATTTGACCTTTGGTACGACTTGCAGGAAGCAGAAAACGGAAGTAAAAGAGGGTTGGTTAGAGTGCTTAGGGACTCTTTGTGCTGGGAGTGTAGAAGGGAGTTTGTAAGCAACCTTATGGAAAACATGAGGCTTGATGAGAACACAGACAGCGCTGAGTGGTTCTTGAGTATAGAGAAAGATTAGCCTTTTTAATTATATTTTTTCTTTCTTTATTTTTATTTATTTGATTTAGGAGGTTTTATAAACGTTATAATTCATTATAATTCATTATAAAATGGTTCAAAGTATAATTGATATAGGGGAGAAAGAAGATAGGATTCTTAATGTAGTCAAGGCTATGCAAGGTTTCAAAAATAAATCTCAAGCTGTTGCTTTTATAGCAAGCAAGTATGAAGATACTTTTTTAGAACCAGAGCTTAATCCTAAATTTATTGAGAAACTTAATAGAATTAGAAAAGAGGGATATGGGGAGACTTTTAGCTCTATTGAAGAATTGAGGCATAAAATAGAAAAGAGGTAAAATGCCCTACATTTACAAAATAAGTAAAAATTTAGAGAGAATTTTGGAAAAGTTACATAAGAAAAATAAACCTCTTTATGAACAGGTGCTTAAGAAAATGGATGAGATAATAAACGCTTATGATTTAGAACATTATAAAAACTTAAAATATGACATGAAAGATTCTAAAAGAGTTCATGTTGGACATTTTGTTTTGATATTTCAATTAAATAAAAAAGAAAGTTTGGTGCTTTTTGATGATTTTGATCATCATGACAATGTTTATAGAAGAAAATAATTCGTTTATTTTAAGATATTAGACAAAAGTTCACACATAGTGTTTTGAAGTATAAGAATAATCAACCGACAAGATAAATCAATAAATACCTAAGTTTATTGTATTTTTAATGAATAATTTAGTTGAAGCTGTTAAACCTTATTTTTCAGAGAGCAGTGTAAAGGGAAGTCATGGTTACGACCACGCTTTAAGAGTTCACAATATTGGAAAATATATTGCAGAACGCGAGGGGGGAGATTTATATGTAGTTCGAGCAGGTTGCCTTTTGCATGATATCGGAAAAGACCATGAAAGAGAGGGAATGTGCCATGCAGAATTTGGAGCTCAAATGTCTGATGAAATATTAAGGGCGATAGGATTTCCTAAAGATAAAATTGAAGGTGTAGTTTACTGTGTTAGAGTACATAGATATAGTAAGGGTATTAGTCCAGTAACTATAGAAGAAAGATAGTTCAAGATGCTGATAGACTTGAAGAAATAGGTGCTGTGGCCATTGCTCGAGGATTAATTGAAGATAAATTAAGAGGAAAACCTTTATATGACCCATCAGTTCTCCCAAATCAAAGATACACCAGCGGTGGCAACAAGACTAGTATTAATTTTTTAATAGAAAAATCGCTTAAGCTCAGACCTGAAACATTTCATACTAAAACCGCAGAAGAATTAGCCAGAAGTAGATATGAATTTACTGAACAATTTGTAAAGGCTGTTATTGAAGAATGGAAAATTCAAACTATCTAAAAAATAGAAATCATTATGTGAGAACAAAGCATCCCACATATTTATAAATTACCTCGTTGATTTATTTTCATGAATGAGTTTTTTAAGATGCTTATTTTGGCTATTGTTCAAGGAATGACTGAATGGCTGCCTATCTCTAGCTCTGGGCATTTAGTTTTGTTTGAAAAGATTTTGGGATTTAAGAGTAATCTTGATTTTGATGTGGCTCTGCATTTTGGGACTTTACTAGCAGTTATTCTTTATTTTTCTAAGGACATTGTTGAGATATTAGGTGATTTGTTCAATGGAAATATAAAAAGAAATGATGGGAGGTTGGGAATGTTGATTTTAGTTTCTACTATTCCTGCTGCTTTCGTTGGATTTTTCTTTAAGGATTTTTTTGAAAGAATTTTTGATAACTCTTGGATGTTAGCTCTTGGTTTTGGCATAACAGGTCTTTTTCTTATTATTGCCTCTTTGGATTTAAAAAATATTAAAAGAAGGTTTGGATATAAGGAATCTTTTTTTGTTGGATTAGCTCAGGCAATTGCTATAATTCCCAGTGTTTCTAGAAGCGGGGCAACAATTGCTTCATGTTTGCTATTTGGCCTTGATGAGAAGGAAGCTATTAAATTTTCATTTTTAATGTCTATACCAGTTATATTTGGAGCGAGCCTGCTTTCTTTGAGAAGTGGAAACCTTCCTCCAGATACTTATTGGGCTATAATAGTTTCTTTCTTAGTAGGCTTGTTGACTATACATTTGTTGTTCAAATATGTTTTAACAAATAGAAGGAATTTGATGTGGTTTGGAATTTACGCTTTGCTTTTGGCTCTCGCAATAATGCTTTGGATTGTTTTTTAGTTGATGGTTTTTAACACTACAAATCTATCGGTTTAAAAATTCGGTAGTGTTAAAATTATCTTTAAATTCTTTTGAAAAGGATATCTGCTTTTGCTATCTTTGAGATCTTTAGAGGAGAGTTTATGGATTTTAGAGAAATTTCGAAATTAAAGATTTTTGAAATTTTATCTGCTGTTTCAGGAATAAATGGAGAGAGAAGAATTGCTGAGTCTTTTATAGCATTTGATAATTCGTAGAGGACTTCTTTGTTTTTTGTTTCCCAGGGTTTTTCTTTTTGTATGAATTCGTTTATTTTATCTATGAATGAGAATATCTCTGCTATTGCTTTGTCTAATTCATAATTTTCTAAAAAATGAGATGTATTTTTTAATGTTTTTTGGGAATCCAGATGTTTTATTTCTGTTTTTTCTAAACCATATTTTTCTGCAAGTGCTGAAACCCTTGAAACTAGATTTCCAAGTTTGTTTCCTAATTCATTATTGTGTCTTTCTTTTAATATCTCTTCTGAAAAGTCTGAATCTTCGAAAACTGAACATCGTGATAGAGAATATCTTAGTGAATCTACTCCATACTTGCTGATTAATTCTAGTGGGTCAATTGTATTTCCAAGAGACTTGCTGATTTTCATTCCACCTAGATTTAGAAACCCATGAACTAAAAGTTTTTTAGGTAGTGGTTGTTTTGTTGAAAATAACATTGCAGGCCATATTACTGAATGGAACCAATTTATGTCTTTGCCTATGACATGAACGTCCGCAGGCCAATATCCGCTTGATCCAGAAATATAATTTATTAATGCGTCAAACCAAACGTAAATTTTTTGTTTATCATCTATTGGGCATTCAATTCCCCATTCTATGTTTGATCTTGTTACTGAAAGATCTTTTAATTCTTCTTCTCTTAATCTTGAGAGTATTTCGTTTTTTCTTTTTTCTGGAACTATATATGTTTGAATAAATTCTATTATTTGCTCTTTGTATTTTGACATTCTGAAAAAATAAGTTTCTTCTGAGGTCCAGCGAGGTTTTTTATTATGCTCGGAGCATAGGCCGTTTGTTAATTCTTTTTCTGTTTTGAAAGCTTCACATCCATCACAATAGTATCCTTCATATTTTCCTTTGTAGATATCTCCGTGATCGTAAGCTATTTTGAATAATTCTTGTGATTTTATTACATGCTCTTTTTCAGTTGTTCTTATGAATCTGTCATATGAGATATTTAGGCTTTTACATAATTCTTTGAATAGCTTTGAATTTTTATCAACAAAATCTTCTGTTTTAACTTTTTTTTCTTTTGCAGCCTGAGCATTTTTTTGGGCATTTTCGTCTGTTCCTGTCAGAAAGAAAACATCTTTATTTAGAAGGCGATGCCATCTGGCTAAAACGTCAGCTATGACTTTTTCAAAAGCGTGACCGATATGTGGTGCTGCGTTTACGTAATCTATTGCGGTGGTTATATAAAATTTATTTTTAGTCATTAAAATTCTAAATGGAGAAGGTATAAAAATATTACCTAAAATTTGTTCTTTCAATCATAGCAAGATGCTAAAGGTATTTTTAAGCCTCAAACTGAGACTGATCGAAGTAAACTATAGTGAATTATTAACTCAGTTCGAGCTATAAAGAGATTGCCTAAAATTTCGCTATCCCCACAGCAAGCTGATGAGATATTTCTGCGAAATTTTTCGCTTCGCGACCAGCAATCTCTAATTTCCAAATTGGCGCAGCAAGCTGCAGGGTATTAAACCCAATTTAGAAATAAAAAGTTAATGTCGCGGAAAATTTAAATAGAGGTTATTTGATCTTTTTTTATGGTTAAGAAGACTTTTTTTGATGAAAGAACTGTTAGCGAGATTTTATCTTTAGGGAGAGTTACACATAGTAGGAATCAGGGCTTAGTTGGGATGATTGATGATTTGTCTCCTAACGAAGCTTTGACTATTAGATGTCCTATAATTCCCGGAAGATTTTATAGAGGCGATTTGAGCGGAAAAGATGCATCGAGGAAAGCTCTTAAACATGGAGACTATGTTGTTTTGAGTCAGCCTGAAACTTTAACAGAAGCGTTAACTAGTACAGAGACTCCTTTGAGTCTAAGGGCTAGTGCTTTTTCTGGTTTAAGTGATTTGAAGGAAGAAGAGATTAATGTTTTAGGATATAGCTTCAGGCCTGTGCGAGGAAGAGAGAAACTGAAAAGGCAGGTTCCTTTTGTTTGGATGCCTGAGGGAATAAGGCTTTTTGGATATGCGGAGAACAATACTGGAGGTATAAAAGTTGAGGCTTATGATGATTCTCATAAAGTTTTTAGAGAGGGAGCGTCTATTGTTGTTGAAGTTCCTTCAAGGACTGTAAAAAATTCGAGATATAAGTTTAGAATGATGCATGTTCCTGTTTTGAGGAATCAGTACAATCTTTCTTCTGTTTTAAGTTTGAGACCGAGTGTTTTGGTTGATGAAGATTCTGGAGAACCTATTAGAGGAAGGACTATACATGAACAATATATTGTAAGATATACTGGAGAAGAACAAAGGGAGGGAAGCGATCTTTTAACTCTTTATCCTCATGATGTTGCTGCTTATCTAGGGATTGTGAAAAATTATCTTGCTGATCATAATATGACTCCTATGGAAATGAATCCATTTGCTCTTACTTCAAGACATGGTGCTTCATTTTATAATAGATTAAATAATAACGTTGTTATTTTTGATCCCTCTTTGAGAAGTAAACATAAGCATCGGAAATTGCATTTGGCTGAGAAGTGCATTTTATGGGCTAGAGCAATTGGGAAATTTGGACATGATGACATTGCTTTTTGGGATCCTTCTAGAGATGGGAAATTGAAGGACTACGATTGGAGTATTTCTGGTAAAAGTGCTTGATTGTTTTTTGCTTTCAAAAAGATTTAAAAACCACTTTTTACAGGGATTGAGATGGTTAAGGGAATGTATCATCATTTAAGAGAAGCTTGGAAGAATCCAACTGACGAAATTGTAAAACAGAGAATGATTGATTGGAGAGCTTCTGATTCTATTGTAAAGGTTGAGAAACCTTTGAGACTTGATAGAGCTAGAGCTTTAGGTTATAAGGCGAAAAAAGGATTTGTTGTTTTTAGAGTAAGATTAGTCAGAGGGGGAAGGAAAAGAACTAGAGTTGGGGTTAAAGGAAGAAAATCTAGAAAGCAGACAAATAGAAAGACTTTGAAGATGAGTTATCATTGGATTGCTGAGATTAGAGCGGAGAGGAAGTATAAGAATCTTGAAGTTTTAAATTCTTATTTTGTTGGAAAGGATGGAAAGCATTATTTTTATGAGGTTATTATGATTGACCCTTCTAGACCTGAGATAAAAAGCGATCCTGTTTTCAAATGGATCACTTTTAAGAAAAATAGCAGAAGAGCTCAAAGAGGGTTGACAAGTGCAGGGAAGAAATCAAGAGGATTGACAAGTAAGAGTCCTGAAATGAAAGTTAGACCTAGCGGAAGAGCTTGGAATAGAAAAGGGAAATAGTTTTGTAGGGCTTTGGGACAAAGTGTCTAATATCTTCTGGAAATTAATTGTTACTTAATAATAGTTAATGTAGAAAGGTTTAAGTATCTTGTTTTTTCTAATTTTTTATGGAATTATTAAGCTGGGATGAAGGCGGACCAAACACAGGTTTATTTAGAGACATAGGTGTAGTTAATTTTTCTGTCAGAGATCCTGAAAATGATGATAATTCATATTGTATCGGTTTTAGATTTAATGGAGAAGATTGTAGAAATCCTAATAACTATGAGTTTGATCATGTAAATAGTTTTAGAGAGGATTTAGACCCTGTTCAGGTTTCAAGAGAAAAATTAGAGGCCGTTTTAAAAAGCCAAAATGTAGATTTAGGAGAATTATTAATAAAATATATCTCAATTTTCTAATAGATAATAAATATCTATCTTTAAGATTTTGTTATTGATCTTAATATGTTGGACAAAATGTTCGGCATATTTATAATTTTTATAATATAAATATTTAAATTGATTAGTTCCTAAGTTGTATTATGTCTTTTGAGGATATACAAAAACAAGTTGATGAATGGACAGGACAATTTGATCCACAATATCGGCCTGCTTTGGAAATGATGGCTAGGTTATCTGAAGAAACTGGAGAGGTTGCTAGAGAGATGAATCATTTATACGGGACTATAGATAATTCTGAAAGATATATAACAATTTAGTTAGAATTCTCTAATAAGACAATTTCAATTATCATATAAGTCAAGAAATTGTCTATAAGAAAAAGAAACCAACTGAAGATACAAAGGATTTGGGGCAAGAGTTGTTTGATGTGATTTTTACTATTTGTTGTATTGCAAATAGCCATAAGATAAACTTACAAGAAGTTTGGGACAAGATGATGAGTGATAAATTATATAGCAGAGATAATCAAAGGTTTGATAAGAAATAAAGAGATTGTCTAAAAATTCTCTACTCAATAGCAGCAAGCTCTGGAGTATTCGCGAATTTTTCTTTACGGTGGACAATCTCTAATTACCTTTTGGCCGATGCAAACATCTAGGTATTAGAGCCAAATGGTAATAATTTTACTTACACTATTCTTCTTTCTCCCAAAAGTTTGTCTATTCCTGGATTTGCTTCCCTTAGTGCGGCTATTTTTTGAGCTACTTTAGATGAATGAGAGTTTAGAGTTCTTAACACATGGGCTACTCTGTCTGCTTGATGAATTAAAGGTACTGTCCTGTCTCCTCCAGGAATGAACATGATTCTGGATTTAGAAAGTCTTTTTATGCCTCTTAAATCCATTAAATCTTTATGACTCCAAGACCCGCCGTCAAAATAAAAGTTGAATTCGTAACTGTTTCCTACAAATCTTTTTAACATACCATTTATTAATCTAAAATATGGATCGTTTCTTAGTTCACCTCTTAATCTTTTGTTTTGTCTTTCTGTTGTGAAATACAAAGAGTCTACGCATAAATTTCCTAAGCCTAAAGATCTGTCTTTTAATCTTTTTTCTCCCGGACTTGCATCTTTAGGATCTGTTGAAACACACGCCACGTAATAGGCTAGGGATCTTACGTTTGGGCCCATGGATTCATCAAGACCTACATAATATTGTTTTTTTACCATAAAGTTGGCTTTTTGGATGGTTTTTAAGCTTTACTAAAGGTATTTTAAGAGTTTCTGGGTTGAGATTTTATGGGACTTAGAGAGTATTTATCTGATGCTTGGCAGTATGTTGTGAGGTATATGCCTGTAAGTAGAAAGAGATATGAAGCGCTTGAAACAGGTTTAGGGGAAACTAGCAAGAGACTTGAAACAGCTAATGGAGATGTTCAGAGATTGATTGCAGAGAAAAAAGAGATGGAGAAAGGATTGGAAGGTCTGACTCAGGAATATAGGTTAGTTGTTTCTAGGAATGAAGAATTAGAAACACATGTAGTAAGATATGAAAGTGAATTAAGGCAATTAAATAGTTTGGTTACAGAACAAAGTGTTAATATAGAAAGACAAACAAAGGAGACTGAAAGACTGTCTGGTGAATTAGATAGGGCGAATAATATTGCAGCAGATATTAGAAGAAGGTATTTGCTTTCAAAAATAGCTGGAGGAGCAGATCCTAGAATAGTTGGTTTTCCTGAGGATTTGGCAGGAGTTGTTGCTGGTCTTAGATTGTCTAGCGAATCTATTTCTCTTACTAATTCTAGATTGGCGTCTGAAAGTAGAAGCATAAGAAAAGCTCTTGAAGTTTTTAGAGAGGGCGCTTATGGTGTTGTTATAGATGCTTTTGAAAGTGAATTAGATGGTGACTTGGCTTTTGTTTATATGGGGCGAACTCAATCTAAAGTTAGTAGAACTTTTTCAGACGTAATTGGGTTAAATGCAAATGACTTTCGCGATGAAAAGGGCAGACATCCATATGTTAAATTATCTAGACTTTTAAGCGCTGAAGGTAGGAAGAAATTGGTAAGTAATATGAAGGAAAATGACAGAGGATATTTCAAGGCCAAAGTTAATGATAGACTTGTCGATTTAAGAGTAGATGTTTTAAGAGACTCAGAGAAAAAGATTAAGGGGCTTGTTTTTTATACTAGAGAGCATCACATTTTTGATAGAAGAGGCATAGATAGAGAAAATTATCTAACTGCTATGTTTAATTCTATTAATAATTTGGTTGATGAAACTGTTATTAATCAGGCTGGAAGAGATTCTGAAGTTGTTATATAGTTTCCTGTTCTGCTTTCTTCGCCCTGTATTCTTCGATTCTTTTCTTATTTGCAGGGCATTCAGGGTTAAAGCAGAACTTCCAGGGCTTTCTTCCTTTTTTTATAGAGAGAAGTTTGGGGAAACGACACTCTGGGCAATCTTCTTCTGTTCTCTTTATTAGAGATTGAGGAGGAAGAGAGAAAGTTTGTTTGCAATTAGGATAATTTGAGCAGCCTATGAAAGATCTTGAAGTTTTTTTAGAATATATAATTCTGAGATCACCGATATTACATTTTTGGCAGCGCATTATTTTACTGTTTTCTTTTTGTGTTTCTCTTTGGACTTCAATACCTTTCATTATAGAGGCACCGATTTCTTTCTCTTTTGTCTTAAAATCTTTTGAAATATCTGTTATTATTCTTTTTGTTTCTTCAATTATTCTTTTTTCTTCTGAACCTAAGATAAACTGTTTGTTTTCTTTTGAATTGATGTTTTGTATTTGCTCCATTTCATCTTCAAGTTTATTTGTGAGGTTTTCATCTATTATAATAGGTGAATATTTTTCTAGAGATTCTATCAGTTTAATTCCTAGATGGGTCGCTTTTATATTTGAATCACCATCTAGATAGCCTCTGTCGAACAAAGTATCTATTATTAGAGAACGAGTTGTTTTTGTCCCAAGATTCTTTTTTTCAAGGAGAGAGATTAAAGATGCAGGAGTATATCTTTTAGGAGGTTGAGTTTCTTTTTCTGCAAATTTTATTTCATCTATTTTCACTTTACCTTTTAACTCTGGAACAATGCTTTCTTTGAATTCAAGAGGATATACATTTGTCCAGCCCTTATCTAAGACTTTTAGACCGGATGAACAAAATAAGATTTCTTCTTTTGTTTTTGGGGAAATGGAAGCAATGGTAACTTTTTTGTTCTCTGTTTGAGCGTCTCTACAAAATACTGAGATGAATCTTTTTACTATTAAATCATATAGTTTGCTTTCTTTGTCTGCTAGTTTTTTGAATTCTCCAGTTGGATAAATAGAGGGGTGTGCAGGGTCTGTCTTTTTTCCTTCTATTGGGTTTGTTCTTGATACTTCTTTCACTTGAGGGAAATTCTTTTCTAGTGATTTTAATATCTTTTTCGCATTTATGTTTTGAGGTATTTTTTGAGAGGAGGTTCTTGGATATGAAATTAAACCTTCAAGATAAAGTTTTTGTGCTGTTGAAAGAGTTTGCGAGGGAGACAACCTGTGGACTCTATATGCTTCTTTTTGAAGAGTTGTTAGATCAAAAGGGTGTGGGGGTTGTACTATTTCTGTTTTTGTTATAGTCTCTGCTGTTCCTTCTTTTATTTCTTCAAATTTTTTTAACTCTTCTTTTTCAAATATGTCTTTTGGGTGCAGGAACTGATGATCATTAGAAAGAGCTAAAACTTGCCAATAAGGTTGAGATTTAAAAGAAGCTATTTCTTTTTCTTTGTCTACTATTATTTTTAAAGAAGGACCCTGAACACGACCTATGGATAATATTTTAAAAGAACCAATTGATTTTATTGAAGACATTAGAGCTCTAGAAAGATTTATACCGTAGAGCCAGTCTACTATATGTCTAGTTTCTCCTGCGTATGCGTTATTCCAGTTTATTTCTGGTAAAAGGGAGCCATATGAACTTTGTAGCTCTTCTTTTGTTAGTGTTGAGAACTTCATTCTTTTTGCGTTTTCTCTTTTACATATAAAACGCAAGACATTCCAACCTATTACTTCGCCTTCAACATCATAGTCTGTAGCTATTATTATTTCTTCTGCTTTTCTAGATAACTTTTTTATTAAATCAAAATATCTTTTTGTGAATGCTGAGGAGGATTTGCTATAAGATGGAGTCCATTCTAGGTCAAATATTGGCCATCCTGATTTTCCTTTCATATATGTTAAGTTGAATAAATGCCCTACTGCAGAACATACTACGATCTTTTTTCCATTGTTTTCTAATGAATAGAAGTAAACGCCGCTTTCTTGCTGTTTTCTTGCAGAGCCGAGAGCTGATGCAATCTTTTGTGCTGCCTGTGGTTTTTCTGTTATGATAAGAATTGAATCTTTTTCAGGAGCTTCAATTTTTTCAGGAGTTACTCTTTCTTTTTTTGCTTTTCTTCTTGCTGGTTTTTTCTTTTGTGTTTCGTCAAGCATGGAGCTTGCTGGGACTGGTTTCCCTGGAGACTCAATTGTTGTAAGCTCTGCTAGAGTTGGTTTTTCTTTGACTTCTTTCTCAGTTGTTTTTTTAACACCTGTTATTGGTATAAAATCATTTACGGCCATTTTTTCTTATGAAGAAGAGGATTTTAAAATATATAGTTTTATGGTTGGCTGTGTTTATAGCAAAAAATGGATTGTAATAATTTTTAAATAGAGATAATAATGACTATTAGAATGAATGAGAGACAAACAAGAAACTCTTGGGAATTAGTTAAGGATATTACTTTTTTAATTGAGGGTATTAGTGTGGAAAATAGAAGGACTTCCGTTCATACTGGCGAGGCTAGAATAGGCGAAAAACTTTCTTCCGATGAAACAGGTTTCGTTACTAAATATATTTTTGATGTGGCAACAATACCTCGTGGTCAAAGATGTGGAATAAAGCGCCTTGTTTTTTATGGGGCTAATACTGTTAGGTCTGGAGACAGTATAGAAGCTAAAGTCCCAATAGGCTATAGAGAAAATGACCCTGAAGGTGGCTTTTTGTATTACGAAAGAAAGGAGAGCGATGAAGAAGAAGCAATCCAACTATTGGTTTTGGGAAGGAATGAAGCTGCTGAGTCTGTTAATTATGAAGAGTTTACTAAACCTAAGAGATGATTAAATTTCTATAATTTTTCCGTTTTTGCCTACATTGATTACTCTTGTTCCATTTATGTTTTCTTCTATTCCTGCCGCTTCATGAATGTGGCCGTGGAGCAAAATGGAGGGCTTAAATTTTCTTATTGCTTTTCTTATTGATTCGCTTCCTCTGATTCCTGAAAATTCTGATTTGGAACCTCTGGGATGCATATGTGTGACCATTATTTTATTTTCAATTCCTTTGAGACCGGAATGGGCTCTTTCTAGACTTTCCATTAGTTCTCTTTCACTGGTTATTCCTGGACCTAAATTAGCTCCACCTGCTCCAAAGAAACCTATATTGTCATAAATAGCTGAGTAACCATGGATGTTTTTAATGCTGTATAAGGAAGATATAAAATCTATTGTTGCGAATGAATCGTGATTTCCTGGAAGAATTAAGACTTTTTTATTTTTGTCTTTAAACGGTTTTATTATATCTTTGGTTTCTAAATGACTTGTGATATCTCCACATAAAACTACTAAGTCCACGTTTTCATCTTCTGATTTTTGAGCGAGTTTTTTTGCCGCTTTTGAATCTCCGTGAAGGTCTGAAGCGGCAAGTATTTTGAATTTTCTTTTAATGTCCATTAAATTTCGATAGGATTTTTAGTTTTAAATCTTTCTTTAAACTTAAACTCAAGCTTTTTTATAAATTATACCTTGGATTAGTAGAAAAAGCCACATTGTAGCTGTAAACATAGATACAATAGTTGAGAAATAGAGTTTTAAAGTTAGGAATGAAACAGACACAGCATATAATCCTACAGCTGTTAGTAAAGAAGTTTGTAACGCTATTGGTCCTTTTTTCTCTTTGAAACCTATGTAAACTTGATATGCTAATGAGTATCCGAAAAGGACATTAGCAATTGCGATAACTATATCTTGCCAAATCATATTTTAATTGATAATTAAACTATTTAAATTTGAATTTTGTATATCAAGATATGAATTGAGATATTATTTAAATTGGAGAAAATTCTACTGGGTTTATAGCATAAGGGATTATAAAAATTATGATAAAACGTTTAATAAAATTTATTATATCATAATTCAATAGTAGTTATAAGCAAAAAGTTTAAATAGGATTTATTTTGTTATTGTTTTATGTCAGAAGAAGAATCATCTGTATTTGAAATACCCAGATTGGCTTTTGAAGCTGGGTTTGGATTAGCGGCTCTAATTGGAATTTTTACTTTAGGGCCAATAGATTTGACAAGAACAGTCTATAATTCTGTTATTGGAGATGTTTCATTAATTAGAGCGAGAGCGGTAGAACATTGTAGGAGTAATATTCAAAAAGAATATCCTTTGCTTAGCGCAGAACAGGTTGAGAAAAAATTGGCAGGAGATTTAAATTACAATTTGAAAGATGAACAAAGAGTTGATTCTCAAGCGGTTAGAATGATGGAATTATGGGATGCAACCGAAGACCATGCTTCAAGTTGGTATCAAAGATGGGTTTGGCCATCACTTAAATAATCTCTCACATTCTGCCCACATTTTTACAAGGCTGAAAAAATTATGCTCCATAAACTGGGCTTAGATTTATAAATTAATTATTTTATTATTTCTAATGTCTAAGAATATATTGATAGTTTCTTTAGTTATTGTTGTTTCTTTAATAGCTGTCGGCTTTCTGTTTTATACTCTTCAAGGTTCTAATTCTGAGAATTTTTCTAATAATGGTGATTCTGGTGGAAGATTTGGAATTGTGAAAAATAGTATAGAGAATTTAAGTGATGAGGAGGCTGCTTTAAAATTTGATGAAAGCTTCGTTCTTTATGTTTTGTATAATCTCGGGGCTAATAATTTACATAATCCTCCTTTAAGCTCTGAGAAACCTAAGATAGAATTTAATTTTGATTCTGAAGTATTTAATGCGGAAGTCATGGATGGAGAGATATTTGTAAATAAGGGATCAATAGATGATGAAGATATTAAGATTGTCACGACTAAAGAAGAAATTGTAAAAATGATAAGAAATAGTCTGTATGTTGAACAGTCTTTTAATGAAGGAAAGTCAAGAATAGAGATGGTTGCTGGTAAAGTGAAACTATTGAGTAAGGGATATTTGCAAATGTATAAGGCTCTTACTGGAAAAGAAGCTCCTTAACTTAGCTTGTTACTCTTTTAGATAACAAAATAGCAGAAAGATTTAAAAGGAGCAAGCGTTGGGTGTAATATATAGGTTATAACCTATATATCTTAAAATGTTTGAAGACAAAACAAAAGACAACTTTGATATCTTCTTTAGAAGAAAGCCTGCTTTGATGCTTGTAGCTTTGAAAAGGATTGCAAGGGTAAGATATGGAAGCGTTTTGGCTAAAGAGGTAGATTGTACATATAGTCACGCTGTTAAGATACTTCAGAGCCTTGAAAGACTTGGGCTTGTCGTTTTTGAGAGAAAAGGCAGAATAAAGTTGATAAAACTAACTAAAAAGGGACAGGAAGTTGCTGAGAATATAGAAAACATTAAGAGATTGGTTGGTTAAGTTTGTTGGGGTGTTTTTAACTTACTTTTTTGATAATTAGAACCTTGTTTTTTATTGTTAAAGTTTATTGAATATGTATTAAGGATATTTAAGCTGCAACTTCTTCTGCTAGACTTCGCACACATTCTTCTTTAAGGGCAATGCCGCGAACATAACCTGATAGTGAATTTGCTTTTGAATTTCTTAGATATACATAAACTGGGAGCCCAGATCTTCTTACTTGCTCTGCTAAGTCTAAATCGCTGGTAAAACCTACTACTTTTGTTTTCTTCTTTCTTGCCAGAGCGGTAATTTGCCCTAATTCTCTGCTGTTAAGTGCTTCATTATCTAATATAACTAAGTCGTAATCTCTTTCGTTTATAGCATTATAAAATCCTCCTCGTAACGTCGCTCTATCGTATACTACACTGATCTCTGTTTCTTCTAGACCGTCTTTTATGAATGATTCTAGTTTCCTAGTTTTTTCTCTTTGAGCAGTCAGTATTTTAAATTCCATAAAATTTAGTTAAATGTGGATTATATAAATATTACTATTATATAGTTAATAACTGATTGATATATTTTGCACTCTATTGCTGCGGATGGATATATTTTGTGTTCTCTTGATGCGGATCTGCTCGCTAACGCTGTGGGCTTTCTCGCTGCTGAAGATTGATATATTTTGCTCATTCTTGTTGTGGACATCCTCACTTCGTTGCGGTGTTCCTCACTGCGATGAGCAAAATGGCCCCGACGGGATTTGAACCCGCGACACCCACGTTAAGAGCGTGGTACTCTAACCAGGCTGAGCTACGAGGCCATTAACTGAGCAAGAAAGGGCGATTTTTAAAGATTCCCTTAGCGAAAGTATAAAAATACCTTAGCGGGGGTTTGAATATGGGGTTTAGACGTATTAATGGTTACAATAGAGATTTAAGGATGACTGAGAGCGACAAGGGAGAACAATATTTTGGCGTTGACGTGCGAGGAATTCATTATCTTTACGAGAGTGATCTTTTTAGTGATGCTGTAAATGAAGGAAGACTTCCTGAAAGGGTTTTTAGACTTGTTAGGTATGATGAAGGTAAGGGCATGGTTCTTGTTACGGATGTAATTGATCAAAATATTATTAGGGAAGTGGTAGAAGCTGATACGAGACTTAGTGAAGATTGTGCAGATGAGTGCTAGCTTTTGGATATGGATTGTTTAAACCTTTATCTGTAAACTCTCCAAGTGTGTTTACACTCAGTACATTTGTAGAATTTGGTTTCTGATTCGTCTGCTGATCTTGTTTGTTGTGTCCAGAAATAGCATTTTTTGTTTTTGCATTTTGGGCATTTTACATCAACTATAGGGTTTATATCATCTTGCTCTTTTACAACTGCTACTGTCTCTCTTTTCTCCATTTTTTCGGAAGTTTTTAGCTTTGGCTTCTTTTTTGACTTATGGTTGCAACTAGCACAACGGGCCTCATCTCCCTGCATAAGTATCATACCTCCGCATTTCTCACAAAATTCCATTTTAGTTTTAAATGAACTAGGATTTATGAACACTATTTGTTATTTATATTTTTGCTTTTTACTGCTCAAACTGAGCTTAATACTCCACAGCTTACTGCGTAGTCTCAGTTTGAGGTTTAAAATACCCTACAGCTTGCTGTGATATTGGGATTTTTACTTGCAGAACCCTCTGGCGCTTGGCTGACGAAATGGTTCAAAGAATATGAGTTTTATCCATCCTAAAGCGGGAATTTTGAAAATAGATTTTCCTAGGACGTTTTCTTTTTTTATGTCTGATTCGTCTATACCGCTGCCGTACTTATCTTTAATTTGGCCAGGGTTAGTTTTCCCGTTATCTCCTTTTGTTCCAAGTGGATTCAGGGAAACGACGCGGTGTATTATTGGATGTTTTGCCTCTGAGCTAGAAGGGGTTTGGAAGATGATTATATCTCCTACTTTAGGCTCTGAACGTCCCCAAATTACTATAATATCTCCTTTATTGAGCCCATTTTTCATTATAAATTTTTTAAATTGCTCTTTCGTTATATATCTAGATTCGTACCATTCTTCATTTTCTGTCCACCAATTTTCAAAGTCTGAAGAATGATACATTGAGCAAGATTCTACAACCACTAAAGGTAAAGGACTAGATGTGATAAATGATAGAGTTGGAAATAGTACGCCTTTTATGATTATTATTAGAAGTATCATTGAAACTATCCAGGACTGCCAAGTGTCTTTTTTAAGAAAATTCCAGAATTTTTTCAATTTTTCTAATATTTCGCTCATTTGTTGTAATGGGAAATTGCATTTTTAAATTAGTTGATTTATAGCAAAATGTAACTCAATTATCCTAAAGCTCTAATAGATAATTTGGAAAAACTAGAGTCTTAATAAACCAAATTGTCTATATGAGGCAATATTTAAGAAATCTTCATAACTGAGTAAAATATACGGTAGTAATATAGTGGTAGTATGTGAGCTTCCCAAGCTCAACGTCCGGGTTCGATTCCCGGCTACCGTATTATGTTTTGAGGTTTTTTTCCATTTTAAAATCTATAAAGGCAAGTACTAGAACTACAATCATAAGGGCATCTATTATCAGGCAGTTGGAACAGATTTTTTTCAAGATAAAGATTTGCAGATAAATGAAATATAAGGCGAAACCTCCACCTAGGAAACATGAGAGCAAAAATATTTTTTTTAGTTCTTTAACGTATTTGTGTTCTATAACTGAGAATAAATGAATTATAAACAATATTATAAACGCAATGAATCCTAGGAGACTCAATTTTATTCCAAACATTAAACCGTATTTTGAATTTGTTACAGAGGAGCAACCAGATTCTGTGCCAGTTTCAGGGTTGATCAGACAGAATCCTTTATTTTTAAGATCATAATATAAGAGAAGACCAGTTATTATAATTAATAACACAATGAAAATGATTATTGTTTTTTTTATCCTGTTTTGTTTTATCCTCATATGTAAATTTAATTTGAAAGGTTTATAAGACTTTATATGCAAGGACTTTTTTTAAGGAATTAGACCTAAGGCAAGTTTTATAAAAGGTCTGAATTTAGAAAACTTGAGATCGTGTAGCTCAGTTGGTTAGAGCGCTGCTCTGATAAATATTTCGGAAAGGCAGAGGTCCCAAGTTCGAATCCTGGCACGATCATTTCTTTTAGATTTCTTCATGTGCTGAGAATTCCATAAGCAATTTATTGTCCATTATAGAATAGGATTTTAGTGGGAGGTTTATAGGTATAGAATTCACATAAACTTTTTTGTCTCCTACAGCTTTTATCTCATAGCCAGATTCTAGTTTTGATACAAGGACATCGTGAGGCGAGGTAAGCCCAGGAGTCTTTAGTTCATATAAAACTCTGTTCCCTATTCTTTTCATGGAAGTTTTCGCTTTCTCTTTTGGAAGAGAATTAATCTTTCTTATCAGTGACTCATTTATTTCTATTTGTTGAGGTTTTTTTTGCTTTAATTTTTGCTTTTCTTGAAATGGTCCAGAGATTTTTATTTTTATTCCATTTGGAAAAGTCATTATCTCTGTTTTTTCTTCTTTTCTTACATTCTTTATCTGATTTTGGAATTGTTTGTCAAGCGATCTCAACATTGAATTAAATACACTGTTAATTAGTTTGTCTGTTATTCCTAAGCCATTTTGCATGACCTGATCCTCATTATTTTCTTCCAAGTCATTTTTACCTATAAGTCCATAATCTTCTCTTTGTTTCTTAATATCTATCAAAGAGTCGCCGCAAAAAGGGCAAAAGCTATATTTTTTTTCTATATTGCCATTACATTGTTCACATTTATTATTGCTTTTATTCTTATCAAAAAACATAGTTATCTGTATCTTCTATTACTTTTAAAGATTTCCTTTGTCAAAGAGTTATTTAGAAATTTTTCTAAACCATCCAATTTCTGCATGTATCGATCTAAATGGGTGGGCAAGACTTATTTTTACTGGAGGAAGGCGTTTGAATTTTCTTTCTTCTTTTAGATGCGGCAGGAATAAAATTCCTACAAGCAGTCTGGCTAATGAAGCTACTCCAAAAATTATGAAGAAGGGGTTTGTATAATAGTTTGAAAAGATCTTTATTAGAACACCACCTAGAATTGATCCTACAAATATGCCCATTCCACTAATTAAATTTGTGTAAGCTATACATATTCCTCTTTTTTGCGGCCTTACTGAATCATAAGTGAAGTTTGTTGTCGAGGTTATTAGTGCAGCGTTTGCTAAACCAGAAATTAACTGCGGGATTAATATTAAAAGTATTGGACTTTTTATTAGGATCCACATTAGCGGACTTAATACAAAAAATAAGTTTGCCGTGTAGAATAGTTTTATGTTGCCATATTTGTCTGCAAATTTGCCCATGATTGGTGAAAAAATCAAATAGAAAGTTGAGGAACTGATTGAGATTATTATTAGAGTTAGATAATTGAATTCAAGTATTTCTCTCATATATACAATGAAGAAGGGTGATGCAATCATAATTGCGAAATTGAATAACCCAAGATACACGGCGAATTTTCCATAATTGTCAAATCTTTTTAAGAAATCTTTAAAAGAAAAATAATCTTCTTTTTTTATTCTTATTTTTGGCGAGAATTGTTTTCTTAGCTCTAAAATTGATATTATTCTGAATGTAAAAGTAAGAGCAAATATTGTTGAGAAGCCTATTAATACTAATCCTTTTGTTTCAAATATATCTAGTAAAACTGCTCCTATGATTACACCTAGAAGTCCTACTAAACCAGTTATTTGATTTCTTTTGCTTAGATATTTTCCACGGTCTTTTTCAGGAATTAGATCTCCCATCCACGAGAACCAGGCAGGCACGGCCATACCTGAAAATATTGTAAGAATTGTATAAAAAAATATTAGAACGTAAGACAAGTAGTCTTGAAAAACATTTTTCCAAAAGAGAATACCTAAGATTATTATTGGGATCCACATAATTGCTTCGAGAATTGTAAATTTTAAAACTATTTTTTTCCTTGAATGATGATCCATTGATTTGCTGCCATATAACTGCGATATCGGGGACATCAAGCCTGTTAGAGAGCTTAGAAGACCTATTTGTGTGGTGCTAGCTTTCATTGCTAGAGCGAATAGAGAAATATAGTTTGTGCCAAGACCAGCGGAAAAACTAGCAGCAGACCCTTCTTTTATGCTAACTTCGAGAGCTTTTTGTTCTTCGTGAATTTTTCTATCAGATGAACCTATTACATCTTTTTCTATTTCTTTTATATTAAAAAACCCCTTTATTAAACTCATTAAGAGAGTTGAAAATAGAAACATTTAAATATTTGGTATATACTCACAGTGTATACTGTTGGTGTACTATGAAAGATATATTTGATGCGACTATTATTTGCAAGGCTTGTAATATTGAGATGGCTCCTTTGACTTTGGTTAAATCTGGATTTAAGATGAGAGCAGTTGAGTGTTCTAGGTGTAAAGATAAAATAATTCACCCTGCTGATGTAAACAACTATAATTATTATAATAATCTGAGGGGGAAAACTTATAGTGTAAAACTTAGACTTGTTGGAAACAGTCACGCAGTGAGTATACCCAAAGAAATAGTAGATTTTATAAATGAAATGAATCAGAGAATGAGAACGGATATGAATGATGTTGTTCGGATGTGCTTTGATGATTTTGGTAAATTGAGCTTGAATTTTTTTGATGAAGCTTCCTTTATCAGTAAACAGAATAAAAGTAACAAATCTATGGGGGACATAAAATAATATGGCTAAAAATGATTTAGTAAAACTTGAAGTTGTAGAATCTTTACAGGATGATGTATATAAAGGAATTGCAAGAATAGATCCTGAACTAATGAAAGGTCTAGGTTTGGCTAGAGGGGATATAATTTCTATTAAGGGTGGTAGAGAGACTTTTGCTATAGTTGATAGAGCTTATCCTGCAGATGTAGGAGAGAATATTATAAGAATTGATGGATTGATAAGAAAAAATTCTAGAGTTAGTCTTGGTGAGCATGTGCAGGTTAAGAAAGCTAATTTGAAGAAAGCTTCTAGAGTGGTTATTGCTCCTTCACAGTCAGGTATCATGGTTCAAGGTGATCCTGAGATGTTAAGAAATGGATTACTTGGCCGTCCCGTTTTAAAGGGAGACATTTTGTCTTTGGGCAGCGCCCATAGGAGGAGAGATGTTATGGGTGAAGGTTTTCCGGATATCTTTGGAGACTTACAAGATTTATTTTCTGGTCATCCTGCTTTTTCAGGTTTTCAACAGATTAAATTTATAGTCGCTTCTATTTCTCCAAATCAAGGTTGCTTTATAGGTGAGGATACAGAGGTTATTTTAAATCCTAAAGCTGTTGAGGTCGCTGATGAAACTGTTCCTGATGTAGCTTATGAAGATGTAGGCGGCATGAGAGAAGAAATAAAAAAAGTAAGAGAAATGGTTGAGTTGCCTTTAAAACATCCAGAGATATTTGAGAAACTTGGTATTGAGCCTCCTAAGGGTGTTTTGTTGCATGGTCCTCCTGGAACAGGAAAAACACTACTGGCGAGAGCAGTTGCTAACGAAACGGATTCTAATTTTATATTGTTAAATGGTCCAGAAATAATGAGTAAATTTTATGGAGAATCTGAGAAAAAAATAAGAGATATATTTGAGGATGCGCAGAAAAATGCTCCAAGTATAATCTTTTTTGATGAGATAGATGCTATTGCTCCAAAAAGAGAAGAAGTCCAAGGAGAAGTTGAGAGGAGAGTTGTAAGTCAGCTGCTTAGTATGATGGATGGTTTGAAGTCCAGAGGAAAAGTTGTTGTTATCGGCGCAACTAATAGAATAAACTCTATTGATCCAGCTCTAAGGAGACCTGGAAGATTTGATAGAGAGATTGAGATTTTGGTTCCAAATAAATTAGGGAGATTGGAAATTTTGAAGATTCATACGAGAAATATGCCGCTTGCAAAAAATGTTAATTTAGATTTTCTTGCTGGAAAGACTCATGGTTTTGTAGGTGCTGATTTGTCGGCTTTAACGAAAGAAGCGGCTATGAGTGTATTAAGAAAAATGCTTCCTGAGCTTAAACTTGAGGAAGATGCACCTATTCCTAAAGAGGTTCTTGATAAGATTATTATACGCTTAGAAGATTTTGAGGATTCTTTGAAAGTTGTAAGACCTAGTGCAATGAGGGAAGTATTTGTTGAAGCACCTAATATTTCTTGGACGGATATAGGTGGAATGGAGAAGACAAAACAAGAATTGAAGGAAGCTGTTGAATGGCCAATTTTACATCCTGAAGCTTTTAAGAGAATGGGCATCAGGGCTCCAAGAGGTATTTTGCTTTATGGTCCTCCTGGAACAGGAAAAACTTTATTGGCTAAAGCGGTTGCTAAGGAATCCGAGTCTAATTTTATTAATATAAAGGGGCCTAGTCTTTTGAGTATGTGGGTTGGCAAAAGCGAAGAGGGTGTAAGGAAAGTTTTTGAGAGAGCCAGACAGGTAGCTCCTTGTGTGATCTTTTTTGATGAGATAGATGCTTTGGCATCAAGAAGAGGCCTCGATGTGGGTAATAAAGTAACTGAAAGAGTTTTGAATCAACTTTTAGCTGAGATTGATGGACTTGAAGGCCTTAAAGATGTGACAATTATAGGTGCAACTAATAGACCTGATATGTTGGACCCTGCTTTACTTCGTCCTGGAAGATTTGATAGAGTTATTCTTGCTGATGTTCCTGATGAAGATAGCAGGAGAAAGATTTTTGAAGTACATCTTAAGAATTCACCAATAGCTAAAGATGTTGACGTCGAAGAGTTTGTAAAATTGTCTGAAGGTTTTGTAGGCGCAGATATAGAATCTTTAGTTCGTGAAGCTGCATTAAATTCTTTGAGAAGAGATATAATGAATAAACAGATAGAAAGAGAAGATTTTGATTATGCGTTTACTAGAGTTAAACCTTCAGTTTCTAAGGAAACTGCTCAGAGATATAAGAAGATAGAAGAATATTATTTGAAGAAAGTTAAAGCTGGAATTGACATTGGGCCGCTTTACGCTGGTTGATTTTTAGAAATTAATTTTTTGTTTTCTCTGAGACGAAAAACGCTTTATTAGAAAACACTTCTTGAGTTTTTCCTTCTGCTTCGAATACTGCTACAGCTGCTGGAAGTTCGAAACGACCTATAACATTGAGCTTTGAGTAAATTATGTAAGAGAATATTCTTTCCTCTCCAGCGTTAAGCTTATCAATGTTCCAATATAACTTTCCAGATTGGTGATCTATTCTAGATGGCTGTTTTGTGAATTGTTCATAAAGCTTCGTCATGACTGGTAGAGAGTCAACTATTTGTATTCTATCAGAGTGTTTTTTTGCTTTTACATGAATAGTAACTTTTAGGGCGAATTCCCCTCCTCTTGTTTTTACAAGAGACACTCTTTTTCTAAGGCTTGTTGCTGTCTGTGTGTACATTTTTACAAGAAGCACGATTACGATTATTAGAATTATAATTATTAGAGGAAATAGATAGTTTGTTGTTGATTCTACTATGAACGAGTCATCTGGGGAAAGTTCTTTGTTCCAGATATATTTAACAAATAAACCTTCTCTTTGTATTTCTGATGGTTCTGGAGAATTTACTGTGAACAACCTGGATACAGCATCTTTCTTTATTTCTGTTGAGGACATTGAATTTGTATTTCCTCTATTCATTTTTGTTATTGTAGTTTTTTTAAATATGATCCCTTCTATTTTTTTCTCCACAGAAATACCTTCCTCTTCAAGATAGTCCAATACACTTTCAATTTGTTCTTTGCTTTCATCTTTTTTTATTTGCGTTTCTATAATGTACGGGCCAGCACTTAATTTTTTTATTTTTTCCTTGGTTACTGGTATTGTTATGTTTATTTGTTCGTAAGGCTTTAATGAGATTGTTTTTTGTGATTCAAAAAACATAGACTTAAATTCTAACTCTATGTTATCCAGATTTGTGTTTTCTTTGTTTTTTATTGTGATTATGGATTCTGATTCAGAAGGATTTAGAGGTATAGCTATTACTTCTATAGCCTCTTTTAGAGGGACTATTTTTATTAGTAATCTATCTTTAATTATTCCAGATTGAATACCTTTTATTTCATAATCAAAGTTTAGGAAGCCTGTTCTTTTTCTTAAATCTTCATTTGGATAGGCAGTTACAGAAATCCTGTTTTTACCTTCTTTTAGGTCGAAGTAGCCTTTAGGCCCCATAGAGACTCCAACTAGGGAGTAGATCTCAAATTTTTCTGCAGGTCCTTTGTTGTAAATTATGAAGTCAAATGTTGCAGGATTTGTTAATTCAGAAATTATTGTGGAGCCTTTGTCTATTTTTTCTATTTCTATGTTTGGTGTGGCATTGACTAATGGAACGATTATTAATATAATCGTGCAGATTAATAAAAAATTAAGTTTTGCCATGGGATTAAAGCAAGATAAAATTATATAAACATTTTGCTTTTTGAAATATGTATATCGCTACTATGAAATTACTTTGCTTTCCCATATATTTCTAAGAAAGTTTTCAATTCTTCTCTAAATTCTTTCGTTTTTCCTATGGCTAAGCCCTCTATAGATCCAACTCTTGAAGGTATTATATACTTATTATAAATGTCTCTAGCCATTCTTGAAAATGCAGAAGTTTCCCATTTTCCTTTGTGATCTTTAACTATAACAAGTTTTATTTCTACGCTAACTTTTCCTTTATTCGTTGTTTTGTTTTTGCCGTCTATTTCTACTTCAATATCTGTAAGATCTCTTATCTCGAATTTTATTTTATTTTCAGTTTTGAAGTAATCCGATAATTCTTTTGTGGCCTTCCACTCTACATCTATGTCTCTTTTGTTTCCACTTGTTTTTTCTGAGTATTTATCTTCGCTAACCTTAAATCCTTCTTCTTTTAACCATGAGTTTGCAAATACATAAAATGCTGCAAAATCGAATATTCCAGAATATTCCAGTTTTTCTTTTAATATTTCGTCTCTTTCTGCCATATTATCTCTGTGAAAATGCCATTTAATTATATAAATATTTGCAATTATTGACTAAGATGTATTTTTGCTACATTGTTTTCTTCGTTGGTTTCAATTTTTTCTGTTTTTGTAATGATAGTTATTTCTGTTGTTTCTTTAGGTATTTTTAAGTTTTTTATATTAAGTGTCCTTTTAGATCCAATATCAAAACTTCCAACGTCAAAATTTTTTATTAAATCATTTTTTATGATTATTTTTAGTGAAGAATTTTTTATATCTTGTAAACCTTGGTTAGACATCGAGACTTCTAAGTTGACATAGCTTCCTGTTTTGTTAGCTTCTACTTTTTCTATTACTAAATCGGGTTCGGAGTTTTCTGAGTATAGCTCTTTTATTTCTTCTATTATATACTCGTCAATTTCTTGTTCGCAATCAGTTACTGGATACATTATGCTCTTTTTGTTATTGTTATGATCGAATCCAAGGGAATGAAGGAGTTCATGAATTGCTACTTGAGGAGTTTCGCAGTTTTCTGCTCTATACAAAGAGATTTTTCCTTCTAATATTACTGAATATTTTGTGGCGTTTATAACTAGTGTAGGCCCTCCTTCTCCAGCAATAAAGAAATTTCTTTCGTCATCTTTTGGTTGTATATTTGAGCAGGTTATTATTATTTCTGGTTCGTCTGATTTGTAGAATTGTAGAATTGTTTTTTGTTCAAGAGTCCTTACTGCTTCTTCTAGATCTTTTTGCTTTTTAAGACTGCAGTTTTCTGCTAGATTATAGGATATTTCAGAATTGCGGTAGCGCATTCTTGGATAGAATTGAGAGCTTTTTAATGATAAATTTTCTGTTATTTCTGCGTTATAAGATTTAAACTCTATTGTTTCTTGAGGCAGATTCAACCATAGCAAGTATAAGCTGGAAAGTAAGAAAGCGAATAATGAAAAGAGAACTATAAAATCGGTAAATCTCATTTTTTTAAGTATTGGAAAGAGATTATAAAGATTATGCTTTTTGGACTATAAAGGTTTTTTAATCTCTATTTCTTGGTATTTTGATGAATCATAGTTTGAAGTACGAGTTTCTTGAACACACCTCAGAAATAAAATTTAAGGCATACGGGAGAACTATCAATGAAGTGTTTGAGAATGTAGTTTTAGCAATTTCTGACTTCATGACAAAGGGGAAAGAAATTAAGCCAAGGAAATTTAAGGAGATTGTAGTTGTAGGTCAGGACATTGAAAGCTTGCTTTACAATTTTTTGGATGAGATAATTTACTTATTAGATGCCGAGAACTTTATTGTTAAAAAAGGAGAAGTTTTTGTTCGCGGGAACAATGTTAAGGCTACTTTGTATGGTGATGATGCTTCTTTATATTTTGGTCTTGAGAATGTGAAAGCCCCTACTTATTCTGAAATGTTTGTCAAGAAAACGGATGATGGTGTTTGGGAAATTCAAGCTGTTTTGGATGTTTAATAATTTCTTCTTTGCGTTATGCACTTATATCTGTTTTCTTGGGAGTTTATAGGCGAATCTTTTTTCATATAATCTTCGCTGCTGTTTCCCTCATAGGATAGACCTGTTTCAATAGGAGAGAAAACTCTATAATCTAAATGACTTACTTCATCTTCCTGATTGTATAATCTTTTTATCACTTAAAATTTGGATTTTTTTGCTATATAAATCTTTATATATCTTTATTTTTTCTTGATTTTTATGGCTGATGAACCACAGATTTTGAGAAGAATACTTAATGCTGACCTTGTTGGTTTTTCTGCAAGTTCTTGCAATTCAAGAACTAATGAAGCGGACAATTTCTCTTTAGATGAAATTGCTTTTGTTTCCGATACAGGAATTTATAATAGTGAAGGTATTGACAGAAAAGTAGAGAGAGTTTATTTTCAATATTCGGATCCTAATTGCAGGCAAGTTGGAAAAGTAGAAATACACTATTATTTATCTTTTGATGAATTTAAAAAATTGGGAAGACCTTCAAAGGTGCAAATTGATATAAGATGCTCTTCTGTTAAATAGATCTCTCTTACTTTTTGATAAGCCATACTTTAAATATTTATGATTTCTTGATTTTTTATGGTAAACATAAAGAAGAAAGCGGAAAACATTTTTGAAATAGAGAAAGAGGGAAAGATGAATGTCCCCGGAATTATATTTGCATCTGAGAAACTGTTTGAAAAGATAAAGAAAGAGGAGAAGACCATAGAGCAAGTGAAGAATGTGGCTATGCTTCCTGGAATAGTTGGAAAGTCAATTGCTATGCCTGATGCTCATCAAGGGTATGGCTTTTGCGTTGGAGGTGTCGCAGCTTTTGATTTGGAAAAAGGAGTTATTTCTCCTGGAGGCGTAGGTTATGATTTAAATTGCGGCGTTCGTCTTTTAGTTTTAGATATTAACAAAGAGGAATTCATGTTTAAACGTGAAGCTGTTTTAAGCGAGTTATATAAGAATGTTCCTTCTGGAGTAGGCGTTGGTTCTGAATTTAAATTTTCTTTGACTGAATTAGATGAAATTATGAATATGGGGTGTAATTGGGCGAGGGATAAAGATTATGCTAGTGAGGAAGATATAGAACACATTGAAGATAATGGCTGCTTAAAGGAGGCTGATGCTTCTAAGGTTTCTCAAAGAGCTAAGGCTAGAGGTAAAGACCAACTTGGAACAATAGGTTCTGGAAATCATTTTTTAGAGATACAGGAAGTTGAGAGAATTTTTGATGGATCAGTTGCAAAGATTTTCGGATTGAAAAAAGAAGGGCAAATTGTTGTTATGATACATACTGGAAGCAGAGGGTTAGGGCATCAGGTTGCCAGCGATTATATAATGAAGATAGAAAAAATTTATGGATTTAAACATCTTCCTGATAGAGAGTTGGCTTACGCTCCTTTGGATTCTGACATTGCTAAAGATTATTTTGGTGCTATGAGGGCTGCAGCGAATTTTGCTTTTGTAAATAGACAGATAATAACTCATCAGATAAGAAAGAGTTTTAAAAAATATTTTCCCAAAGCAAAAGTTAGATTAGTTTACGATATAGCCCACAATATTGCTAAGTTTGAGGAGTTTGAGATTAATGGAAAGAAAAAAACCCTTTGTGTTCATAGGAAGGGAGCAACTAGATCCTTTGGGCCTGGAAGGAAAGAAATTTGTAAGGAATACAGAGATGTTGGGTGTCCAATTTTAATTCCTGGGAGCATGGGGACTGCTTCTTATGTTTTAGTTGGAACAGAAAAAGCGAGAGAGTTAAGTTTTGCATCCACTGCTCATGGAGCTGGGAGAGTTTTGTCAAGGAGTTTTGCGAAAAAGAATTTGTCTCCTGAAAAGTTGAAGAAAGATATGAAAGATAAAGATATTTTGATAAAATCTGGATCTGTAAGCGGCTTGCTTGAAGAGTCTCCTGAAGCTTACAAAGATGTTGATGAGGTCGTTCGTATTTCTCATGAACTTGGAATTGGAAAATTGGTTGCTAAGATGAGGCCACTTGCTGTGATGAAAGGATAATTTTTGTTTTTGCATTAGCAATCTTTACATAATCAAAACAAAGAATTAATAAAGATAAAGTTTTATTATAGTACATGAAAGTGAAATTAGATGGGATAATGACAAAGGGGAAAGCTTTGTATCTTGCTTATGATCAAGGAATGGAACATGGGCCTTCGGAGTTTAATGATAAAAATATTGATCCTTTGTATATTGTAGATATTGCTAAGAAGGGAAAGTTTAATGCTTTAATTTTTCAGAAAGGAATAGCTGAAAAATATAATGATGAGATAAAGGAGAGTAAAATATCTTTGATTATTAAGTTGAATGGAAAGACTAATTTATCTAGTGGGGAGCCTTTATCAAGACAGCTTTGCAGCGTTAAGGAAGCTTTAGAACTTGGAGCTGTTGCTGTTGGATATACTATTTATGTTGGAAGTGCTCATGAGAGCGTTATGTTGAAAGAGTTTGAGGGAATAGAGGAAGAGGCTCATAAAAAAGGTATACCTGTTATTGCTTGGATTTACCCAAGAGGGAAAGGCGTTGAAGGAAAAGAGTTTGGAGAACTTATGGCATATTCTGCGAGAATAGGATTGGAAATTGGTGCGGATATAGTAAAATTACATTGGACTGGAACTTTCAAGGATTTAAAATGGGCTGTTAAGTCTGCTGGAAGGACTAAATTAGTCGTTGCTGGTGGAGTTAAGAAGGATGAAGGTGTTTTATTAAAACAAGTAGACGATATGATGAAGGCTGGATGTTTAGGTTTAGCTATTGGAAGGAATTTGTGGCAGAATGATAAACCTTTAGAACTTACGGAGAAGATTAAGAAAGTTATTTGGAAGAGTTAATAAAATGGAATTGGAATTAAAAGTTAAAAAAGCTGGAGACTTAAATTTTATCTGGGCAAAGGGAAGAAATATTAAGAAATCTACTAGTAAAATAATGGAAGAAATAGATGAAGGAGAAATAGAAGATGAATGAAAATTGTCGTTTTTTTGACAAATTAAAAGGATATTTAAATTAAGTTATTTTTATTTAGACTATGATAATAGTTAATTTCAAAAATTATAAATTTGGAAAAGAGGCTTTGGTATTGGTTGAACTGGTTGAAAAATATCTTGGGAAGAATGCTTCTGTTTCTTTATCTTCTTTCGATATTTCTTTAGCATCTGAAAAATTTAAGAAATTGGGAATATATGCACAACATATTGATGCAGTTATAATTGGAAGAAATACTGGCTTTTTATCTATTGAAGGAGCGAAGAAGGCTGGAGCCATAGGGAGCTTGTTGAATCACTCTGAACACACATTGCCTTTGGATTATATAAAGAAAAATGTTGAATTGGCTAATAAGAATAATTTTAAAATTATTTTATGTGCTTCAACATTAAAACAAGCTAAAGAGTTTGTTAAGTTGAAACCCTTTGGGATAGCTTACGAAGATCCTGAACTTGTTGGAAGCGGGAGAAGTATAACGAATTATAATCAGAAGGAAATTATTGATTTCGTTAGTATGTTAAAAGGCAAGAATATAAAGAATATTTGTGGGGCTGGAGTGAGCAGCGCTGAAGATGTAAAAATGGCTTTTAAATTGGGATGTGATGGAGTTTTGATTTCTTCTGCGATTGCTAATGTTAGTTTGAAAGATGCAGAGAAATTGTTGAAAGAAATTGGAAAAATTAGAGATTAGACTTTGTAAGCAGGGAAGCGCCAATTAATCCTGCATCATCTCCGAATTTGGCTTTTACTAGTTTAGGTTTTGGGGAAATATGATATGATGAATTTAATGTTTTTATTGCTTCTGGGAAGATAAACTTTACACGGGAGAAGCCTCCCCCTATTACGAAAGCATCAGGAGAAAGAGCGTATGAAAGATCTGCAAGACCTATACCCAGATAAAAACCCACTTGATTGTAGACTGAGATTGCTTTCTTATTTCCTTTTTTTGCAAGCTCTTCTAATTCAAGCGAAGTAATTTTTTTAAAACCAAGTTTTTCTGCTATTTTTAGAGAGGCGTTTCCTGATGCGAGATGTTCAAATATTTTTTTATGTTCTATAAACATAGATCCAATTTCTCCTGCTGTGCCTTTTCCAAGATATAATTTTTTATTGATTATGATTGCTCCTCCTATACCTGTTCCTAGAGTTAATAGCACGAAATTATTGAATTTTTTTCCTGAGCCTAAGTTTAATTCCGCAAGAGCTGCGCAACGAGCATCATTTTGAATGTAGACTGGGACATTGAATTTTTTTCTGAGAATAGATTTTAGAGGAGTGTTGTTGAAATATGGAAAATTTATAGCTCCATGTATTTTACCTTCCTGTTCGAAACCTGCTGTGGCTATACAGATGTTTGAATAATTTTTATATTGCGAAATTATTTTTATTAGAACACTCACTAATTCTCTTTTTGTTCTTGGAGTTTTTTGTTTTTGATAGTTCTTTATTTTAGCGCCTTCTACTTCAGCAATTCTAATATTTGTTGCACCTATGTCTAGACAAAGATTCATTTTTTCTCTTTCTTTTATGCAGAATAGGATATAAAAATGTGATTGTATAGTTAGATTTATTAATCTATATGGTTAATTTATTTGATTAAGAGGTAAAATGAAAGTTGCAATAAATGGTTTTGGACGTATAGGCCGAGTTTTTTTCCGAGAGGCTTTCAAGAGGGGAGTAAACATAGTCGCGATAAATGATGTTTACGGAGTTAAAGATGCTGCATATTTGTTAAAATATGATTCTGTTTATGGCCCTTATGATAAGAAAATTGTAGTGCAGGGTAATGATTTGATAATAGAGGGCAAGAGAATAAAGGTAGTTTCTGAGAGAGAGCCTGAAAAGCTGCCTTGGAAGCAACTTGGGGCAAATGTTATAATAGAATCTACGGGAGTTTTTAGAGACAGAGAAGGAGCATCTAAGCATTTAAGAGCAGGTGCTGATCATGTTATAGTTACTGCACCTTGTTCTGATAAGCCAGATATAACTGTTGTTCCTGGAGTAAATCACTTATTATTAAAGAGCAAACATAAAATAATAAGTGTTGCGTCTTGTACTACTAATTGTCTTGTTCCTATGCTTAAAGTTTTTCTTGATAATTTTGGAATAAAAAAAGCTATGATGACTACTGTACATGCTTATACAAATGATCAAGAATTGCATGATAGTCCTCATAAAAAACCAAGAAGAGGCAGAGCAGGTGCTTTGAATGTTATACCTACTAATACAGGAGCTTCTGATGCGATTTTAGAGGTTCTTCCTGAGTTGAAAGATAAAATAAATGGTATGGCTGTTAGAGTTCCTGTTCCTTGCGGCTCTCTGACTGATTTGGTTGTCGAGTTAAATAAAAAAGTCGATGTGAAAATGGTGAATGGGGCTTTTAAGAAATATTCAAATACAAAAATGAAAGGAATTATTGAATATAGTGAAGAAGATTTGGTTTCAAGTGATGTTGTAGGAAACGCACATTCTTGCGTTTTTGATGCTCAAAGTACACAAATAAATGGTTCATGGGTGAAAGTTTTAGGTTGGTATGATAATGAGTTTGGTTATTGTAATAGATTGATTGATGTAGTTTATCTTTTAGAAAAAGCAAGTAAATGATTTATGAAATATAAAACACTAGACGATTTTGATTTTAGAAATAAAAAGGTTCTTGTAAGAATAGATATAAATTCTGAAATTTTAAAGGGAAGTGTAGTTGAAAGTGAGCGCTTTATTGAACCTTTGAGAACGATAAAGGAGCTAAAAAGCAAAGGCGCTTCTGTAGTGTTGTTGGCTCATCAGGGAAGAAAGGGAGACGCAGATTTTACAAGTTTGAAACAACATTCAAAGATTTTGAATAAGTATCTTAAAGTTAAGTTTGTTGAAGATATCATAGGTAAAGTGGCTGTTAGAGAGATATTAGGTTTAAGTCAAGGTGAAGTTATTTTGCTTGAGAATCTTAGATTTTTAGATGAAGAATTAAAGCCTTCTAAAAATAATTCTTTGGTTAGTGTTCTTGTGAATTTATGTGATTTATACGTTAATGATGCATTTTCAGTTTCGCATAGAGAACAAACATCTATAATTTCTTTTCCCAAGGTGATGCCTTCTTGCATTGGTAGATCATTAGAACATGAGTTGAAGAGTCTTGAGAAGATAAGGATAAGAAATTGTACTTATATTTTAGGGGGATCCAAACCAGAGGAAAATGTTTTGCTGCTTGGGAAAGATAGGAAGGTTCTTTCTTGTGGAATGTTTGGACAATTATGTGCAATAGCTAAAGGATATAATTTGGGAAGACAGAATAAAGCACTTGAAAAACATTTTCACCTCATTCCTCAAATAAAAAAATATCTTAAGTATATTGAAACCCCGAAAGATTTTGCTTTGAGAATTAAAGGCAAGAGAAAAGAGTTTTTAATTGAAGATTTTCCTTTAGACGAAGAGATATTTGATATAGGTGTAAAAACTATTTTTTTCTATATTAGCGAGATAAAAAAATCTAAAAGCATTTTTATGAAAGGAACAGCAGGCTATTGCGAAGAAAGGCAGTTTTGCGAAGGGACGAAGAAACTTTTACAAACTGTTGGCTCATCTAAGATATTTAGTGTAATAGGAGGAGGACATACAAATACAACAATGAAAAAATTAAGAATTAATAAAAACAAATTTGATTATGTTAGTTTGGCAGGCGGAGCTTTGATTGCATATGTTGCTGGGAAAAAACTTCCTGGATTGGAGGTTTTGAGAAAATGAAATACGATATTATAACTTTAGGAAGCGGCGTTGTCGATGTTTTTCTGGAGACTGAATTGGAAGAAAAACCAGGGTACCTTTGTCTTCCTACAGGTTATAAGATAGTTGTTGATGATCTTTGGTTTTCTACTGGTGGTGGTGGAACTAATACAGCCGTGGCTTTTTCTAGATTGGGACACATGACAGGTTTTGTAGGTTGTTTAGGGAGAGATGAACATGCAGATGTAATTTTAAATGAGTTAAGTAGAGAGAAGGTAAAATTTTTAGGATCACAGGGTAAGGAACTTACAGGATATAGCGCAGTAATTGATGGAAAACAGAAGAATAGAACTGTTTTGACTTTTAAAGGTGCGAACGATTTTTTGGATTTTAAAGATATTAAACGTGAAAGTTTTGAAACTAAATGGATTTATTTTTCTTCAATGGTTGGTAAATCCTTTGAGACGCAAAGAAAATTATCAAAATTAGCGAGAAGTAGAGGTATAAAAATTGCATATAATCCAAGCAGCTATATCACGAGGAAAGGTGCTAATTATTTAAAGGATGTTTTGAAAGCGACTGAGATATTGATTCTCAATAAAGAGGAAGCTCAGGATTTAGTTGGCAGGGGAGACATGTTTGTGAAACTTCGTTCGTTGGGTCCTAAAATAGTTTGTATAACTGATGGCTCAAATGGTAATTCCGTTTTTGATGGTTCAAGGCTTTTGAGGTCAAAGCCTAGAAATATAAAAATTAAAGAAAGAACTGGAGCTGGAGACGCATTTGCTTCTGGATTCGTTTCAGAGATGATAGTTTCTCAGGATTTGGAAAGGGCAATAAAGGCTGGTTCTTTGAATGCTGAGTCAGTAATTCAACATTATGGTGCTAAAACTGGCTTGTTAAAAAAATCTGAGATGGAAAAAGAGCTTAGAAAAAACCAGATAAAGGTTTCTGAGAAATAGTCATCTCTTTTTCTTTATTTTATCTTGGATCATTTTGGTTAGGTTGCTTGCTTCTTCTTTACTTAATTCTATAATTCCTGAACTATGTTCTCCTTTAAAGCAAACTTCTATTCTTTCTTTTTCTGGCTGTTGCAAATTCTTTTTTATTTGGATTTCTTTTATTTCTCCAACCGACCTAATTTTAGCTAGACGTGAATTCATTATTTTCTTTATTTTGATTTCCATAAAAAACTCGAGAATTTGTGGTTTATAAGCTTTTGTTTTTTACCTTTAAGGCATTATTTTGTCAAAATTATAAATTTGAGATTTTTCTTAGAGGGTTCACTAGTGAAAAGTATAAATACTAGCTAACTCTCTTATTATTATGGATTTAGTGAGTCTTATTATCTTTTTTGTTGTTGGCCTAATAGCTGGTTGGCTTGCGGACTTAGCTGTAAAAGGAGTTGGATTTGGATTATTGGGAGATCTTATAATTGGTATTGTTGGAGCATTTATTGGTGGATATATTTTTGGTGCATTCAACATCGGCGGTGGAGGAATATTTTGGTCAATTGTTTCGGCATTTGTTGGGGCGGTTGTTTTGTTATTAGTTATTAAGCTGATTAGAATTGGAACTTCTAGTAAATAATCAACTTTATTAGATAAATAAAAATAAAAATCCTAATACAGCAAGCTGTGAGGTATTAACTAACTCAGTTCGAGCAATTAAAAAGAATTTTTTAGAGACTATTGATCTCGCTCAGCATTCCAGACGTCTTGTGGCGAAGGGCCTGTATTGTCTCCCATGCCTGGCTCTTTACGAGGTAGTCGGCGGATTTTAGGAAAGTCTTGTTTTCCTCTTTTCTTTTTTTTCGATGGAACTTTTTTTGTTTTATTCATTTTTAATGTAAGTAGTTAATTTATTTAAAGATTTCCATTTATTTTTGAGGCTTTATGAAAGGCGCCCGGAGTAGGATTTGAACCTACGGATCCGTGAGGAAACGAGTTTTCGAGACTCGCGCAGTAACCGCTGTGCCATCCGGGCAAAATAGGTAGGAACGCAACCTTTTTAAAGCATTTTTATCTCTCATTTTTTAGTTAATGATAAAATGTTTTATTTAATGAAAGTTGAGGATCATGTAAGAGTTGAGCCGAAGCACTTTGGACTCCTTACTCATGAGGCTATAGAGAAACAGCTCAATGAAGATTTTTCTGAAAAGATAAACAAAGAGTATGGATATGTTATAGCTGTATTGAGCGTAGATAAAATTGATGATGGAGTTATAATTCCTGGCGATGGAGCAGCTTATTATAATTCTACTTTTAACCTGCTTGTCTGGAGACCTGAATTGCACGAGCTTGTATACTCTATAGTTACAGAGGTTACTAACTTTGGGGCTTTCATGGAAGTAGGACCGGGGAAAGCGATGATTCATATTTCGCAGACTATGGAAGATTATGTTTCTGTTAATAAGGCTGGAACTTTGTCTGGTAAATCTAGTGGACGTGTTTTAGGCAAGGGCGATGAATGTCTATCAAGAATTGTGGCTATAAGTTTTAAGGGTGGGATGCCTAAAATTGGATTGACTATGAGGCAAACAGGTTTAGGAAAGTTGCAATGGTTAGAAGATGATAACAGGAAGAGAGAACAGGCTGATAAGAAACCTGGGAAGAAGAATGATAAAGGTAGTAGGAAGGGAGGCAGGAAATAATGAACCAACCTAGAATTGTTTCTCCTATGAGTTTAATTATTAGAACTATTTCTTTGAGAGGAAAGGTAGGAAGTGCAGCGGACTTTTCACCAGATGAGTTAATGGGACAAGAATTAGCTAGAGTTGAAGATAATCTTTATATCGGCAGAATTGTTGGGTTTGAAAGTTGTAGCGATAGAATGATAATGGAAGACAAAGGCGCAACATTTCCTTTACCCTATGTAAAAATTAAGTTAGGTAATTATAATCTTGTTTCCGGGATATCAGGAGGAAGAAAATAATGAGCAGAGCAGTAAAGAAGAAAGATTTAGATGGAAAGAATTTATTAAGTAAGGATGAACTTGGGGTTCTTAGAGGGACTTTAATTGTTTTAGATGCTGAACAGTCAGAGATAGCGAATAGGCTACAAATAAAGGAAAAGGGAGTTTACGGATTGAAATTCAAATGAAAGTAGATAGTAAGTTTCAAAATAAAATGCTTAAGAGGCAGGAGATAGAGGCTACTTTTAGTAGTGATAAGAATCCTGGATTTGAGATTGTTCGAAATGATCTTGCTAATGATCTCAACATTAGTTCTGACCAAATAGTTGTTAAGGAAGTTATGGGTTCTTTTGGGAAGAGAGAATTTAAGATAAAGGCTTATATTTATGAGAGTGCCAAGGATAGAGAAATGATTGAGCCAAAAAAGAAAGTCAAGAAGACGGAGGCAGGCAAATAATGTCAGAGAGAAAGGGATCTTCTGGAAAAGATAAGAAAGGGAAAAAGCCACATAAGAATAAACCTACTTCAAAGAAGTATGCTCATTATAAAATAGAAGGTGAGAATATCAAGAGATTGAGTAAACATTGTCCTAGATGCGGTCCTGGAGTTTTTTTAGCTAATCATAAGGGAAGATTACATTGTGGTAAATGTAATTATACTGAGTTTAATAAGTGATTTTTTGATTTTAGTTTTTGATGAGTTTTTTCTTTATTCATAATTCTGGAGGATTGTTGATTTATATTAACCTAGGAAAAAGAAGTAGTCGTGCTTAAATTTAGATAAGATTCTACTTCTTTTAATCAACCTCGTTAAACCTTTTAACAGTTTAATTTTTTATAACCCTTGAAGAGGAGGTTTAACCCAAGCTAAATAGATGGATCAAACGTCCTCTCCCGGGCAAAAAGAGGTGATAGATATTATGAGTATTAAGTATATTTAAACTTTTCGGTTGTTGTAACTTACAAATGAGAACAGGATTTATTATTCTTTAGTGGGTGGCAAAGCAATATAAATGTTCTTATTTTCTAAGGGGAATGGGTGATGAAGAAGACTATAATTTTGATGTTGTAAAGGAAGTGCGCAAGGATGGCGAAAAGAGCGTTAATAGAGTTGGGCAAGAAGAAATACAAGGCCTCCTTTTTGGCGAACAATTGAGTTGGCAGGCTATAATTTACGATCTTATAAATACTGATCAATTAGATCCTTGGGATATTGATCTTGTTTTGCTCACTAGCAAATATTTGGAGAAGATTAGAGCTTTTGAAGAGGCAAACTTGTTTGTTTCCAGCAAGGTTCTTTTTGCTGCAGCTTTGCTTCTTAGGATAAAGTCGGAAATTTTATTAAATAAATACATTCCAAGCTTGGACATTATTTTATTTGGGCAGAAGGAAGAGAAAAAATATAAACAGGAGAGAATTGAACTTGATGAGGAAATCCCTGAGCTGATACCTAAAACTCCCCTGGCTCGATTTAAGAAAGTTACTCTTGAGGAACTTATGTCTGCTTTAGGTAAGGCTGTTGCAACAGAGAATAGACGAATAGAAAAAGTTGTTTTACAAAGACAGCAGGAGATGGAGACTTCTATTTCTTTGCCAAAAATGAGGATAAACATTAAGGACAAATTGAAAGAAGTTTATGACAAACTTAAGTCTATTCTTAAATTTAAAAGAGAGAAAATTTCATTCTCTGATTTCTCTGGCAAATCGAGTGAAGATAAGATATCTACATTTGTTCCATTATTACACTTGGATTATCAGCATAAGGTTCTTTTGGAGCAGGAAGGACATTTGCAGGAGATATGGATATGGTTAAAAGAATTGCACGATGAGGAGAATAAAGAAGAACTTGAAAGAATGAGAAGAGAAGTTGTGGAGTTTATGGAAATAGAAGGTGCTCAAATGGAGAAAGAGGCTAAATTAGACAGAGAGGAAGAATTAGAAGAACTTAAGGAAGAAGAGTCATGATTATTTTTTTAGCTCTTTAATCAATTGAGATTCTGAAAGCATAGATTCTTTTCCGGATTTAAGATCTCTTAATTTTATCTTTTTTATTTTCATTTCCTCTTCTCCAATAAATATTGCATAAGGTATGCTTTGAGAGTTTGCGTATTCTAGCCCTTTTCCAGGCCTTCCAAATTCTATAGAACATGAGATATTTTGTTTTCTTAGTTTTGTTGCTAGTTTAATACTTTCATTGTCTTGATTTATAGAGATTATTATTGTCTGAGCTGCTGGAGGGGTTTCTATGTTTGCGCTTTCAGTTAATCGTTCGAGTCCAAAAGAAATTCCTACTGAGGGTATTTCTTTTGCTAAGTACTTTCCTATTGTTTTGTCGTAACGTCCTCCACCAGCTAAAGCGCTTTTTCCTTCTTCTTTTATTTCAAATATATTGCCTGTATAGTAACTTAGACCTCGAGCCAAAAAAGGATTGAATTTTATTTTTACATCATATTTTTTACAAAGAGAGAAAAGCTCAGTAAGAGACTCAACTCCTTGAAAAGCATTTTTTTCAAAGAACTCAAGACTTTTATCTAATAGCTTGAACAGAGTTATTACTTGATTTGTCGAAGCATATTTTTTCAAATTTATCTTTACTTGGTCAGGACCCAGTTTATCTAACTTATCTAGTTCCTTTATGACATTTTTAACATGTTTTATTTCAACACTTTCTACGATTGAGTTCAAAAGCGCTCTATTGTTGACTACTATTTCTGCATTTATTTTTAGCTCTTTTAATATTTCTGAAAATGCGGATAAACATTCTATGTCTGCTTTAATACTTGGATCTCCTACTATATCAATGTCGCATTGTGTGAACTGTCTAAATCTATCTGAAGAAGTTGGCTCATCACGAAAGACTTCACCAATTTGATATCTTTTTAAGGGGATTTTTAAATTTGGATTTTCTTTGAATATTCTTGAAAGCTGGAATGTAAATTCATATCTTAGGCCTAATTTTCTTCCTCCTCTATCTTCTAGCTTGAATCTTTCTGATACGGCTTCATCTGCTTCTTCAGAAGGTAGAACGTCAGAACGCATCAATTCATCAAATTCAATTACTGGAGTTTCTATTGGTACGAAACCGTAAAGTTTGAACCATTTTTCAACTATTTTTTTTACAGCATCCCTTTTAAGAGAATAGGGAGGCATAATGTCCTGGAAGCCTTTTACCGTTGAAACTTCGATTTTCATATTTTGTATTAGAAATATAGGTTTTTTAATTTATTGGAATCTTGAATTAAATTAACGAGTCTGTGTTTGCTGGTCTGTAATGATTTTCAGTGTATGAATTAGATCTTTGCCCTTCGTATTTACTTCTTGATCTAGCTACTAAATATTCGTTTGAGATTGGAGGGCTTTGGCGCGATCTTATTGCTTCTGGCATAGCAAGATTTCCTCTTACACCTCTATCATGGCTGATTCCTCTATTTCTCTTGGTTCGGTTAGATAACTTTGCCATTTTAACTTCCTGCTTTGTTTGTTAGAAGAGATATATAAACGTTTGTTTAGAGTTTTAATTGCATGTAAATTATTTCATATTTTTCATCTGGCCATTTTTCTCTTTTTACAATTTTAAAACCTTTATTCTTATAAATTAAATGAGCTTTTTCTTCCTTAGGATTTTTTGTCGTCCACAATTCTAAAATCTTTTTTTGCTTTTCACGCGCTTTTTGTATTGTAAAATCAAGTAAAAAACTTCCAATTCCTTTTCCTCTAAACTTTGGATCAATGCAATACCAACCAAGCCCTAGCTTTTTATCTTTATATTCCGGATAGGAATAGAGTCCTGTAGTCCCAATTACTTTTTTTGATTTTTTATCAATTGCAATGTAATATTGTAGATAATCTGGTTTTTCTTTCTTATTATTTAAAAGAACGTAGTTTTTCATGTCTAGGCTTCCTGGAAAAGCATTATGGTATCTCTCTTTGTCTTTTTTGTTGCGTCCAAAAACTTTGTCAAGAAGCTTTAAAGAACCTTTTAAAGTTTTTTCTGAAAGCGGCTCTATTTTCACGTCTTTTAATTTGGATTTTAACATTTTTTAAAAGAGCGGGAGGTGAGAGTTGAACTCACGTCTTCAGCGCCACAAGCTGACATTCTACCGTTAAACTACAACCGCCATTATTCAGAAGGATAAAAGATAGTTTTTTAATTTAACTATTTCCTTTTATATGATGAAATTTAGATATTATGCTGTAAAATTATGCATTTTGATGATTGTTTTATTTTTAATTCAGGCTATTTTTCCTTTGTTTACAGATTATTTTATTTTGAATTCTAACTCTTTTAAAGAGCCTTGGAGATTTATTTCCTCTATTTTTTTGCATGCTAGTTTAATTCATTTAATTCTTAATTTATTTGCTTTGTTTTTATTTGGAAATCTTTTGGAGAAGTTTATAGGTGGAAAAAGATTTTTGTTTGTGTTTTTCTTTTCAGGTATATTTGCAAATTTGATAGCAGTTAATTTTTATGGTGCGTCTTTAGGAGCTAGTGGAGCAATTTTTGGTGTTATTGGAGCTTTAATGTTGATAAGGCCTATGATGGTAGTTTGGGCTTTTAATCTTCCAATGCCTATTTTTGTTGCAGGGATTTTATGGGCTGCTGGAGATATACTTGGAGCTTATGGTTTTTTTACTAATAATCCGATAAACAATACAGGGAATATTGCTCATTTGTCTGGTTTGTTGATTGGTTTAATCTTTGGTTATTTTTATAGAAAGTTTTTTAGAGAAGGAACTAAAAAGATGAATGTTTCTTTAGATGAGAATCAGGTTAGAGTTTGGGAAGATAGGTATTTGAGATGAAGAATAACTTTTAATACTTTTAAATAAAATACTTAAAGTTGTAATGTTTATCTTTCTAATGGATAAGAAAAAAGAGCGGGTTGTAATATTTATTGACGGTAGTAATTTCTATCATAGTTCAAAGAAATTAAATGTTATTGACAAAATTAACTTTCATAAGCTGATTAATGAATTAGTTGGAGATAGAGAACTTGCCAAGGTTTTTTATTACAATTCCCCATTAGATATTAGCGTTAATCCTAAAATATATTGGAAACAACAAAAATTCTTTGATATGCTAAGAAAGATTCCTAAAGTTGAAGTTGTATTATGCAAACAAAGAAAAGTTAAGAGAGACGGCAAGTTTGAATATGAAGTTAAAGGCGACGATACATATTTAGTGAGCGATCTTGTAGGTGAAGCATATGAAAATCTTTACGATACTGCAATTCTTGTTAGTGGTGATGAAGATTTTATTTCACCAATAACAAGAGTAAGAAATTTAGGAAAGAAAATTGAGAATGCATATTTTAGTTCAAGTTCGTCATTTAATTTGAGGAATGCTTGTGATAGGTCAGTGTGCATTAATAAAATACTATCTAAAATTATTTATTGAGAATATGGTGGCTCTGCATTGCCCGAAGACCATACAGAGCATATATCAATGATGTCTAACAAGGGAAGTTTATAAAACTTTTGAATTATTTTTACAAAGAAATTTTACGCTGCTCTTTGTGTAGTCCTGTCTTCTTTTGTTACGGAGCCGTTTAAGTTGAATGTAGTTAGTTCATCTGCTATTAATTCTAAAGAGGCTCTTGCTCTTCTGATGCATTCAGCTTGTGCTTCTTCAAGTGTATGGGCTAGGTCAACTTTTCTTTCAAATGCACCTATTGTTGTGGCATACACTTCAAATATTGGAAATTCTTTTTCAGATTCTCTTTTTATAATATATGCTAGTGGTTCTCCTCTAAAACTTTCTGTTTCGAAACCAACGAATGCACCTATTTTATTATTTTCAACGTATATATTTATCCGATACTTATGTGGCTCTTCGCCATCACAAATACCCCAAGTATGGGCATTTCTTGCAAATTCGTTTTCTACTATCCAGTTTTTATCCATAAAATAGTTTGAAAAAATGGTTATTTAAAGGATTGGTTTTGGATTGTGAACTCTGGTCTACTTTATTATTTAAACATTTATCGATTTATATGGCGAGAAAAGTTTATCGTTTTTTAATATCAAGATTTTTACAATAGTTATTTTTGGTTCGAAGATATCTATTGCACTATTTTTTAATCTGCTTTAGAACTTTCTCTAGTAATTTTATTAAATGTTTCTACTCCAAATTCTAAGGGGGAAGTTCTATTGACTACGAAGCCTCTAGCATCTATGACTCTTGTATCACTTGTAAGAATATATCCTCCCTTAAAACTTCTTACTTCAAATCTTTCATCAAAATGTTCTTGGGCATGATAAGCCGAAGTTACTGCGTTTTCCTTTCTTAAATAGGGAAAGACATGAAAATCTCCTAACTTTACTTCAGGTGCTTCTTCATCAATCATTCAAATTTGGACTTTGTTGATTATATAACTTTTTGTGTAGTAAAAAACTATATTTTTAATTTTGTGAATGCCCCTGCCGGTCTGAAGATTCTGCGGAATCTTGGCACCGTCAGTGGCTTTGGATTGCTTTGCAATCCAAACTTAGAAGTTTGATTCGCTCTTGCTGCGAAGCTCCTCGCTTTGCTGTGGGCTTTCTCGCCGTGGCGAACAAACTGCCCCTGCCGGGATTCGGACCCGGGTTTTGGCCGCGAAAGGGCCACGTCCTAGACCACTAGACTACAAGGGCATCAAAGAAAAATTGGCTAAGATGTCTTTTAAACCTTCCTGTAAAACAGAGAAAGGGTTTTGCAAGAGTATTAATTGTTAGACTTTTATTTTACCTTTTTGCCAATCTAGTATGATGCTTATAGAGGTTTTCATTTTGTCTACAGATCCTCCCTTTGACAGGAATCCTCTTCTTTTACCTATGGCCTCAAATATTTCTTCTGTATCATTACTGAATTTTAGATTGTAATGATCTTCAAATGCTTTTTTATTTTTCTCTAAAAACATTCCTATTAATTCATAGGCTGTTTTGTATGGGCTTTTTAGTTTCTGAGGATTTTTTGCTCCTAAAATACCTAACTTTGAATTTCCATCTTCATATGGGATAACACCAGGGGAATCTAGAAATTTTAATCTTTTATTTTTTATCCATTGAATTCCTTTAGTTGTTCCTGCGGCACTAGAAACATTAGTGCTTGATCTTTTCGTTAATGCGTTGATTAAAGAAGATTTGCCTACATTGGGGTAACCTACAACTCCTATCTTCATGACCTCAACATTGCTTTTTTTCTCAATAAATATTAATTTCCTTCTTATATTGCTAATTCCTATATTTTTAGAACTTGAAACGAAGAAAGCTTCTGGACTATCTTTTTTTAGATTTTCTAGCTGTTCTTTAGATATTAAATCTATTTTGTTGAATATAAGCAGCATTCTCTTATTATACATTTCAATTTTATCTTTTACTTCTCTATTCATTGATAAAATTGGCATTCTCGCATCTAGAACTAACAAAACAATCTCTGCTTCTCTAATAACTTTTTTTACTGTCGGCCAAAAACTCATACGTAGAAATATCTTTCTGACCTTTTAAACTCATTCATGTTGCTTCTAAGCAAAATAGAAAATTAATTAGACTTTTGCACTAGCTTGATACCTGTTATTAATCCCCATACCCAGGAGACTATAAATATTGGTATGCCTATTAATATGAACCAAGTTATTATGCTTAAGATAACTAGGATGATCTGCCAAATTCCTTCTTTGGTTTTTCCAGCTATTAAACTTCCAAGTCCTGGTAGAATTAGAATATTAAGTATTAAAGCTATAATCGCAAGCGTTTGACCTTTACTTGACTTCTTCTCTCTAGAAAGTGTTTTTGACCTTTTTTTTCTTTTCGCCATTTAGTCTCTTTTCTATTGGTGCATATTAGCGAGTATATTTGACTATATAAATTTTACTACTATCTTTTCATGATTTACTTGATGTGCAAAGTTTTTTAAAATACCTTTTTTTCCTTTCTTTATGAAGAGTCTAAATATAAACGATCTAATTTTTAAGGAACTTTTGAAGCGAGGTTATTCTCTTAGAGGGAATACTAGAGTTTGGAATATTGCGGATTCTAAATTGTGGTATTTGACCCCTGAACAGGCACAAGCTTATCTCAATTTAGAGGATGCGGAGAACTTTAAGCAGTTGGCTTCTAATGCTGAATTTGAGCTATTAAGCAGTAATATGGATTTGATAAAGGAAAAAATAAATAAGGATCCTGTTAATATAGTTGACCTAGGTTGTGGAGACGGAAAGAAAGCTGCTTATGTCATAGAAATTATTCAAAACGACAATGAGCTGAGATATTGTCCTATTGACATAAGCGGGTACATGGTTCAGAAGGCTATAGAGACAATATCAAAACTGAAGGTTAGAGAAATTATTGAATCTCAATGGAACATTTCTGACTTTGAGAATTTGGAAAATGTAACGCCTCTTTTGATTAGTGGGAAATTTAAAAAAAGTTTATTTCTTTTGCTTGGGCATACACTTGGGAATTTCGAAATTAATGACATTCTTTATCAAATAAGAAGCAGTATGCAGAAAGGGGATGTTTTCGTTTTCGTTTCAGGTGTTGGAAATGAAAAGTGGAAAAAGTGGGCTGAGTTTTGGGAGAAGTCTGCTGAGGGTTCAGAAAGAGATAAGAGTAAATCTGGCATGAATGAATTCTTTATTCATATCCCTTTGCAGCTAGGTTTAGATAGAAAAGATATAGAGTTTGGGGCGAGGTTTAAGAATTCAAGAATAGAGTATTATTATACGATAAAAAAAGAGAAAATAATAGAATTTCAAGGCAAGAAAATAAGATTTAATGAGGGTGATCAGATAGTTGTAGCTGTTTCATATAAACATGAGACGGATGATTTGTTGAGTATTCTTAATGTTTATTTTGGAGAGGTCAATCTTAAATTATCTCAAGATGGTTCTACAGCTATTGGCATTTGTGTTCTTTAGTTTTCTCTAAACATTAATTTCAAATCTCCAATGATCCCGCGGAGATTTGAACTCCGGACCTCCGGCTCTCTTAGATTTCATCTATGAGATGTCACGTTGCTTTTGGAAACGTGTTTCTTATAAGACCGGCGCTCTAACCAGACTAAGCTACGGGATCTAGTTATAGAAATTGGCAATAGAAGTTATTTAAAGTTTCGTTTTTTGTTTTTGGCGAAAGATACGCTAAATTTATTAACTAATGTTTTTGTCTTTTTCAATGATAATCGGAGTTACTGGTCCTATATGTGCTGGGAGCGATAGCTTTTGCAAAATACTTGAAAAAAATGGCTTTAAATTTTTATCTTATTCAGATATTTTGAGAGAAGAAGCTAGAATGAGAGGAATTGAATTGACTAGGAAAAATTTACAGGATCTTGGGGATCAGATGAGAAATAAAGAGGGTCTAGGAGTTTTGTCTAGGAAAATAATGGAAAGAATAAGTGTAGATGATTCTGACTATGTAGTTGGGAATATTAGAAATCCTGGAGAAGTTCATGAACTAAGGAAACGAAAAGATTTTGTTTTGGTGATGGTTGATGCTCCTTTTGAAACAAGGTTTCAAAGAGTTAGTGATAGAGATAGAGAAAGTGATCCAAGGACTTTTGATGAATTTAAAAAAGTAGAAGAGAGGGATCTTGGGGTTAACCAAAAAAATTATGGGCAACAACATGGAGCTGTTTTTGAGATGGCTGACTTTGTTATAATCAATGATTCAAGTTTGGAAGATTTTGAGAGAAATGTACAAAAATTGTTGGAGGACGTAAAATGTTAGTTGGTATAGTTGGTAGACCGAATGTTGGTAAAAGCACTTTTTTTAAGGCTGCTACTTTGTCGGATGTTTTGATTGCTGATTATCCCTTTGCAACGATAAAACCTAATCATGGCATGGCATATGTAAAGATTTCTGACCTTGCTCCAGAGTTTGGAAAAATAAGCAACCCTAGAGAGGGATTTGTTAAAGGGAAAAAAGGCGAGTGGAGATTTGTACCATTTGAACTGATGGATGTCGCAGGTTTAGTTGAAGGGGCAAGCCAAGGAAAAGGTTTGGGAAATGAATTTTTGAATGACTTGGCAGGTGCTGATGCTTTTATCCAAGTTTTAGATATGAGCGGGGAAACAGATCAAGAGGGAAAACCTGTTCAAAGTTATTATCCTGGAAGAGATTTGGAAATAATAGAACGTGAGTTAGATCTGTGGTATCTTGGCATCTTGATGAAAGTATGGAAAACTTTTTCAAGAACTGTTGAAATGCAGAAAAAGAATTTTGCTGAATCTGTTTCAATGCAGTTCTCTGGATTAAAAGTAACTGGAGATGATGTTAAAAGTGTGATTTTAAAAGGTAATTTTGATGTGGAAAAACCTTCTGCTTGGAATGAATCAGAATTGTTTAGGTTTGCTTCTTTTTTAAGAAAAAGTACAAAACCTATGATAATAGTTGCAAATAAGATGGACAAGAAAAATTCTTTGGAAAATTTTGAACGTATAAAAAAAGAGTTTAGTTATCAAATAATTCCTTGTTTCTCGGATGCTGAACTGGCTTTGAAAGAAGCAGACAAAGCTGGACTTATAGATTATGTTCCGGGAGAGAAAAATTTTGAGATAAAAAAAGAGCTTAATGAAAAGCAGAAATTAGCTCTTGAAAGTATAAGAAAATTTCTTGATGAATATGGAAATACTGGAGTTCAGGATGTTTTAAATAAAATAGTTTTAGATATTTTAGGTTATATTGCGATATTTCCGGCTGGGGAAAAACTAGAAGACAGCAAGGGAAATGTTCTTCCAGATTGTTATCTTATGCCTCCTAGATCAACTGCTTTGGATTTTGCTTTTAGATTACATAGCGACATAGGAAATAATTTTGTAAAGGCTATAGATGTGAGAACTAAAAGAGCAGTAGGCAAGGAACATGTTATGAAACATAGAGATGGTTATGAGATAAAGATTAAGTAAGATTTATTTTTGTTCTTTTTATTTCTTTCAGTTCATCAAAATCTGAGTCATCGCTAACAATTTCTCTTATATTGTATATAATTGCACTTGCGGCATGTATGGCGTCACGAGGTTTCAAATTATAATTAAACATGATTTCTTGTGCTTTATTTATAATTAATTTGTCTAGTTTTATAAATTCTAGATTTGGGAACTTTAACATTCTTTCACCTTCTTTTAGAGAAATTTCTCTTCCTCTATATTTTTGAACTATGAAAACTAGTTCGTCCCAAGTTATGCAAGATGTGAATCCTTTTTCTTGCTTTCTTGCAATTTTGGAAAGTATTTTTCTACATTCTATTCCTTTATAATCATTATTCATTATAGCGTATGCAAAAATGTTTGTATCAAGGTAAATCATATCCTTCTTCCTCTGATTTTTTTATTTCTTTCAAATTGATGTTTTTTTTATTTCTTGCTATTGTAAAGAATTCATCTAGAAAACTTTCTATATCTTGCTCTTGTTTTATGAGTACTTCATTATTTTTTATTTCGAAAACCACTTCATTTTTTATATTTAACATTTTTCTTATGTCTTTAGGTATCACTACCTGCCCTCTTTCTCCTATCGGTCTTTTTATTATCATATTGTTTTTATTCATATCAGATATTTAAACTTTTTCATACTTGCAGGTATTATTCTTGATTAAAAAACTTTAAATGGGTCATTGCGCTTGATTTTGTAAAGGTGATTCATGACTAAAGTAACTGCTCCAGTGAGGATTGATATTTCTGCTGGATGGAGCGATGCTGATCCTTTTAGGAGAGAATTTGGAGGAGCAGTTTTAAACGCTGCTCTTGATATGCGTGTTTCTGCTTATTTTGAAGGGGGGAAACTGATAACTTCTTTGGAAAAAGTCCCCTCTAATTCTGGATTGGGAACGTCGGGAGCTTTGAGATCTGTTTTTCTTGTAGCTTCTAATCCTAAACTTATTGAAGATAAAATTGATTTGATCAAAAGAGTTAATCTTTTTGAAAATGCAATTATAGGGCAAAGAGCTGGTTTTCAAGATCAAGCAGCTGCTATATTTGGAGGGGTTAATCTTTGGGAATTTAGAAAAGATGGAGGCATAAGAAGAACTGAAATTTCTAGAAACAAAGCGAAACATTTTTTTGATAGAACAGTTTTAGTTTTTACAGGGAAGAGTCATCAATCTGCAAATGTTCATCAAAGAGTTTTTGAGGATAAAGGTTTTATTAGATCAATTCCATTGATTGAAAGGATGAAGGAGTTAGCTAAAAGGATGGCTGGAAAAATTGATAATGAAATTGAAATGGGTGCGATGTTGAGAGAGACTTGGAGTTTACAAAAAAAACTGCATGACTCTATGGAAAGTTCTGAGATGAAAAAAATTCAGGAAATTGCTGGAGATAATTATTGGGCTTGCAGATGCACTGGCGCTGGCGGAGGTGGATGCATGATTTTTTATACAAGAGATAAGGAAAAACTTATTAGGATTTTGAAGAAAAATGAGAGTAAAGTAAAAAATATGAAAGTTCTGAAATTTAATTTTGATTATAAGGGAATAAGATTGCAAAATTAAATTTCAAATTGAAAATTGTTATGGAGTTATAATTTTCTAGTGTTCATAAATTATTAAAAAGAGAAGTTATTGAAATCAAAGATGAAATATATAGACGCCCCAGACTTGAAAGAGAGGATGAATGAAATTGTTTTAGCTTTAGAAATGGGGCACATTGACGTCGAAAGAGTAGAATGTTTGAGAAGTTTTGGATCTTCCTCAAAAAGAACTATTGCACGATGCCATACTCTTGGAAAATTAATGCAGAGGGCTATGAAGACGAAATCATTTTATGCGATAGAGTTTTTAGAGAGATTCGAAAAAATGAATAAGAAAGAACAGGATAAAGTTATAATACATGAGCTAATGCACATTCCAAAAACTTTTGGTGGAGGATTCAGACAGCATGATTATGTTTGTGAAAAAAATGTAGAAGTGATGTATGAAAAGTTTGCTAGTTTAAAAAAAGATGGAGATGTAGAAGTTTCTGAAAATAGAAGATGGTGGTTTTAGCTGATTGCTCTTTGTGTTTTGTTGATTAATTTACTATTTATTGCTCGAACTGAGTTTAATACTTCGCAGCTTAATGCAATCAATGTCAGTTTGAGGCTTAAAAATACCCCACAGCTTGTTGTGTTTGGGATTTTTATTTTTTATTTTTTATTACTTTATAGTTTATTTGTTATTTATTTTGACTTTACTTCTAATTAAGCGAACTAAAGTATGTTTTATTTTGCGATTTATCTTATCATACAAATTAAGTAGAAACAATACTTAAAATAGGTAGATTTATAAAGAAAAAATCATACAAGTTAAGTAACCTCTGGGGTGTATTTTGAGGAAGAGAAGGCTAACAAGAATAGCAGTGAAAATAGCAGTATTTGAATTAGAAATATTTCTGATAAATTCCTTTGTTTTGTTTAACAATTATATTTTTTCAAGAGGGTTGTCTCACACCCCAGAGGTTAATTCCTC
>CAYITD010000003.1:0-68244 GCA_964366325.1 Candidatus Woesearchaeota archaeon | reverse complement strand
TTAACAATTATATTTTTTCAAGAGGGTTGTCTCACACCCCAGAGGTTAATTCCTCACGAGACAATTTCTCTTGAAAAAATTAAAGTTCTTTCAAGGAAGGTTGTCCAACACACCCCAGAGGTTAATTCCTCACTAGGACAACCTTCTGATGTCAAGAATTCTAAAGTCACGCACTTTAGTGCGTGGAAATTCTTGAGCATCCAAAAGTCCAAAAAACAAACTCAAGGACTTTTTGATATTTTTGGAGGTGCTTTATGAAAGATTATCTTTCTAGATTAAGTAAGAAAAAGGAAGAGTATGAAAGGAAAAGAAGAGAGGCTGAAACAAATAAAAAGAGAGTTGAAGAAAAAGTTCAGAAGCTTGCTGCTAAATATAGTATCGGAGAAATAAGTTATGATGAGTATAACAAATCTATAAACGAGAGTTTTGGAGAATTTAAACCACATAAGTGGGTTGAATATTACGAAAACTATGCAAAAAATTGCGAGAGTTATATAAAAAACGCGGATAGAGAATTAAGAAGAGAAAAAATAAAGAAGACTGTAAAATTTGTTTTACCTTTAATGTTTTTAGTTGTATTTTTAGTTTTCTTTTTTTTAAACGGATTTGAAGTTAGAAAAGTCACAGGATTATTTACCGAGGGAGTTGAAGAGGCAAACAGTCAAACAGATTCTGGAAACGTTGCTCAAAGTGAACAAACCCCTATAGAGAATCAAGGTAGTGGAAATACACAGGAAGAGCAAAATACCGTTATAGAAAATGAGCAGGAGAATACTGAAACTGAAAATTTACAGAGCATTGAAACAAATACGGAAGAGAATGAACAAACACAAACTAATGCTGAAGAGGTTAACAATACTGAGGTAGAGGAAAACAATATTTCAAATGAAACAATCTTTAATGAAACTCTTGTGCAAAATAATACGGATCAAGTGATAGAAGAAAATGCAAATATTACTTTGCCTGAAATTAATAAAACAATTTCTAACTTTTCTGAATTTGATAACAACGCCTCGGAATCCAATGAAAGTATTTTTGTAGATGAAATTTCAGAAAATGTTACAGAGTTTCTATCTAATAAAACTGCTAACTATACTGAACTTACAAAACATTACAAGACAGTAATTAACAGACCAGTTAAATGGATTAAGCAAGTTAAATTTGGCGATAATGAAAATTCTTCAACTATGAATGTTGAACTTCCTAAAGAAGCGAATAATATAACTGTTAAAACTGGTTCGGAAGCTGATTTGGCTTTGGCCGAGTTGGATTCTTATGATCAGCTTATTGAGAACATTGATAGAGAAGTTATTGTTAATGGAGGAATTACTGGATTCGCTTCTCTTGATTTAGATAACAATAAAGGCGTACTGACTAGACTATGGAATTGGTTTTTGAACTTTTTCACCAAGGGAGGGATAACTGGAAGAGCTGTTCAGATAGAATCTGATTCTTCGTTAAATATAAGCGAAACACAGGAAGGCAAATTTATTGACGTTAGTAGTCTATTAACTGATGCAAATGAAAGCGAAATTGTTGTGGAGTATTATACTGATGGACCTATAGCTAAAGAGGAGGCAACGAACAGAGGTAAGGTTGTTAAAGCTTCAGGAAGTTCAGAACTTAACTTTACAGATATTTTGTCTTATGCAGAACTGCCTGAGATTGTTAATACTGGAACAGAAAATAAAATTAAAATATTTTGGAGAGAGGAGAACAAATATGTTAATTTCACTGCTCTTGATTTAGATGAAAATGGAAAAATAGACTATGTTGAATGGATTGTTCCTCACTTGTCTGAACAGACTTTTGAAATAATTTTAATTTCGAAGGCTGAACATCTAGATGAAAATAAGACTTTGATTTCTGATATTTATGATATGGTTAGAGAATTAGATGGAAACTGGAGCGAGACAATAAAGAATGGAGAATATGTAAGAGTTGTTTTTCAACAGAACCTAACTTCTAAAAATGATATTACTTTGTATCCTAGAACAATTTCTGGAGAACCAAGGATAAAAGTTTTTGAATATAATAAAACTGAATTGGTAACTGAGTTTGTTTCTCTAAAGAACAATGAATATAATAAAGTTTATTTAAATAATTTACAAAGTTCACAGGATACTTTTGATTTACAAATTATAAATGGGGAAGTTGAATTTGATTATATTGTGGATCCAATAACTACATCTGGAGCAATATTTAATGCAACTGCTGGAGACGGACATGTTCTTAGAGATACTGGAGCAGTTGGCACTTGGCGTAATGCTCACGACACTGCGAATGGAACAGCGCGTAATTGGACAGCGACAACCATGACTGTAATGAGCAATGAAGCAGATCTTATAAATAATGAGTTTTTTATATATAGACTTTTTATTCCAGTTAATACAACTAATATTCCAGATAATGCAACAGTTGATTCTGCTACTTTTCACTTTTATGTAACTGCTGTAAATAATGGAGATAATGATGGGGATGATTTTATTGTTCTAGTTGGACCAACTAATCAGTCAAGTACAAGCACTTTGATCACAGACGATTATAATAAAATAGGAAATTTAACAAATGCAACTGAAGTTTCAGATAGAATTGATATTTCAACGATAAGCGCAAAGACTTGGCAAAAATTCACCTTAAATTCTGTTGGACGAGGTTTGATAAACAAAACTGGGCTGACTCTTTTAGGGATGCGAGAGGGACATGATCAGCTCAACATTAGCATAGCTTCTAATGTAAATAATCAATTGTCTATTATTACAAATGAGGGAGGGGCAAATGTTTCTTATCTTAACGTAACTTATTTTGTTAATTCAACGCCTTATACTGGTTTGAATGCACCAGCAAATAGATCAACTTTTTCTGAAGGAGTTTTCAATATTACTTTAAACACGACAGTTTATGACACTGACAACGATACAATGACTGTTAGAATTTATGGTATAAACTCAAGCAAAACAGCTAATTTCTATAAACATGGATTGCTTTATCAGAAATTTGGAGTTGCAAACGGAACAGAAATAACTTATAACTGGACTTCTCCAGTTGTTATTCCGGATTCTTCAACTGTATTACTATTGCATATGAATAATGAATCTGTGTTTGGAGAGAATGCGACTTATGTTTATGATTTTGGATTGGGAATAAACAATGGATCAGTAAACGGTCCTGTGTTTAATTTGTCTGGGGGAAAATTTGCAGGAGCGTTTGAGTTTGATGGAGATACGAATGATATGATTAAGGTTAATCACAATAATGCTTTTAATTTTACTAGAAGCAATCTAACAATTGCAACTTGGGTAAAAATAAAAACTTATCCTACAGTACAAAGTTATAGAATAGTTGCTAAGGGACAAACAAAAGTAGGAAGTGGCGGCACTCCTATTGCTGGTCTTGAGTTTTTAATTGCAAATGACGGTTTAGTTTATTTACAAGATAATGCGGGTTCATTAGTTGCTTCGGGAAGTTCTCCTTCACTAAATGAATGGCATCATCTTGCAGCTGTTGTAGAAAATGGAATAGGAAAAATTTTCATTGATGGTGTAGATAATACAGATAGATCCACTTATCTAGGAACAGGTCTAACTTTTGCAGACAACATTATTAATCTTACTATAGGCACAATATACAATATAGGCTCTACAGCAATAAAAGGTTTTAATGGAACTTTAGATGAAGTTGCAATTTGGAATAGATCTTTGTCTTTATCAGAGATATTAGATCTTTATAGATTAAAAGGAACTCCAACGAGCAAAGAAACAAAATATTTTTGGAAAGTTAATATTACAGATTCAGCAGGAAATAATAACGAGTCTGAAACGAGGCAGTTTAATATTACTTCTGGAACTTCATATGTTAGTGAATGTGGAACATTAAACAATGCTGGAGTCACTTATACCTTAATACAATCAATTACAACAACTGGAACTTGTTTTACGATTGGTGCTGATAATATAACTTTGAACGGAAATGGATATACAATTACTGGCGATGGAGGAACGGGAGATTATGGAATAAATATAGACAGCGTTTTTGATATAGACCTTGGATTTGTATCTTATGTCAACACAACTATAAAAAATTTAATTATTAATAAATTTGGAAGAGGAATCAATACTGACGCTGGAAGCGGCAGCAGAATTTATTTTATTAATAACAATTTATCAGTCAATGGATATGGTATTTATCTCTCATCTAGTTCAAGCGGTGCAATAAAAGACAATTATATAAATGGAAGTACGACAAATGGAATTTATATGGCGGTTTCTCAAAGTAATTTACTGTTAAATAATCTTATAAATAATACAAATGGAAATGCAATCTATCTTACAAGTTCTTCAAGCTCTAATAACTTTACAAATAATACTGTATTAAACACAAATGTTTCTTTTTATGATTTAATTATTAGCTCTTCCAATGATCTGCAATTTATTGATAATAATATTATAATGAATTATTCATTTACATCTTTACAGAGACCGATTTTTGAAAATCCTACTTTTGGAAAAATAAAGTTCTTAACGTCAGCAGGAAATATAGTGAATGGGACTGGAAATAATTTGACACGAGATGTTCAGATTTTGAATAACTCTGCTAGTGTTCGTTCGGATTTGAACACAGGATTGAATAGGAGTGCGAATGTGACTTTATATGGTATTGGAAATAGAGGATTTACTGATCCTAAACTGCTAAGAAATAATATAAATTGTGCAAGCGGAATGTGTTATAACTTTACAGCTTTGGATGCTACAAATGTTATATTTAATGTTAGCAGTTGGACGAATTATAGTATTGGAGAAAACAATACAGATGTTTTAGTTACGGGCTGCAGGGATTTGGATTCTGCGGGTGCGACTTATAGATTGACTCAATCAATTACAACAACTGGAACTTGTTTTAATATTACTGCGAGTTTAGTTATACTTAATGGAAACGGCTTTAACCTAACAGGCGATGGAGGAACAGAAGACTATGGGGTTTATGCTCAGGGAGTTAGTAGTGCAACTGTGAAAAACTTTAGGAATATTTCTAACTTTGGATACGGTATTTATTTAGGCATTGGAGCTAATAGTTCTTTGATACAAAATAATTCTTTGTTTAACGCGAGTATGTCTTTTTCTGGATCGGACAACACTATTTCTTATAATACTTTATTAGCAAGTAATTATTCAACTGCTGTTTTGTATTGTGGCTCTAGTTATTTTAATGAGATAGTGGGGAATAACCTTACTTCTCTTAATTCTGGGCAGGGTATCGGAATTCAATCAGGCGAGTCTAATGTAGGCGGGCTTTGTGACTCAGTACAATTTCATAACAACACTATAACAAACTTTCAAATAGGCATATACTCTAGAGATCCTGGCGTAGGTTTTGGAAGCAATTTATTTGAAAATCTTAAATTAATAAACAATACTTATGCTTTTTACACCGGTCCTGTTCAGAGCTTAATGTCTGCAAATACTTTTAATAATATTTTAATTAATAATAGTATAAACTTTTACGGTCAGGAAGGTTTTGGAGATGGTTTTGACAATGTATTTATAAATGGTAGAATAGAAAATTCTAAAACTGATGCAATAAGCATACAGGCTAATCTTACCAATTTAACTATAATAAATACAAATTCTTCTTATTTAGATATAAACATTCCATCAACTACTAGGCTCTTATCTTTAACTGATATGCCTCATGGTAGTTATGGTATAAGTTCTTTAAGTAAAATGACTATAATAAACTCTAAGTATGGAGAAATAAAATTTCTTCAAGGATCTGCTGGTGGCGCAAATATCTCAAATGATGTTCGTATCTTAAATGGTTCTGTAGAAGTGCGTTCTGATTTAGTTTCTGGACTAAATGTCAGTGCTAACGTGACGTTTTATAATTTTGGAAGCAGATTTTCAATCCCTGCTCTATTGAGAAATGGGGCAAGTTGTGGGAGTCTTTGTTATAACTTTACGGCTTTAAATGCTACAAATGTTATATTTAATGTTTCATCTTGGACTAACTATAGTATTGGAGAAAATTCAGTTGCGCCTACAATAACTTATGTTTCTTCAATAGCATCAGGATCGCCGACAATTAACGAGGCGAGTGTGAAGAATTTTGATTTAAACTTTACAGTATATGATTCTAATGGATTTAGTGATTTGAACTTTACAAATGTGCAAGCGAGATTCCAGAGAACTGGGGAATCCCAGAGACAAAATCTAAGTTGTGTAAGCGTGGCAAACTTTACAGGATCGTATGCTAATTTCACTTGTAATATAGGCATTTGGTATTTTGATGGAGCTGGAAGTTGGACGGTTAACGTCACAGTTTCTGATCTTGGGAACTTGAAGGGAGAGAATTCTTCTACGGCTTTCACTTTACAGGCCAGCGCTTTCATGAGGATCTCGCCTAAATCTTTAACTTGGGGGACCTTAGCTTCTAATGATTTGAATAAGTTGGCTACAAATAATCCTTTAGTTGCAAACAACACAGGAAATGCAAACATGACAATTAATGTTACGGCATTTAATTTGCTTGGAACTCCAGATTCTAATTATATAATTCCTGCTGCAAACTTCAGCGTCAGTAACGTTAGTGCTTGTGATGCTGGAACTCTTATGGCAAATGCTACATCGAGACAAATTGGAAATACAACATTAGTTAGAGGCAATAATACTTTGAATTATGGTAATGAAACAAGCGGACAAGAGCAACTATACTTCTGTTTAGAAGGAGTTCCAGACGCTTTACTTTCTCAACCTTATTCCACAGGATATCCTGGAGGAGAATGGGTAATTACAACTGTTCTTGCAGCAGTGTTTGGTATTGGAAACAGAGGCAAGAAAAAGAAGAGAAAAGAGATAGAACAGATAGTTGGTGAATTGAGCAAGAAACTTGAGTCTAGCGGTGGAACTGGACTAAAAGAGCTTCTTGAAATAGATAAAGAGTTTAGAGATAAATATGATGTTGGCCTAGATGAATTACTTGTAGAAGTAAGAAGAAAAGAATCTCAGGAAGAAGTTTATGTTCCAGTCAATATATTTGCACAGGATATTTCTCCTGCCGAAGCATTGGCTAAATATTTGAAGGAAAATAAGAATATGAAGTTTAGCGAGATTGCTGACTTGATTGGCAGAGATCAAAGAACTGTTTGGATTAATTGTAGAAATGCTGAGGGCAAGATGGCTGAAAGATTTAAGGAAACTAGGAAAGTCATTTACGTTTCTATTAGTGTATTTAATGATAGAAGATTGAGCGTTCTTGAAGCCTTAGTAAGGCACTTGAAAGAAAAAGGAATGAGAAATAGTGAGATAGCTAGAGTATTGAATAAAGATCCTAGAAATGTTCACACTTTATATAAGAGAGGAGAGAGGAAGATTGGAGAAAGAGAAGAATTTAAATAGTTTTTATTTTAATGTTATATATGGTAAAAATTTCAATAGAAATTCCAAACGAACTCAACGAAGAAATAAATCATTTGAAGATAGATTTTTCCCCATTAATAGTTGATGTTTTAAGGATTGAAATAGCTAAATTTATTGCTATAAAAACATTATCTTCTAAAAGTAAGCTAAATGAGGAGGATGCTATTTTATTAGGTAGAGAACTTAAGAAAGATAGATTTTCTAAACTTGAAGAAAGAGGATATATTTGAATGCTATTGGTTGTGGATGCGAATGAGTTATTTTCAGCTTTGATATCTAGAGGTAAAACATTGGAATTGTTTTTTAGTAAAGGTATAACTCTTGCTTCTCCGGATTTTATTTTTTCTGAGTTTAAAGAGCATATTTTCGAAATTAGCAAAAAAGCAGGGCTTGATAAAGAGAAATTGAATTCTTTTTTAATGATTATTACTCAGAGAATCCAATTTTTTTCTGTGGAAGAATTTTCTTCCTTTCTATTAGAAGCTAAGAACATATGTCCTGATAAGGATGATATAGAATATTTTGCTTTAGCATTGAAATTAAGATGTCCAATTTGGTCGGAGGATAAGAAATTAAGAAATCAAAATAAAGTAGAGATAATTTCTACAAGAGAACTAGTAGGAATCATATGAAATGTGTTTAATGATAGAAGATTGAGCGTTCTTGAGGCTTTGGTAAGACATTTGAAAGAAAAGGGAATGAGAAATAGTGAAATAGCTAGAGTTTTGAATAAAGATCCTAGAAATGTCCATACACTATATAGGAGAGGAGAGAGGAAGATCGGGGAAGGGCGAACGAATTGATATTGTTGAGTAGAATAAGGTTTAAATAGTCATATTTAATCTTATATTTATGTCTAAAATGGTAGTTCGGAAAATGTATTTTTTGTTCCCCTTGTTTATTATGTATGTGGGTTTTTTGATGAGTTCGGCTTTTTCAACTGAAGGTAGTCTTAATGTGGATAAATCTCCTGTTCTGTCTGCTGTGAATGATTCGGTAATTTATATAAATTCTTGTGGAGTTTTGAATCAAGCCGGTAGGACTTATGTTTTAACACAATCAATCACAACGACTGGAACTTGTTTCAAGATTCAAGATAGCGATATTGTTTTGAATGGAAATGGGTATACGATTACGGGAGATGGTGGTGTAGGTGATGTAGGTGTTTATGCAGATTTTGCTGATAACACGGTGATTAAGAATTTAGGAATTGATAACTTCTATCATTCTATTTTTTTCCACGCTGGCAGTAGGAATCGAATATCAAATAACAAACTTAGAAATGGCGGTTTGGCTATACACATGGAGTTTTCTCATGATAATTTAATTGAGAACAACACAATTGAGAATTATAGTTCAAACGGAATTGTTTTTGAACATAGTGGGAATAGAAACACTTTTTTGGGAAATAAAATTAGAAATGTTGCAGTGGGTTTTGCTTCTGTTGGTGGTCTTATTTCAGATTCTTTGTTTAAAGACAATGAGATTTTTAACACAAGTATTGTTGCCTTAAATCTTTATAATTTTGTTAATGGAGAGGTTATTAATAATAAAGTTCAAATTTCTCAAGGTGATGCGATTTACACTAGTGGAGATATTCTATTGAAGAATAATAGTGTGATAAATACAAACTCTATGACTTATGATTTAATAGCCAATGGTAATAATCTCAATTTGGTTGATATGTCTCATATTGGAAAGTATCAGATATTTGGATCTACTTTTGGTGCGCAGAATTTTTTGGTTGGAGATTCTAGATATGGGAAAATTAGCTTTTTGAGCATTAACCAAGATATTTCTGGAGCTAGTTTGTCAGATGATATTCAAATTAAAAATAATTCTGTTACTCTTAAAACTAGCCTGAATCCAGGGTTAAATGTACCTGCCCAGATAACCCTTTATAATATTGGAAATAGGGGATTTGCAAACCCTGCAATAAAGAGAAACTTTGAGAATTGTCCATCTAATGTTTGCATGGCTTTGACGCCTTTAGATGCTCAGAATGTGGTATTTAATGTGACGGGGTTTGCTTATCCAACTACTACTTATAGAATTGGTGATGGAAATAGGGGGGCGTTTGGTCCTAATATCCATCCTGTTGGTTGCTATTCTAAGAATGGGACTTGTCCTGAGATATATTAATCTGGGAAGACTTTAGTTGATAAGGATTTTTATTGCTCAAAATGGATTTAATACCCCGTAGCTTGCTGTGACTGGGATTTTTATTTAATCGTTTTATACTTTTAGATCTGCTAGTTGTTATTGATTTTTAGCTTAGGTTGTATTTGTCTGGTTATTAGTTGATTTTTGAAAATGGCTTTTATTTATAACAATACTTAAAAAGGAACGTTCTTTTTTTATACTATGGATGGAATAATTAAGTTGGAGCGTTTTGTATTTTTTTCAATATTATCTTTTGTTTTTTTGACTTCTTTTGCTCTTTCTATGGAAAACAATGAGGTTGATAATTCTCTTGTTTTAAGAGATATAAATTGGACTGCTGAAGTAGATTATTGTGATACTTTATCTTTAGAGGACATGACTTATATATTGACACAAGATATAGTGACTACCGGATCTTGTTTTTTAATAACTGGAGATAATATTACTTTAGATGGTAACGGACATAAAATAACTGGAGATAATGGGACGGTTGATGTTGCGGTATTTATTGCAGCGAATAATGTTACTGTAAAAAATTTTGAGATAGTTAACATTGGAGGCTCTGAGGGGGCGATATATGTTAGGATTAAAGGAAGTAAGATTATGAATAATTACATACACGACACTCAAGGTCTTGGAATTTTAATGGAACATTCAGACAATAATCAAGTTGTGGGGAATGTTATAAACAATGCTTTTGGAGGAATCTATTTCGAACATGAAGGCAGGAATAACGTAATTTCTGGCAATTCCATAAGCAATGTTAATGTTGGTATAGATAGTTTGGGTGGAATAGCTTACAATAATTTACTAGAGAATAATACCCTAGAGAACACTTACGAGGTTGGAATAGATGCAGGAGGTTTTGATTCATCAATTTTCAGAAATGGGATGATAAATAACTCTTTTGGTAATGCTTTGATTGGGGGATCGAGAGATGTGTTTGATAACATTAAAATAGTTAATACTGATTCTTCAGCTTACGATTTTGAATTGTTTGGAGGGATAGATGTTAAGTTGATAAATATGAATGTTAATAAGTATAAGCTTTGGGACTTTTTAGGATCTCCTACTATTTTTAATTTAGTGATAAGAAACCAATTCGGAGAAATTAAATTCTTACAACCAGTCAATGGTTCTGGAACGAACCTTACAGAGGCTATCCAAGTTAAGGACAACTCTATTAGTTTGAAGGTTGGACAGAATCCTGGATTTAACAAACCTGCCCAAATCACACTTTATAATATTGGAAACAGAGGATTTGTAAATCCAGCGATAAAGAGAAATCTGGTGAATTGTCCTTCTAATGTTTGCATGGCTTTGACGCCTTTAGATGCTCAGAATGTGGTGTTTAATGTGACTGGATTTGCTTATCCAACCACGACTTATAGAATTGGCGATGGGAATAGAGTGTTTGGTCCGAATATTAATCCTATTGGCTGTTATTCTAAGAATGGGACTTGTCCTGAGACTTATTGATGTGGGAAGGGTTTGGCAGATTCTTATTATGAAATGATTTTGTCGTCCAATAGCCATTTCCAAAGCGGAATGAATTTAACTCTTCTTTTTATTCCAAACCATTCTAAATCTTCTTCGCCAGAATAGTTTTGATTGATTAATAAAAGATTATTGCATTTTAGATCTTTGCTTGCTTTCAATAAAGCTTTTATTTCTCTTTTTTTTGTGTCTGGATCAGTGATGTCATAACAAACTTGAATCAACTGATTTATTTTTAAGCCTTCTTTTATCACAAAATCAACTTCTTCCTTTTCTACGTTTTTCCAATAATAACTTTCTTTTTCTCTTCTTTTTAATTCAACGGCAACAGTATTTTCATAAAGTCTTCCTAAATTATTTAAAAACTTGGTTGAAATTGAATTAATAAAAGAACTGTCTATAAAGTAAACTTTTTTTGGATATTGCATTTGATCTTTTATTTTATATGAAAAAATAGGCAAGTTAAATGTAAAATATGATTTATCTATGTAAGAAATATATTTTTGCAATGTGGATTTACCTATTTCATAGCCTAAACTTTTCAAATTATTGTAACTTTTACTTATCGAATATTCTTTTGAATCAAGAAGGAGCTTTAAGAGGGCTTTAAGAGATTCTTCATTTTTTATTTTGTATCTTTCGACAATGTCTCTTTTTATAACTGTAGAATAATAGGATTGTGCTAATTCAAATTTTTTATTTTCATCTATAAGAACAATTTCCGGCAGCCCGCCATAAGTTAGATATTCTGCAAGATATTTGAGAATTATTGGTTTTTCTTTATTTGAATAATCTAATATTTTCAAGTCAAAGCTAATTCTTTTAAACTTTAAGAATTCTCTGAAAGATAAAGGAAAAATTTTTATTTCTAAGAACCTTCCTCTTAGTTCTGTTGGTATTTCTTCTTCAGACATCCTTGAAGAAGAACCTGAAACGAAGATATTAATATCATAATCATCGTGAATTCTTCTAAGCCATTTACTCCAATTTGGTATATTGTGCAGTTCATCTAGAAATAAATACTTAATTTTCTTGTTGAATATTTCTTCAGCAGTTGGGAGCAAATTGCTCAAAAATTCTGTTTTGAGAGGTATTCTTTCATCTTCAAAGTTAATATGGACAATTTCTTCACGAGAATTGGATTTAAGAAGCTCTTTAATTAAATCGTACAAAATATATGTTTTTCCTACTCTTCTAAACCCATTTAACACAATTATTTTGTTAACCTTAAGATTAAGGTATTCTTGAAGATTGATTTCTCGTGGGATTATTTCAGGTATATTTTTTCCTTTCCACTCTGTGAGTATTGTTTTTATTATCTTATCCATAGTACAATTTTAGTATATTATTGTACTATTTAAATATTTCTAAGCTGTTTTCTGCTCAAATTAAATGTTTTTTTCAAATAATTTGGCTGGATTTGCTAATTCTGTGACAACTTATAGGATTGGAGATGGGAATAGATTGTTTGGTCCTAATATCCATCCTGTTGGTTGCTATTCTAAGAATGGGACTTGTCCTGAGACTTATTAAAAAATTGTGCGGGTGCCTTTAATTATAATTAGAGGATTGATTGTTTTTGGATGTTTTTTTGGTGAATTTAGTTTTATTGTCAAATTGGGTTTAATACTCCGCAGCTCTGCTGCGCAGTCAATTTGACACCTCAAGATTTGTTTGTCTTTCAAATCTTGATGGCACTCAAGAACAATTGTTCTTGATGATAAGAAACAGCAAGATTTGTTTACTCTTACAAATCTTGTGTGTTCAAGAATCAAATCTTTTGAAAGATTCTTGACATTTCCGTTTAAAAATCGAGCGAAATACCCCATCAGCTTGCTGTGGGGATAGCGAAGGTTTAGGAAATTTCTCTATTGTAAAATATAATTTAGTTAGATATTATATATAGAGAAACATTTATAAATAGTTTATTCTTATATAATACTATGATAAGACAAGATAAATGGATAGAAGCAATAAAAGATTTTCAGGAGAAAAATATACCTGAATTAGTAACTAGAGATATAAATATAGAGGTTAATTTACCTATAAAAAGGGCTATTTCTTTGATAGGTCCCAGAAGGGCTGGAAAGACTTTTGTAATGTATCAGATAATAAACGAGTTAATTGAAAAAAATGTAAAAAAAGAGCAGATCCTATATATTAACTTTGAGAGGGCTGATTTGGATGTTCTAAATTATAGTGATCTTGTTAATATGCTTGAGGCATTTTATCAAATATATCCAGATAATAAAAAAAGAAAGATCTGGCTGTTTTTGGATGAGATTCAGAATGTTGAAGGATGGGAAAGATTTGTTAGGACAGCTTTAGATGATGATGTCATGATTTTTTTAAGCGGCTCTTCTTCTAGACTTTTGAGCAAAGAAATAGCTACTTCTATGAGGGGCAGAACTATAAGTTATACTATTTTTCCTTTTTCTTTTAAAGAATTTTTAAAGGTTAAGGGAATGAATTCTTTTGATAATTTAAACTCGCATGATAAAGCTAAGGTTGCTAACTTCTTAATGGAATATATAGAATATGGAGGTTACCCTGAGTCAGTCATTTATTCTGCACAGAGAGAAAAGATCCTTTTTGAAATCAAAGAAGTTACGATTTATAGGGATGTTATTGAAAGAGAGGCTGTAAGAAATGTTAAAACTTTGAAGCTTTTAATCAATTCGATCATTAATTCTAAAGAATTTTCAATAAACAAGTTTTATAATTTTTTGAAATCAAATGGAATAAGGATAGGAAAAAATGTTCTTTATACTTACATAGAATATTTGAATGACGCCTTTTTTGTTTTTATGTTAAAAAGATTTTCTTATTCCGCGAATCCAGATCAGTCTATTTCAAAACCTTATTTTATTGACAATGGTATTATAAGAATTAGCGGTGTAAAAGATTTTTCAAGGCTAATGGAAAATGCAGTATTTATTGAACTTTATAGAAGGAATAATGAAATTTCATATGTTAAATTATCAAACGAAAAAGAGGTGGATTTTACCATAGTTAAAGATAAAAAAGTAAAAAGGCTTATACAAGTTTGTTATGATTTAACTGATTTTAAAACTAAAGAAAGAGAAATTAGTTCTCTGATTAAAGCCAGTGAAGAATTTAGGTGCAATGATCTTATAATTATAACTTGGAATGAAGATAAGGAAGAGATTATTGATGGGAAAAGAATTAGATATGCTTCTTTGTGGAAATGGCTTCTTGAGTAGAGTATTGAATAAATATCCTAGAAATGTCCATACGTTGTATAAACGAGCGGAGAGGAAGATTATAAAAGACGAATAAATCTAGGTTATGAGACAGAATAATGTTTGGTGATTAATAGCGGACACTACACAAATGAAATGTAGTACAAACTATTTCAACAGCATACTATATGGAGAAAAAAGAAAGGAATCGTTCAGAATAACTGATGTTGTATAATTCAATCTTTCTTTATAAATTCTCATTTATATATAAATACTTGTTAAATGATAAAGAAAGGTTTATAAATATCATAGTCTAATAGAATAAATGGAAAAGAACAAGTTAAAAGAAGTTTTGCAGGATCAACAAGTTTTTTTTGATAAATCGGATAACCTTATTGAAAGGGATATTTCTTTAAACGATTATCTGAAAGGAAACGAGGTAGTAATTATAACAGGCATTAGAAGATGTGGCAAAAGCTCTTTATTGAAACTTATCTCAAAAGAACTTAATGAAAAATTTGTTTATATAAATTTTGATGATATAAGGCTTACTGATTTTAAAGTAGAGAATTTTGAAGACATAGAAGAAATAGTTTCAGAAATATATGGCATAAAAACATATGTGAGCTATCTTTTGGACGAAGTCCAAAATGTTTCATTTTGGGAAAGATGGATAAACAATCTATATACGAAAAAAGTTAAGGTATTTGTTACTGGCTCAAACTCCAGCCTTCTAAGTTCAGAGATTTCAACATTTCTCACAGGCAGAAATAAAGTCATTAAGCTATATCCTTTTTCTTTTAGAGAGTTTCTCTTATTAAAAAAGATTAAAATTAATTATCAAACAACTGATGAGCGGAGAGCAGTCTCTCAGGCATTTAGTGAGTACTTTGAGAAAGGAGGATTTCCTTTAGTAATAATAAATGATGACTTGAACCTTTCAAAACAGTATTTTGAAGATATACTTAATAAAGATGTCATAAAACGATATAATATAAAGAAAATAAAGGAACTCAATGATCTAATATTATACTTGTTCTCTAATGTTGGCAAGACTTATTCTTATTCAACATTAAAGCAAGTTTCAAACATAAAAAGTTTGAGCATGATAAGCAATTATATTGAATATCTAAAAAATGTTTTTGTTGCGTCTACAATAAACAAATTTGACTATTCAATTAAGAAGCAAAAAGTTTCTTCATCTAAGTTTTATGTACTGGACAATAGCTTCTTAAAAACAGTAGCTTTTAATTTCTCAGAAAATGCTGGAAGAAGATTAGAAAATCTTGTTTTTATAGAATTAACAAGGCGGGGAAATGAAGTTTACTATCATGCAAAAAAGAACGAGTGCGACTTTGTAATAAAAGAAGGATTAAAGATGACAAAGGCTATTCAAGTATGTTTGATATTAGATAATGCTGTAACAAAGAAAAGAGAAATCGATGGATTGATTGAAGCTTTGAAAGAGCATCAGTTAAAAGAAGGTTTAATCCTGACTCTAGACAAAGAAGAAGAGTTTGTTTTAAGCGGTAAAAAGATATTTATTAAGCCGGTCTGGAAGTGGTTACTTGAAAAATATTAAGGTAATTAATTTCCACTAACTGGAGGTTCGTACAACTTGTTAGTCTCGATTTTTCTTTCAACAATAGTCTTAAGTATTTTTCAATTATGTCAAGAAATCTCTTAAAGGATTTCTCATGTATCTTAAACACGAGAGTCTTTTCAAACCACGACTTTTAAGGAGTAGTAGTTTTTGATACTTTGCATAAGGGAGGCAGAAAAGAAGGCTACAATTGATATTGTTGTAAATCAGGTTGATGATTAGTAATTTATACTTTTAGATTTAGTTGGAAGGTATCTTACAAGTATAATGCACATTATACTTTTTGTAGTTATTGTAGAATCTGCTTAGTTTGGCATTCTATATAGAGAATATTTACAGATAGTTTATTCTTATATGGTGATAGGATAGTCTAAGACGAATGCGTTAGAAAATTATTCCTTCTCCAAGATTTACTAAAATTAACCTGTACTCCAATTTTAGTATTACTAAAATTAACCTGTACTCCAATTTTAGTAAAGTTTAAATAGTTTAGATTAGTAAGAGAAGTATGTATGTTGAAAGGGAAATAAAGAATAAGTTTGAGAAAATAGCTAAAATATACCCTATTGTAGCTTTAGTTGGGCCTAGACAAGCGGGAAAAACAACTTTCCTTAAGGAACAGGCTAAAAATCTTAATTCATCTTATTTGTTATTTGATGATCCAGATATTAAGGAAATGTTTGAAGAAGACATAAAAAAATTTGAAAAACAATACATAGAAGGAAAAGAAATATCTATTTTAGATGAGGTCAATTATTGTAAAGGCTCTGGGGGAAAGCTGAAATATCTGGCTGATACGGACAAGAAAGTCTGGCTGACTTCTTCTTCAGAAGTTATTTTGAATAAAGAAGTTTTGTCTTTTCTGGTAGGCAGAGTTTCTATTCTTAGACTCTATCCCTTTTCTTTAAATGAATTTTTAAAAGCAAAAAAACAAAAGGAAATTACGATGAATATATTATACAGACTTTTGCCTGAACATATACTTTATGGAGGATATCCTAAAGTAGTTGAGAATGAAGATATAGAGTCCAAAAAAATTATTTTAAGAGATTTGCATGAAACAATAATCTTAAAAGATATATCTAAAACTTTTTCTATAGAGGATATAAATTCTTTGGAGCAATTTGTTAAGTATTTGTCTATGAATATAGGAAATATAATACAATATGAAAAAATAACAAGTGATATAAGATTATCATTCAAGTCTATAAAAAAATATCTAGACGCTATGGAAAAAAGCCAGTTAATTTATAGGATTAGCCCTTTTTATAAAAATAAATTAAAAGAAATTACAAAGCAGCCTAAGATCTATTTTTATGACACTGGTTTAAGAAATTCTATAGCAAATTTATCAGATCCAGAAATTTCTGGTTCTTTGTTTGAAAACTATGTTTGTTCAGAGCTAATAAAAATAGGATACAAGCCTAAGCATTGGAGAACGAAAACGAAAGCAGAAGTAGATTTTATACTAGAGGTAAAAAATGATGTTATACCTGTTGAAGTAAAAATTAGTTCACAATCTAATAAAATAGAGAGGAGTCTTTATTCATTTATAGAAACTTATAAGCCTAAAAGAGCATTTGTTGTGTTCTATAAAGGTGAAAAAGGAGAAAAGTTAGTCGATAATTGCAGGGTAATTTTTACAAATGTTAAAGAAATGTTAGAAATAGTTTCTAAATTCTAAAAAGTTTTTTGTCCTTGTTTGCCTGCTTATGCACTGAAGAAATATTTAAAAAGAACTCCAACTGTTCCGTTTATAGTGAAAAGAGAAGATGGTTAAGAAAATTTTAATTTACTGTGTTGTCGTTGTTTTTTTTATACTTGTTTTTAAACTTGCTTTTGTTTCTGCGGGAATTGGAGACTGGTTTAAAGTTATAACCGGAAGAGCAACTACTGATAATTTTAATTTGACTATTGTTGTTGGAAACACGCCTCCGAATATAACTTTTGTTACAGTTGTTGCTGCTCAAACTCCTTCTGCCGCCAGCACAGTTTCTTTTGTTATTAATTTTACGGCTTTGGATCCAGATGGAGCTAGTAATTTGAACGATACTAGCTCTTCTATAAGTTTGCAAAGAACTGGAGAACTTACAAGGTCTAATTTGTCATGTTCTTCTCTTAGTCAGGCTACTACTACAACTAGAAATTATACTTGTCTTATGCAGATATGGTATTTTGATGGGTCTGGAAGCTGGACAATTAACGCTACAATAAAAGATATTAATGGAGGAGTTGGAGAGAATTCATCAACCTCTTTTACTGTTAACCAACTTGCCGCCATGGTTCTCTCTCCTAAGAATTTGTCTTGGTCTACACTTGCTGTGACTGATCTTAATACTGGTTCGAACAACGATCCCATTGTTGTGAACAATACTGCTAATGCAAATATAACTAATTTTACTGTTACAGCTTATGATCTTTTGAAGAGTGGAGGTGCTGCAACAGATGTGATTTATGCTGCTAATTTATCTGTTGGTAACAATTCTCAAGGATGTACAAATGTTCCTGGTTCTACTGTAATGTCTAATAGTACTTTGAAACAGTTGAATCAAACAGTTTTACTTAGGGGGAACAATACATTGAATTATGCAAATGAGACGACTGGGCAGGAGCAGGTGTTTTTCTGCGTTAATGCTATTAATAATATTGCTTCTGGTACTTATTCTAATCCTGCTGCATTTCCTTGGGTTTTAGCTATAGTGGAATATATTCAACCGATAATTATAATGGAGAGGCAGAGGATATAATGAAGAGGGGAAAGGATTTTATTTATTTTATGTTTTGTCTATTATTTATCTTATTTTTTATTCGTAATTCTAGCGCTTATGGAGTTGGCTCCTCAAATTGGCCTGGAAATCCTTTGTATTTAATGCCTGGTGATAGAGTTGTTGTGAACATGACTGTTCAAAATGTTGATGGTTCCGGAGAGAACGTAACTTTAAGAGCGAGAATTGGAGAAAATCCTATTGCAAGACTTACGGATGGTGATCCTCATGATTATTTCATCCCTTTCGGAGTAAAGGACATGGACGTTTCCATTGAACTTTATGTTCCTCAAAATGTTTCTTTAGGTCAAACTTATGATATTTTGGTTTACTTTAGGGAGGTTCCGTCTGGACCTGGTGGTGGAACAGTATCTATAACTGGAGAGATAGGTAAGAGATTACCTATTATTGTGGGCGAACAACCTGAACCACAATCTTCTCCTGAACTTGAACAGAGCAGTTTTATTATGGATAATCTCTATTGGTTCCTAGGACTGATTGTTCTTATTGTTGCTGTTGTCACGATTATTGTTGTAGCTAGGAAGAGGAAGAATACTAACAATTATTAGGAATTCATATATTTGAGTGATAAAAATCCCAAATTACAGCAAGCTGTGGGTATTTTTAAGCCTCAAACTGAGACTGATCGCAACAAGCTGCGAAGTGTTAACTCAGTTCGAGCGATAAATACTTACTAAATATTATGTCAAGATTTTTTGGTTTAAATTTTTGATAAAGTTTATTAATTTAGATGTTCGATGGAGAGTATGGTATACAAGTTTTTTTTGTTTATGATTTTTATCTTTCTTACTAATTTTGTTTTTGCCTATGGGCCTTCAACACCTTATTGGGGAGACAATCCGTTGTATCTAAATCCTGGGGAAAGCACTACTTTTAACATTACTTTGCAGAATCTTGTTGGAGATATTAATATAACTTTAAGAGCGAGAATTGGAGAAAATCCTATTGCAAGACTTACGGATGGTGATCCTCATGATTATTTCATCCCTTTCGGAAGTGATGACATCAAAGTTCCGATATTTGTTGAAATTCCATATGGAGTCAAAATTGGTGAAAAATATAATGTAGGAGTTTCTTTCAGAGAGGTTTCTTCTGGAGAAGGAGGAACTGTTTCTATATCCACAGAGAGTTTGATTAATTTTCCAGTTATAGTTGGAAAAGAGAAACCTAAACTAGCGCCTTCTCCTGAACTTGGACAGAGCAGCTTTTCTATTTATTGGACAGTTTTTACAATTATATTAGCTCTAGGTTCTTTAATTACTTCTATTTATTTGATAAACAGAGTTAGAAAGATGTCATAACTCCCATAGCAATTTTAACATAACAAATCTTTAAATATTAATTCTTATTTTTGATTTGATGTTAAAAGAGCGTTTAGTTTTTATGATCTTGATTGCATTTTTTGGCTTGGTAATTTTTTCTTTTCTTGTTGATTCTATTAACAATTCTATTACTGGAGGCAGCATCACTGGAGAAGTTGTGACTGGGAAAGCTACAAGTGATAATTTTGGGATAGCAATTACTGTTTCTACAGGACCTTCAATTGTAATAAGGACTCCTGAGAATACAACTTATAACTTTGGAAACACTCAAAATGTTACTATAGACTTAAATGTTACAAATGCTAGTTTCGCTCCATTAAATTGGACTTATAAATTAGAGAACTTAAAATATAATTTGACTATTAATCAGAGCGTTGTTTTTACTCCAAATACTATAATTTTTCCTAGTAAGTTTTCCAATAGACTAACTGTTTTTGGTGATAATGGGACTACGATTCTGAATTCTAGTGTTGTTTTTTATGTTAATGTTTCTAACTCTGTACCTGTTTTTGGTAATTTTACTAATTCTACTTTTGGATGTGAAGGTTCTTCATTTGTTTTTCCTATTAACGCCAGCGATGTTGATGAAGACTCTTTGAGCTTTATTTTGCCTGGAGGATTATTTGGAATAGAAAAAATAAGTGAAGTTATATCTCCTAGCCTTACTTTTACAACTGGAGAAGTTTTTAGCGGGATTTTACAAGATGAGGATATAGGCTCTTATACTAGAACTTTAAGAGTTACAGATGAAAAAACTACAACTAGCAAAGTTATGAATTTCACTGTTTTGGAGACAAATGAACAAGTAAGTTTGCAAAATGTTCAGAATCAAACAATTTCTTTTACCGGTTCAACTCCTTTTATTTTACGTTTCAACGCTAGTGATAGTGAAGATGGAAATCAGGATTCGGGAAATTTATCTTTCAATATTAGTTTTATTTCTGGGAATTCTATATTTAGCATTAATTCTACTGGAGCCATTAGCACAACTATTTCAGCATCTCAATCTGGGAATTATACTGCAAGAGTTTGCGTTACTGATAAAGGCATACTCAATCCAAATCCCAATTTAACGCTTTATTGTGGGCAGGATGGGTTGAACAGTTCTTCTTGTCAAGAGTTTAATTTGTTTATAACTGGAAACGAAATACAGGTCGCTTCTTCTCCCGCAGCTGCAAGCAAAAGCCTTGGTGGCCCAAAATCTTGTTTACCTAGATGGTCTTGTGATGATTGGTTTACTTGTGATAAAACTGAGGATTCTTTGCTAAGTGGATTGTTGTCTGGTGATACTTATAGATTTATTCAGGATGGTTGCTTTAAGGATTCTTTAAATGAAATTACTTGTGGATATCAGACAAGGATATGCAAGGATGTTTTTTACTGTAATGTTACACTAAGGAAGCCTATTGAAATTCAGAGTTGCCTTTATACATTTAATCCTTCATGTGAAGATAATATAAAAAATTGTCATGATAGTAGTTGTGAATTTCTTGTTGATTGCGGTGGACCATGCGGAGCTTGCCCTACTTGTTCTGATGGAAAGCAAAATCAGGGGGAAGAGGGAATTGATTGCGGCGGTCCATGTCCTACTCAATGTCTTGCTTTTGTTTCTCCTGAGTTAGGATTAAGCAGGTTCGATATTTATGATTACTTAATTTTTATTATTTTTATAGTTTCTTTGTCTTTTGTAATATGGTTATTTTTTATTTGGAAAAAAAGAAAGCAAGAAAACAAGAATGATGAGATAAAAAAGTTCAATGTATAGCTTGGTTTACCTATAGATAATTCTGGTAATTGTATTACTATCTTGTCCAGAATTCCCTAATAAGACAATTCTGTTTTGTGACATAATAAAAATCCCAACCTCAGCAAGCTGTAGGGTATTTTTAAGCCTCAAACTGAGACTTGTCGCAGCAAACTGCGAAGTGTTAACTCAGTTGAGCAATCAACAGAATTGTCTATATTTTAATATGTAGGAGAAATACTTATAAAAGCTGTTTTTTATTATATATTGCTTAAAAAAGAGATTTTATATCCTAATGGTTCATAAAAAATATACTTGGAAGAATGGTAAAAAATATGGTCCCTATTTGTATGAAAACAAAAGAGTGGATGGGAAGGTTGTTACAAAATATCATGGCAAATCGGAAAAGAACATAAATTTCTCCTACATCATTTTGTCTGTTGTTATATTGTTAGTTTTTTTAGCTGTTTTTAACAGTCAACTCAGAGTTTTTCTCTCGCCTAAGACTGATAGTTCTCCTACTATTGAATTATCAAAAAATTCTTTTAATGAAGGTGAAATTTTATCTGGAGAGTTTAGATTTGGTTTGAGACGCGGGGAGTTTATTCCTAAAGATGCAAAAGTAATTTTTAACTTTGATGATGAGACTAAGACTGTTGAAATTTCTGATATTGTTAGTCTTGAAGAGAAAGAAGGAAATTTTTATTTTAGGAATCTAAGTGAAGGTTTTGGAGAAGGTTACGGCTTGGAGGGCGAAAAGGAAATTTTTCCTGAAGTAAACTTTAGTGTTTTGATATATAAAGATGTGGGAAGTAATGTTGCGGGAATGGAGAGTAATGATTCTCAAGTTAATGGAGAAGAAGTTCAAGACACACAAAACAATACTGAATCGGTTGACGATAGTGAAATTGGAGAAGATATTGCTGAGTCAATTAGTTCAGATGCGGATGCTGGTAGTTTGGAGACAAATTCTGAGCAACAAACGGATATAGCTCAAGAAGAAACTGATCCAACTCAAGTTGATAATGAAAATGATAACTCTGCAATTACTAATCAAGAGTCTTCAACAGTCAGTGATACAACTGAAAGCTCAACGGAGACAGCATCTGGAGAAGAAGTGCAATTATCTCCTTCTGAAAGGATTGTCAATGGAATTGTGAAAAAAGGCGAGGATTTTGTTGTTAAACTGGAAGAGGGAGAGAAGGCTAAAATTATTTCTGGAAGTGTTTTTGTTAATGGGGCAGAAGGGAGCGAAGACATTTTGAACCTTAGGACTCAAGACAGCAGTTTAATTGTTAGTACTGATTATTCCACAATTGATAAGGGATTTGGAGGAGGATTCTTGGGGAATGAAATTTATGAAGTTAATCTAAGTCTTGGAGATCTTGGTTTTGTCGTTCAAAATGACAGCAATTTGAGGGTTTCTTTAGTTTATCAGGATAAAGAATTATTTAGTGTTGAAAAGAAGATTATTGTTGGAGCTGGAATCCAAAGTGAGATTGTTTTGAATGAAACTATTTTGAACAATACATTAGTTGAAGAATCTAACTTGACAACTTTGGCAAATCAAACAATAGTTTTGGGACAGCCTGTTAAATGGATAAAGAGAATTGATGTTAATGGGAGCGGTAATTTAAGTGTTAGTTTGCCTGAAAGTGCAGAGGAAATTTCTGTTGAGAAAATTTCTGAAGAGGGTGAAGTTTTGGAAAAGAAAGTTATAAATGATAAAGATATAAAAGAAGAGGGAATCACGGAAAAAACTAAAACGATAACTGCTAGTGCTATCCTAAATGGTGATGGAAAAAAAGAATTTGATCTAGGATTCACGGAAGATGTTGATTTTCTCAATGTAGAATATGAGACTCCTGCGCCTTATTCTTTTGAAACGGAAAGTAGAAGAGGCAAAAGAGTTGAAATTATAGGTCCTTCCGATGTTCATTATAATAATGTTCTAGTATTTACTAATCTCTCTGAGAATTTTAGTGTTACAAAACCAGAGAGGGTTAAAATATATTGGATTGAAGATAACTCTTACATTAATCCTACTGAGGTTAAAGATTTGGACAATAATGGGATATATGATTATGTTTCTTGGATAGTTCCACATTTAAGTAATCAGACTTTTGAACTCATTTTAATTTCTGGAGCTGAACATTTAGATGAAAACAGAACAGCTATCTCAGACATTTATGATAGTGTTAAAGAACTAGATGGAAATTGGAGTGGAGAGATTAAGGAAGGAGAATATGTTAGAGTTGTATTTGAAAGGAATTTAACAAATCAAAAAGATATAACTTTATTTCCTAGATTTATAAGTGGAGATAATGAAACGACTAAGATAGAGGTTTATGAGTTTAACAAAACTGAGAAAATTGCTGAATTTATTAATATTACTAATAACACTTACAATAAAATTTATTTGACTGCTTTGAATGGAACTCAGGATACTTTTGATTTAAGGATTATTAATGGAAGTTTTGAATTTGATCACATAATTGATCCCACTTTAATTATTAATGTTACAACAACACCTAGCAGTCTTTTCAATGTAACTAAAGAAGCGAACTTTACTCATTTGAGTATACAGGGACCAAGCTTGGGTTATATTAATAGCTCAAATGTTGTTTTGTATTTGCCTTTTGATGTTAATAATGATTCTTCTGGGAAGACTCATGATTATAGTGATAATAATTTGGATGGTGTTTTACAGTTTAAGACAGTATTTAATCCTAGCGGAATAGTAGGGGGAGCTTATAATCTGTTTTTAGAAACTGCAAACAATGGTAAGATTACTGTTCCAGATACTTCTTTGCTTAATTTGTCTAAAGGATTTACTCTTTCTATTTGGGTGAATATAGGATCTTTTTCTACTAGCCCTATCCTCATAGATCATCGAATTGGAGGTCAAGGTGGTAGTCCTGATTATAGACTTCAGATTACTTCTACTAGCAAGGCAAGGTTGCAGATAGGTTCTACAACTTGTGACTCTGTTAACAATGTGGCTACTAGTTCTTGGCAGCACATTGTTGGCACTTGGAATACAACAAATATGTCAGTTTATATAAATGGCAACTTAGAGAGAAACTGTTCAAAAACAACTATTGTCACAGCCAATGTAAATGATTTGTATTTGGGTTGTCTGGGAAATGTAGGTAGTGGTTCAACTAATTGCTTTAACGGAGCAATAGACGAAGTTCTTATTTTGAATTCATCTTTGAATTCATCTCAGGTTGGTGAACTTTATAGAAATCAGTCGTCTAGGTTTTATTCTAGAGGAGAACAGAGATTTGACAGTATTAATGTTTCTGGAAACGGAGTTGTAAATTCTATAAATGTCAGTATAAACGCGTCTATGAATTTTGGATCGATGATAAACCTCTCTGTTGGAAGTGTTTCTGGAGGAGGATATAATTATGGAGCGGAATATGTTTTTATAAATGGAACTGCTTCTAATCTGCCTTTAAGTACTCCTGAAAATATTTCTTTGAAATTTATATTTTATTCTGGTAATTCTAGTGCTAATCGTTATATATCTCCAACTTTGAACACTAATTTCGTTGTGATAAGTGTGCCTAATAGAAAGCCTTATGCTGTTTTGAATAGGCCACTCAATGCTTCTCAGTTTTTGGCGAATATTTTCAATATTACTTTAAACGCAACAGTTTTTGATGCAGATAATGACACAATCAATGTAAAAATTTATGGGATACTTTCTAATGACGTGAGTCAAATTTATCAACATGGTCTGATTTATCAGAAAAACACTATTTTGAATAGGACTCAAATAATTTACAATTGGACTTCTGTTCCTTTGGTTCCTGATCCAACAACAAAATTGCTTTATCATTTTGATAATGGAAGTGAATATGGTGAAAATAGCACTTTTGTTTATGATTATTCTGGGAACGGAAATAATGGAACAACACTTAATGGTGTTAATTTAAGAATGAATGGGGGAAAGTTCGCAGGATCTTTTGATTTTGATGGAATTGACGATTCTGTAGAGGGTTCGAATTTAGGTTATAAAAACTTCCCTTTTACATTAAGCGCTTGGGTTAATTATACTGGAACGAATAAGGGAACAATTATAGAAAATGATGTTAAAGAAGGTCTTATTTATCATGGTATTAGAATAAATGCCAGTGGAAACCCAGAGATATATACAAGAGACAGTTTTTCTACTGCTTCTGAGGTTGTCGCTGGTTCTAATATCGATGTTACAAATAAGTGGTTTCTCATAACTGGAATTTTTATAAATGATACTGATAAAAGACTTTATGTTAACGGTGTCAATGTAGCTAATATAACTAGCTCTAAAACTTGCTGTGCTTTTACAAATCCTATGAAGATAAATATCGGAAAAGGTGGTGATATTCAAGCAGAATTTTTTTCCGGAAGTATAGATGAACCTACTTTTTGGAATAGACGTCTAAGTGATGTAGAAGTAAAAAATCTCTATAGGCTTAAAGGAGGAAAATATTACTGGAAAGTAAATTTGACTGATTCTTTTGGAAACGTAAATGAATCTGAAACTAGAGAGTTTACTGTTTCTTGTGAGCGAAGTGTTAATACAACAGGTGGATTGGTTTGTGTTGATGATTTTTCTTCTCCTTGTTTGGCGAATGCGGGAAAATATTGCGTTGATTCTGGAAGTTATGGAATTTGTACAAATGAGGGTGGCGTTGGTTCTTGTGACATGAATACACCAACAGCAACAAATACTTCAACTTACTTTAGCACCTGTTCAAGCAGTTGGTTAAGTTGTGATAATAACTTTACAGCAAATGATTTTGCTTATAATGGAATATGTTCTGACACAACTTGCAGCACTGATAGAAGTTTGGCTGGCGTTAATGGAACTGATATTTTTCCTGACAATATTTTGGCTAGTCCAGATTGCCCAGCAGCTTCTTCGTTTGGATGTATTTCTAATGCGGCTTTTCCTAATAGGTATGGTTTTACTTGTATTTTGGATCCATCTAATGGAACAAGTTTTAATGTTTCAAATAAAGGAGTCATTGCAGGGCATAAAGGTTATCAACCTGCAATTAATATTGAGCTTCCTGAATTTTCTAGTTCTGCTCCATGTTGTACTAAAAATTTTGTCTATACGGATAGCGCAACAAATAACTTTAGCACAATTGATGGAGATAACAATTATCCAGGCTGCGGAAACGCACCTTATACAAATGCTGGAGTTCAAGGTGTTACTTGTTTGAATAGGACTAACTATGTTGATTGGGATGGTGTTCAAGAAGATGAATTCGGTTTATTAACCAGAAATAATACTTGTGCTGTTGGAATGGTTAGGAATAACTCTGATTATTTTGAAAATTGTGATTTATCTGGGAACCAGTGCGATAACGACATAACTTTCTCTGCTCCAACTGGCTATGCAGCTGAAGGGATTTGTGCTTCAAATCAGTGCATTAAACAAACGCAATCTGCACAAATTTATTATGATAATGAAGTAAATAACTATTATTTGAATTGTCAAAATTCTAGTAGTGTAACTGACATTGACGTCTGTGACATTAATCTTACTGGAACTAGTTTTTTTGCTGACGGTATTTGTGGAGTCAATAGCACTTTTGGAGTGAGCTGTATAAATGGGGTAGTTTTCGCTAACAAAACGAGCTTTAATTTAACAACTGGCTGTACGTTAGGAGGAGGAGAATCTTGCAGAAATAATATAAATGGAAGCCAGTTTGTTTGGAATCCAAATGGAATTTGTGTTGATGATTCTGGATCTCCTTCTTGTCAAATATCTGGAGACTCTGCTGCGAATTGTTTGACTAATCAGTCAAGCGGAAACTGCACAATATTTTATTCGAGTTGTTCTGTAAGACCTGATAACTCAAAGTGCGACATAAACATTAATGATGGTTACTTCAACTACACGGGGGTTTGCGACCTTGGAATATTTGGAGGATGCAAGCCACTAAGTTCTTCTGAGAGTGATTGCACTAATTTAATTGATGATGACGGAGATGGCTTTACTGACAATGCAGATGACGAATGTTGGCCTTTTGTTATTTTGAATAAACCAGACAATGCTTCTGTTTTTTATGAAGAGATATTCAACATAAGTTTGGATGCAAAGGTTTTTGATAGGGATATTGCAGACTTAATTCATGTTAAAATTTATGGAGGAAATTCAACTTCTTCAACAAACTTTTATAAGAATGGATTATTATATCAGGCTAAAGTCTTAAACGGCACACAGATAATCTACAACTGGACTTCAATTCCTGTAATTCCAGATGCAACAACAAAATTATTGTATCATTTAGACAACGATTCTGAGTTTGGAGAAAATAACTCTTTCGTTTATGATTATTCTGGAAACGGAAGGAACGGAACAGCTTTTAATGGAGCCGCTGTAAACATTTCTAATGGGAAATTTGGCGGTGGATTTCAATTTGATGGAATTGATGACATGATTAATCATAATACAAACTTAGGCATAAGTAATTATCCATTTACAATTTCTGCTTGGATTAATTACAGTGGCGGAGGAGTTGAAACTGATGGTGTTGTTCCTGTTGCTGAACTATATCAATTCGGAAATACTTCTTTTTATGGCATAGGTGTTAATAAATCAGGTAGAGGTCTCCTTTATGTTAGAAATAGTGCTGCTCCAGGCATTGTAGCAAATGGGAGTTCAGATTTAAAAAATGGTTTTCATCATATAGCTGGAGTTTTTGTCAATTCTACAAAGAGGGAGCTTTACATAGATGGTCAAAAAGTTGGAGAAAGCTTGCAGTTAAAAACGATCGCTTTGACTCCAAATAACTTCGAAGTTGGGGAAGGATCGACAGGCAGACTAGGTTTCTTTAATGGAACAATTGATGAAGTTGCTGTTTGGAACAGAAGTTTAAGTAAATATGAAATTAAGGATTTATACAGGCTGAAGGCTGGAAAATATTATTGGAAAGTAAACTTAACTGACAGCTATGGCAATAAAAATTATTCTGAGACGCGTGAGTTTACAGTAAACCGAGAAAATATTCGCCCATCTGTAATAATTACTTCTCCAATTAATGGAAGTATTTATGGAATCCATAATCTTTCTTTATTCTTTAATGTTACATTGAATGAATACGGTGGAACTGTCCTTTATACTCTAGATAATGGTATAAACAACAAGACTATGAATACTAGTGATGATATAAATTACTTTGCCTCAAATTCAACGATAAAAGATGGAACTTATACATTAAGAATTTTTGCAAATGATACAGCTGGAAACAGGAATGATACGGAGAGTTCAATATTTACTTTTGACGAAGGTCTTATTGTAAATTGCAGACAGTTGGATATCCCTGGGAAAACTTATAAGCTTCTGAATAATATCTCATCTAATCCAACCTGTTTTACGATTGTTGCAGATAATATAACTCTTGACGGAAATGGTTATATGGTTAATGGAAATGGTGCTGGAAATAATGACGGTGTTAATGTTGCTCCTAATTTAATTAACATAACTATAAAAAATCTAGAAGTTAAGGGCTTTTCCAATGGAATTATTTTTGGAAATAACATAATAAAATCTAATATTGTTAGCAACTTTTTATATGAGAATAGCGAAGGTATACACTTAGACTTAAGTTCCAAAAATTTGATTAGAGATAACAATATAATTTTAAACGATATAGGAATTTATTTAGTTTTTAACTCTGATAATAACACTTTGATTAACAACACTCTAAACTCAAATGCTGGTGGGAGTGGAGAAGGTGTGAGAATAGAAGCATCATATAATAACACTTTAAAGAATAATATAATTAATTCTAATTCACAATATGGCTTGAGTATATCCTCTGGAAACAACAACTTAGTGGAAAATAATGTCCTAAATGGTAATGGTCAGGATGCTTCTGGGGCTGGAATTTCTTTATTTAATTCTAATGCTAATAATTTAACTAATAACACTGTAGAAGCTAACCTTTATTCAGGCATACGTTTGTCTAACAGCAAATATAATTCTCTAATAAATAACAAGGCAAAATTGAATACAAATAATTTATATATCGAGTCTATTAGTTCATCTAACAACATTACTGGGGGCTTGCTTAATTCTTCGATAGGGGATTCGATTATCTTATTTTCAGGTTCTGTTGAGAATATATTTACAAATATTATTATTTTTAATACTTCTAACTCTTTTTATGATATTAAATTATCTGACGCGGGTTTGAATGGAACAACTTTTGTAGATATGCCTTCAATTAGAAATTATAGTTTTGCTGGAATAGGATCTAAGATTATTGTAAAAGATTCAAATTTTGGAGAGATAAGATTTTTACAGCCTGTTAATGGGTCTGGAGGCAATCTTACGAGAGATATACGAATTGGAAGTAATCGTGCAGAAGTTAGGAGCGATTTGAACTTGGGACTAAACAGGAGTGCTAACATAAGCTTATATGGACTTTCAACTATCCCTTATTTGAAACAAGTTATATTTAGAAATGGTGTAGCTTGTGCTTCTGGTTTATGCAATAATTTGACTTCATTGAATTTAACAAATGTGACATTTAATGTTACTTCATGGACAAACTATAGCATTGGCAATTCTTTTGGATTGGTCGATTGTGGTTTTCTTAATGAGACGAATAGTGTTTATATTTTAGAAAATGATATTGTTACAACAGGGACTTGTTTTAATGTAACGGCTAATAATGTGACTTTGTATGGAAATGGCAAGAAGATAGATGGGGACGATGGAATAAGTGACTATGGGGTTTCGATTACAACAGGATTTTCAAATATTAGTATAATTAATTTAACGATAATTGATTTTGGAAGAGGTATTAATATAGAAACTGGATCTGATAATGATTTAATTTATAATAATAGCTTAGACAGCACTTCGCAGTATGGAATTTATGCAATTGGATCTGATAATGATTTAATAATGAACAATGCGATAACAAGAAGTGGATCTACAGCTACTATAAATTTACAAGGAAATTGCAATAACTGGACTATCTCTGGAAATAGTCTCGGTCTGACTGGAATAGGAGTTAGAAATGTCGGAGGTAGCAACAATACAATTGTTAACAATTATTTCTATAATCTCACTGGCACAGGTGTTTTATTTTCCATAGGCACCAGTTTGAATAATTTAATATTGAACAACACGTTCTATAATAATCAGTTTGGAGTAAATCTTGGGGCAACTGCTGTCAATATTCTACTGGTAAACAACACTTTAGATTTAATAACAAGTAGCGGATTTGTTATAAGAGATAATTCAGCTAACAATACGATTATTGGTGGTTTGATAAATAATTCTGTTGGACACGCGATCACGATAAGAGACTCTGGAAGAAACACTACTATTTCTTCTGTAAATATAAAAAATACTAATACTTCGCGTTATGACTTATTTTTTGAAACTTCGGGTATTAGACTTGCGAACAATACAAACTTATTTGATATGGACATTGGAAATTACTCCTTTAATGATAGTTTTGTTATGGTAAAAAACTCAAGGTTTGGGGAGATAAAATTCATTAGAGGTTTGAATGGTACGGGTACGAATCTTACTAGGGATGTAAATATTGGGAATAACAGTGCTGAAGTTAGAAGCGATTTGAATTTAGGATTAAATGTCAGCGCTAATGTTAGTTTGTACGGCATAGGTGACAGAGGATTTGCAAATCCCGTAATATTTAGAAATGGGTTAAATTGCCCTCTTAGTTTATGTAATAATTTGACTTCTTTGAATTTAACAAATGTAATCTTTAACGTAAGTTCTTGGACAAATTATAGCATAGGGGATAAAAGGTTTGTTCCAAATGTCAGCGCAGTTTTTATAAACAGCACACTTGGAACTAATAAGACTAAAGATGATCTAAATTGTTTTGCAACTTTACTTGATGGTAATAATGATAAAATTAACGCTAGTGTAGCATGGTATAATAACTCTGCAAGGCACTTAGCTGTAGATTATAATAATAGTTATGCAAATGGAACTTTTTTTGTTACAACTTTGGATAATAAAAACACTACTAGGGGAGAAAACTGGAGCTGCTCTTTGAGGTTGTTTGATGGAATTTTGTATAGTGATTGGATTAACAGTACGAATCTGAATATTTTGAATAGCTTGCCTAATGTTACTCTGAATTATCCTTCGGATGGACAGTTGATAACCTCTAGGAAACCTTACTTTAATTGGACAAGTATTGATGATGATAACGATGTATTGAATTACGAATTTAATTTAACAAAAACAGGATTGGGTTTGTGTGTTGATCCGAGGAATGTATTTCCAAATGGGCAAGCCAGTAATTATACATTAGACAACAATTTAAGATGTTTTTACGATAATGGAGACTATTATTTGTGGAGTGTCAGGGTAAATGATGGTTCTGGTTTTGTCAATTGGACCAATGTGCGGAGCATAAATTTAAGTTCTATGGTAGTTGTTAGTGCTATCAATAATTTTGTTAACTTTACTTTTATATCTCATTTGGATTCGGACAACACAACAGATAATGTCCCTGGGCCTTTTGTTTTGGAAAATTTTGGAAACTCTATTGTTAATGTTAGTATACATGCTGATGATTTATGGAAAACTGTTCGAAATCCAAGCCAATATTATCAGTTTAAAGTTGATAATCGCAGCGGCTTCGAAGGAGCTTTCAACTGGAGTTCTTCTATTACTAACTTTACTTTCATGCCAAATTCGACTTTTCCTTTAAACGCAATTACAGGTTTTAATTTCGAGAATAGTTTGAATAGATCAGAAGTTGACATTTATGTTCAAGTGCCGAGTGGAGAAGGTGCAGGAACAAGAACATCGGTTGTTACATTCACTTCAAGATTAGCGGAGGGCGGATGAAACATAAATTTGTTTTGATTCAAGTAATAGCGCTAGTTTTGTTGTTCGGAACTGTTTTTGCTTTATATCCTAAAGTAAGTGTTAGTCTTAATGAGGACAAAGTGACTTTCTATTCTATCGGATCAAATACAATTGAGATATCTAAGAATGGGGATTTTTCAAATTCTAAGTTTATAGGAGTTGACAAATCTGCAACAATTAAATTAGAACCTGGAGAATATTATTGGAAGGCAAGTAATAGTTTTATTCAGAGCTTTGAGAAAAAGATTGTTGTTGATTCAAAAGTTGCCTTGAATTTTGAAGAAAGTGATGAAGGAGACAAACTTAGGAATGTTGGAAATGTAAAGATAAATGTTACAAAGACTGAGAATGGGGGTTTTGTTGGATTTATTTACTTATCTCCATATGATGAGTTTATTGAAAACAATGAAAGCGGCTATAAATATGAAGGGAGGGAGAAAAATGAAATGTAGATTTTTTATTATTGTGTTTGTTTTTATCATGTTTGTAAGTAACTTTGTTTCAGCTATTGGTATAACTCCTGGAAGAACTACTTTAGACTTTCAACCTAGTTTAGAGAAAGATGTTGATTTTTCTGTTTTAAATAATGAACATAAAAGTATGCAAGTTGTTTTTATTGTCCAGGGAGAGTTAAATAGCTCGATTCTTTTATCAGAGAACAACATTGCTTTTATGCCTAGTGAAGAAAGCAAGAGTTTTAAGTATAAGGTCAATTTACCTAAAAGCCTAGAGCCTGGTTTACATAAAGCTGAGATCGTGGCTCTTGAAATTCCAAAATCTTCTAGCGGTGGAACATTTGTTGGAGCAGCTGTTGCTGTTGTTAGTGAACTTAATGTTTATGTTCCATATCCTGGGAAATATGTTGATTTTGATCTGAGTATTTTAGATACTGAGCAAAACTCTACAGCTACTTTTATTGTTCCTGTTGTGAGTAGGGGAAAAATAGGGATTGGAGAAATTAGAGCTTTGATAGATATCTACACTCCTTTGAATGAGAAAGTTGGAACTGTTGAAACTGATTTTACTGCTCTTGAGCCGGGGGAAAGAACAGAACTTACCGCTAAGTGGCCTGCTAATGTAAACACTGGGAGTTATCTTGCCAAAGCTACTGTTTTTTACGATGGAGAATCAAGAGATCTTGAAAAACAATTTTCTGTTGGAAATAATTTGATTAGCATGGAGAGTATTTTAGTTAACCAATTTAGTTTAGGAGAGATTGCCAAATTACAAATTTTAGTTGAGAATAAATGGAATCAGGAATTAAAGAATGTGTACGCAAATCTTCTTGTATTCAATAGAGATGGTGAGACCATGGCTGATGTTAAATCTGCTAGCGAAGATATACCTTCTTTGTCGAGAAAGGAGCTGATTGCTTATTGGGATACTGTTGGAGTAAAAGAAGGAGAATACGATGGTAAATTATTAATTCAATATGGACAAAAATCTGCTGATAAGAACTTGCTTTTGAAAGTTAACTCAGATAGTTTAGATATAACTGGAGTAGGTTATGCTATAAGAGGTAGAGGCGGTGGAGGATTTAACGTCACAGATATTTTAATTGTTTTAGTTATAATCTTACTGATAGTTAATTTAGCTTGGTTCGTTTTCTTCAAGAGATCGAGAGCGAAAGTTAAATGATGATAAAAATAATTGTGGAGGATAGATTAGTTGTTGACTATAGAAACATTTATAAATAAGTTGTTTTTATATCAGTTAGTTGTTTAAAAGAAGAGTGAAGATGGAAAAAAAACAAATTGCTGTTGTGTTGTTGGTTGTTGCAATTGCTTTATCTTTGGTGTCTATTGTGATGGTTATGTCTGGCAGCGGTTCTTTTGGTGGAATTAGTTCTGATAACTTTGTTGTTAATAGTAATGAGCCTTTTGTTGCTGGAAATAATGGTTTGGGTGGTAGCATCAGCCTTTCTGTTTCGGAGGCGCCATGAAGTCAGATGATACTTTGTTGATTGTTGCGGTTATTGCTGTTTTGGTTTCTGCTGTTGGTTTGTTTGTTTCTTATAGTTCTATCTTACCTTTGGATGTTAGGTTTGCGCCTACCAATACAAGTACTGGCACAATTAATGTTACTGTTGTGGCTAATACAGCTATCAATTTTTCTGTAAACAATATAAATTGGAGTTCAGGATTTCATCCTCCAAATACAGACTTCGTTATTTTAAGTACTTCTAATGGTAGTAATGGAACTAATTGGAGAACTGTAACGCAAGGTTTTGTTTTAGATAATTTGGGGACTGTTAATGTTACCTTATTTGTAAAGACTGAGAAGAACGCTACGCAGTTTATCGGGGGCAGTTTGGGTGGTGGACCTTTGTATCAATATAATGTTACTAATTTGGATGCTGGTGCTTGTGGCAACACTACTGGTTTTAATCTAGGTGTTTTTAGAGATGTTAATAATACTGTTGGTACTTTAGGAGATAAAGTTTGTGGTGGTGCTGGTAGTTTAGGTCCTGGATTTTTCTTTAATGGTGTTCCTGGTTTGGGTGGGCAGAATTCGATAAGAATAGATGTCCTTTTGAGAATACCAAGCGATGCGATTAAAGATTCTTTTCTTGGAGATACAATGACTGCAACTGCCCAAGCAGTTTCTTAAATTTTTGTTTTTTTGAGATAGAGTTTATAAATTAAAAGTGTTTTATGTTTTGATGGAGATGAGAAAAAGAGTTTTGTTGTTTTTTTTAGTTGTTGTTTTTTTAATTCCTTTTAATTCTGCTTTGGTCGGAGTTTATCCTTCCGCGTACAAGTCTAATTTTCAACCTTATTTGAAACAGACAGTTACTTTTAATTTTTATAGTGATTCAGCCGAAAGTGAACTTGAAGTTTATTTAGATGGCGATTTAGACAAATATGCTAAGTTGAGTAAAAGGATCATTAAGGGCTCTGATAGTGTTGATGTTACCCTTAGCCTTCCTGCTGAAATTGAGATGCCTGGTATGCATGTCTTAGCAATAGGTGCTAAAGAGGTTGTTAAGGACGGATCTTCTGGGTTTGGTGTTGCTGCTAATGTTCGAGGTGTTATAGCTATAGATGTTCCTTACCCTGGAAAATATCCTGAAATTGAATTTTATACAAAAGATGTTAATGCTGGAGAGAATGCAGATTTTATTTTAAAAATAACCGAGAAAGGAAAAGAAACTATAACTGCTAGTTCTTATATCGAAATTTATGACTCTGAAAACAAAAAGATGGATACTATTTCTCTTGGTACAGATGAAATAAAATCTACAGAAACTAAGGAAATTAAGAAAAGCATATCGACAGAGAAATACAAGCCTGGAAAATACAAAGCTATGGCAATTGTTGACTATGGAGGAGAGAAAGATGCATTAGCTGAAGCAGTTTTTAGACTTGGGGAATTATCAATTAGAGTAATGGATTATACAAAATTTTTTGAGAGGGATAGGATAAACTCACTTAATATTCGCATAGAAAGCTTTTGGAATGACCCCATAGAGGGAGTTTATATTGAAGGTGGGATCCTAGGTACGAACGCAACTTTTAAAACTCCTTCTGAAAATTTAAAGCCTTGGGAATCAAAAACTTTATATGGACATTTTGATGCGAGTCAAATAAAGGATAAGAAATTTAAAGCTAAAGTTTATTTGCATTATGCAAATAAGACTGAGGAGTCAACTTTAGATTTAAAATTTAAGACAAAGATAAATTACACTACAATTGCTTTGATTTCAGCTCTTGTTTTTGTTGCTCTTCTTTTCGTATGGATTTACATTAAATTCAGGAGACTTAAGAATGAAAACAAGAAGAATATTAAGAAGAAATAGCTTGCTTTATTTGCTTTGCTTTTTATGCATTTTTATTTCATTTATAGTTATTTTTCTTTCTTTTAAAAATGACATTATGGAAAATCCCATTATAGAAACAAAGAACTATGATGTTTTGTTTCTTGTTAGGAATGGCGGGATCGGTTTTGATTTGAATAATACTGCTTTGACGTTTGGAGCTGTTAATCCTGGAGGATCTGCAACAAGGAGCATAGAAATTAATAATAATAGAGCATTTCCTGTAGAAGTTAGATTTTCTTTAAGTAAGGAAATAGATGAATATATTAAAATTGAAAAGGAATCTTATTATTTAGGTGTTAATGAAACTCTAAATATTCCAATTGTTCTTAGTGTTCCTGTAAAAATAAAGGAAGGATCATATAAAGGGAAAATTGTTATTTTAATTTCTAGAGCTTAATCGGATATATTGTGAAATGCAAAGACTTTTTAATCTTTAAAATTTATTTAGATAACATGGAAAAGAGAATTATTTTTTTTAGTGCTTTTTTTGTTTTAATTTGCATTTTATTTTTTGGAGGTTATTCTTTGATTACTGGTAAAAGTGTTTTTGGTTCCATAAGTCTTGGGGTGCTTAATTCTGCTGTTGTGATTAATATTTCTAGCCCTGAGAATACGACTTATAATTTTGATAAATTTGATATTTTTTTAATAAATCTTAATGTTTCTGCTAGTTCGGCTATTGATTCTTGGCAATTTTCTCTTTATGACATAAGACACGATTTATTTGCTTATAGGAACATAACTTTTATTCCAAATACAACTTTTCAAGCGGTTAGATGGAGTAATAGAATTATTGTTCAAGGAAATGATTCAATAAGTAGACTGGGAACTAATGAAGTAGAATTTTTTGTTAATGTTTCTGATTCTTCTCCTGTTTTGGGCTTTATAGATAATAATGTATTTGCTTGTGAAGGCCAGTCTCTTGATTATTCTATAAATGCAACTGATGTTGATGAAGATAGTTTAGAATTTAACATAGAGCCGTCAAATGTTATTTTTTCTGTTGCTAGGCCTTATTCAAGTCAAACTATAAGTCCTTATTTAACTATTTCTAAGTCTGAAATATTTTCAGGATTACTAGGAAAAAATGAAATTGGAAGTTACCTAAGAAACATTTCTGTAAAAGATAATTTATATATTGATAGGAAAAATGTGAACCTCACGGTTATAGAGATCAATAACAATCCCTCATTTAATGCTAACATAGGAGTCCAAACTATATGGGGCAGCGGTGAAAACAGAACTTTTTATAAATTTATTAACGCTACTGATTCTGTTTATGAATTGGCTAATTATGGAAACTTATCTTATAATTTGTCTTTTCTTTCTGGAAATCAGCTTTTTAATGTTAATAGTTCCACTGGAGAAATTAACTTTACGGCCAATTCTTCGAATATTGGTGTTTATTTAATAAATACTTGCGCTATTGACAAAGGTTTGCCACAGAACAGAATACATTCAAACATAAGTTTTTGTGACTCTGGACTTGGAAATAACAAGTCCGTTTGTGAGACTTTTCAATTGACAATTACTAACCAGAATAGACAGCCAAGAATTGTTTCTTATTATCCTATAAATTTGACGTTTACAGCATCAGGAACTGACAATATCTTCTTTAACGTTTCCGAATATGATCCTGATGGTACGATTCCTGACACTTATTGGTATGTAGACGATTCTTTTAAGGAATATGATAATTTATCTTTGTATGACACTTTTGTTTACTCTTTTGGTTGTGGAGTTTCTGGAGTTCATAGAGTTAAGGTTGTTACAACTGATGGAGTGTTGAATGATTCTCTACAATGGAATGTTAGCGTTCAGGATGTTTTGTGTCCTAGTGAACCTACTTCAGGCGGTGGAGGAGGCGGTGGGGGCGGTGGAGGTGGAAAACCACTTTGTTTGGTAAAATGGGCTTGCAACGATTGGTTTCAATGTCAGAGTGCTGTTACTGGTTTATCTTCTGGATTCTTAATCGGTGATATATACAGACAAGTACAGAGTAATTGCACGTTGAATAGCTGGAATGAAAGTGTATGTGGTTATCAGGAGAGATTTTGTAATGATGTTGGCAACTGTAATAAAACAATAGGTAAACCTTTTGGAGTGCAGAGTTGTTATTTTACTGAGAATCCTTCATGTGAAGATAATATAAAAAATTGTCATGATAATAGTTGTGAATTTCTTGTTGATTGCGGCGGACCATGCGGAGCTTGCCCTACTTGTTCTGATGGAAAGCAAAATCAGGGAGAAGAGGGAATTGATTGCGGCGGTCCATGTCCTACTCAGTGCCCTGTTGAGAAGCCAAAAACAAACAACAGACTTACATATTACTTCTTGATACCTGTTATTTTATTAGTTGCTGTATTAATAATTGTTTATTATAGATATAGAAGATTGAGGAAGGAGAGAGGGAGTTATTGATGATACCTAAAATATATTTTAGGGATTATGGAAAATTTATTAAAGTTATTTGTTTGAGATAATTATGAAAAATGTGAAGATCGTTGTTTTTGTTCCTAAATCGCACACAAAAGAAGTTTTGGAAGCAGTTGGGAAAAGTGGAGGAGGAGTTATAGGCAATTATTCATATTGCAGTTTTTCTACTGAGGGAGTGGGAAGATTTAAACCAAATGAAAAGGCTACTCCTTTTATTGGGAAATTTGGAAAACTATAGATAATTCTGAAGAGTATATGATAGTTGGTTCAGAATTTTCTAATAAGACAATTTCAAACGAGAATAGTATAGGTCACGAAATTGTCTATAGAAGAAGTAAAAGAAGACAGGATTGAATTTGTTTGTCAGAAAAATAAAAATCCCAATCACAGCAAGCTGAGAGGTATTTTTAAGCCTCAAACTGAGACTCCGCACACAAGCTGCGGAATATTGAACTCAGTTCGAGCAATAAAGCTAAGGAAATAATCAAAGCTATGAGAGAAGCACATCCTTATGAAGAAGTAGCTTTTGATATTTATCCTTTGCTAGATGAGAGTGAATTGTGACTTATAGCCTATATTAATTTTAATTTTTACTATAGGTAATTATTTAATGTTAAAACTCGGATTATTATATGGAAAAGATCTGGAGGGGTTGGATAATTGATAAGAGCTTAAAAGATAAATCGACTTTATCAGGATTTAAAGTAATTAAATCTCAAGAGGAAGAGAATAATAATGGCGATGAAAAGCAAATTTGGGTACTGTATACAGTAGAAATAGAAGAAAAAAATGTAGAGAAGGTTGCTAAAGTTCTTGAAAAGCAAATTAAGTTAGAATATTATGCTCATTTCACAAATGGAAGGCGATTATTAATTGTTTTTCATAATAAATATTTTTTAGTGAATTTAGAGAAATATGGGAAAGATGAGGGCGATGGTATAACTTCTTTTAAAGCCAAACTTGAAGATAGAAAGTTATGGAAATTAGCATTTAAGTATGCAGTTAATAATGCAAAGATAGATCCTAGATATCTTTTAGAGGTAAAATAATAATCTTCAACATATAAAAAGATATAAATCTTAACTATTTTTTGCTTTAATGGATAAGAGCAAAGTTTTGTTGGGAATTATTGTTTTGCTGTTGTTTTTTAGCCTTGGGTTCTTTGTTTCTCAATTTTATAACTTTTATAAAGACAAATATTTTGTTTCTTTATCTCCTAATTTAACTGGGACTTTTGTTCAAAAGACAGCGGGAGATTTTTTAACAAACGAAGATGTTTTAATTTTTAATGATCGAATTGAGATAAAGATAAACAATTCAGGATTGAGCAGCTATGATAAAAGTGGGAGCATGAGCCCTACTCTTGATGAAAACTCAAATGGGATTACAATAATTCCGAAATCAGAAGGTGAAATAGAAATAGGAGACATAATAAGTTATGAAAAGAATGGAGAATTGATTGTTCATAGAGTTATAGGGAAAGGAACAGATGAATATGGTGTTTATTTTGTGACAAAAGGAGATAACTCACAGGAAGTTGATGAAAGAATTAGATTTTTAGATATAAAACATAAACTGGTTGGCATTTTGTATTGAATTTTTTAACTGTAATTAATGCTCATGTAATGTAGAAGAATTTATATACAATATTTGTTACTTTTTCTCATTAAAAGAGACGATGGTTTATAATTTTAGAAGAGGAAAAAGATTAGAGTTAAGATACCTTTTTGTTGCGTTTTTGTTTGTTTTTGTTTTGATTTTTGGGAGCTATGTGGCTTATCAAAATCTTGGGAAAAGAGAGATAGTTGGAAATGTTATTAGCGAACCGAATAATTTAAATTATGATCTGGAAAGAAAATCTGTTTTGGATTTTGAAAGCGGGTATCATGTTTCCAATGGAGATTTATCTGGAAAAGAAATAAAGAAATTTCTTGATGTTTTAGATAACAATGTTGATGAAACATCCGAAAGTGATTTGATAAAAATTGAAGAAAATAATCAATCACAGGGAATTATTGTTGAATTATCTGAAGAGCCTGCGGCAGAAGTTACGAATAGCTTAACTTATAAGACTAAACTATTTTTGTATAATCTGGGATCTACGAGAGAATTAAAGGCTGTTCCTGTGGAAGAGAGAAATGCAAAGTATAAGGAATTTTTCTCTAGAGGAGATATTAAAGAAATGTTTAGAAAACAGGAGCAGAAAGTTGTTAAGCAACAAAAAGATTTTGCCAGTAGACTGAGAGGACAAAAAGATTTTGCTTCTAATTCCAAACTTCGATTGGCACCTGAAAGTAGTAAGAATAATATTGAAGTCAAAGAAATAGCAAAGGCTGTTGCAAATATGTTATATTTACCTGATTTGGAATATAATGAAGACAATATAAAAAAATTGAAAGAGCTGGGAGCGAAGAATGTTTATCCAAATACTAGATATGAGGCTATCCTTGATGAAAGTGTTCCCATGATCGGTGCGCCTGAAGTTTGGGCTTTATCAGACAACTTGGGTAGGCCTCTTGATGGAACTGGAACGGTTGTGGCTGTAATAGACACTGGTGTAGATTATACTCACCCTGATTTGGGTGGTTGCTTGGGAGAACAATGTAAAGTTGTTGGAGGATATGATTTCATTAATGAAGATAGCGATCCTATGGATGACCATGGACATGGTACTCATGTAGCTTCTACTGTTGCTGGAATAAATGATAGATATCTTGGTGTTGCTCCTGGAGCTGGAATAATGGCTTACAAAGTTTTAGATTCGGGAGGAAGTGGCGGTTTAATTGGGATAGCAAGGGCTATAGAGGCTTCTTTGTGTGGAAATAAATATAATTTTACTATTGAAGGGGACGAGGCTTATTTAGGCGGCTGTAATGGAGATTATTCTGATCATGTCGATGTTATAAGTATGAGTTTAGGCGGCTCTGGAGATCCAGATGATGGCTTATCTAGAATAGTTGACAGAGCTTCTTCTTTGGGAGTGATTTCTTCAATTGCTGCAGGGAATAGTGGGCCTGAGGCAGATACTATTGGAAGCCCTGGGACTGCAAGAACGGCTGTGACTGTTGCAGCTGCTTGCAAAATTGAGCAGATTGGAAACCACCCTCAATGTTTAAGAGGAGAGCCAATTGCCGATTTTTCTTCTAGAGGGCCTTTGATTTGGAATGGAGAAGATTTACGTAAACCTGATATTTCTGCCCCTGGTGTTGGTATATGTGCGGCTAGACTCCCAGGACTTACTTTACCCAATCCAGTTTATGGTCTTTGTGGTGAAGGAGAAACTCATATATATTTGTCAGGGACAAGTATGGCTACCCCTCATGTTTCTGGAGCTTTGGCAATAATAAGGCAGGCATTTCCTGAATTAGCTCCTTTTGAGATTAAGGATGCTATGAAGAATAGCGCTATTGACTTGGGTATGGACTATGATTTGCAGGGCGCTGGTTTAATTAATTTACCGTCTACACTCAGAGAAATAGATCCTTTTATTGAAATTCAAAATAACTCTTTATCTATTAACCCGATTTTTAAGTTAATAAATGTAAAACCACAAACGAGATTTTTTCAAGGAAGTTTTTTAATAAACGTTAAGAATATTGAGGGTCATTCAATTAGACTCCTAAGGCCAACATTAAGCAACCTTGAAGATGGCTTGACTGTGAACGTAGATGAATTTCTTGATGAGATTAAACCATTGCAGTCAGTTTCTGTCAATGTTAGTTATTCATTAGATCTTAATACTTTAAAGCAAGGTAGAAGGGAAATTTTTTTAGCTTATACCTTAGATGGAAAAACACAAGGTGTTAAAATAATTTTTAATTTACTGTCTTCTATAAGTTTGGATAAAAGTTCTTTAGAAATTGTTTTTGATGATATTTTGGAAAAGGGTGGCTATTCAGAGAGTGTTAAATATGTAAATCTTTCAAATTCTAGGATTGATGGCTCTGAGTATGTGAAAATTAATTTAACTGGTTTGAGTGAGAAGAATATTTCTTTCGACTATCCAAAAGAAGTTTTGATTCCTCCAGCTTCTTCAGTGTTAGTGCCTATTAAAATAATAATAAATTCGAGCCTTTTGTCTCTTAGGGGAAAGAAACTTGATGGTGAGGTATCTTTTTATCTTAAAGGTGAAAAGATTTTTAAATCTAATTGGAAGGCTTTATTTTTTCCAAATTATATTATAAAGACTGATGACAGATATTTTTATGAGAAATATGTTTCTGTGAGTTTATTTGATAAAACTGCCTATGAATTTTCTGAGGATCCTCCTTGGCCTCCTTTAAGCCTTATTTATATAGATGGTAATGGAGTAGGCAGGCTTCCTATTTTAAGCTCTAATCCTGCACCCAATTTTGATGCTATTATTAGCGGTCCTGTTTTTAAGAGTGGACCTTTCGTATCTTATTATCCAGATACTTATCTGTTTTTTGATTCTAATTTGGATTATGGAAAAAGCGCTAATTATACTTTTCATATCAATAGGTCAAAACTCACAAAGTCTTTTTATGTTCCTCAAGTAAGTGCTGATTCTGGTGCACGCATGTCTATTGACTATAAAGGGCTAATTTATGGAAAAAGCCAGGGCGATAAGAAACAAGTTTATAGCTTGGTTCGCGGTTTATTTGATGGGCGCAACACAGTTTGGCATTTTGGAGATTTTCCAGATCCATGGGAATCTTTAGTCTTCGTTGGAGGTTATGGATATAACAAGTATGTCTACTATCCAAATTCAACTTCCTTAAAGTTTATAGAATTTATTCCTTTTTCTTTTAGATTTGATAACAACGATAAAGGTAATTTAAGTTTAAGCGTTAAAGAATCTGATTTTAAAAATGCCACAATCAAATTTTATTCTGAAAATTTCGTGAATGGAACGATTTCATATGTAGAACCGAAGGTTTGTGTAATTTCTAAACCCGAGGGGTTGAGTACAGGCTTCGGTAGTAATGATTTTGAGGAAGAACAGTTTGTTAATTTTGTGGATCCTCTTGGAGGAGAGAGGTGCAATTTCAAAGTTGGGACTTTTTTAGTAAATGGGCAATATAGTCCAAATGTTTCTTACATAAACGGATATTATAATTATAATTTTCGATATCTGCCTGGAAATTATAATCTCGCCTCTGACGCAGAATATGAAGACTGGCCTTATCTAAAGTTCTTTTTAGGCAGTCAAAATAACTCTGAAAAAGCAGATCAATATAAATCTCCTTTGTATTTTTTAACTAATGAAGGCATTGTAGAATTTAATGCTGTTCGTGGATATGATAAATATAAGGGAATTTTTTATATGTTTCCTATATCTCAAAGCTATAATTCTTCTGACATACTTAAGGAAACTGTTTTAAGAAAATTCCCTTTCAGCTCCCCAATAACTATTGGAAAAAGCCCTTTATTCTTTAGCGGACAAGTTGGCTATACAGATGATTTGACTTTTGATACTGGTTCTGGCAAGTATAACTTTAATCCTCGTTTGAAGTTAATTCCATATAATTCCCCAAGTTTTTGGAATAAACAGAATAGAGAAACTGTTTATGGAAATAAACTTCCTAATGGAAAAGGCACGTTTTCTTATGTTGTCTATAGTAATCAGAATCAAATTTTCAATGACAATTACTCTTTTCCTTTTGGCGATAGTTCTATGTATATTGATTTGAATGCGGACAAGGATAATTATAGTAAATACATGGTCAATTATTCCCAATCTTACAAATTTGTTTCTAATTTTTCTATTCCATATACTGTTAACGGTATAAGTCTCATCTCTACTGCAAGTATGGAGTTCTATAAAAAACCATGTTCATTTGAAGAAGCTACTAGGTATGGGGGACTTTGCAATAATGTTAATCCTCCAATTATGAAGATATTTAATCTGAAGAGAAACTGGGAACAGGTTAACACATTAAGATTGGGAGAAGATAATACTCTCACAGGTGCTTTTATTCCTGGAGATACTTGTTTAAGACAGTTATGGAATACTACAAGTTTTGATTATTTGCCAGATAGTGAGGTCTTTAGTTTGAAATGTCATTCTTACGATTCTATAGATGGAATATCTGCAGGTTATAGTTTAGGATCTGGTGTGTATAAATCATTGGATTTGATTAAAAATGTTAAATCTAATGGAGAAGTTGATTTTGAAATCCATCTACCTGTTAATTTGATTTCGGAAAAGTATAAATTTTATCTTTTTGCAAATGATACTTCTGGAAATAAATTAACTTATACGACTGAGATACCTGTTGAGTTTTGCGGGGATGGAGTTTTGCAGAAAACAAGCTTTGAGGATTGTGACTGCGGAGTTGACGGGGTTTGTTCTAGAGCAGAATTAGATTATAAAAAGTGTGGAGATTTTGGATACCAAGGAGACAGATTATCTTGTTCTAATACTTGTTCTTATGATTTTACTCAGTGTCCTGTTTATACTGGCAAATGCGGAAAAGTAGAATATGATAATGGTGATGGTACTTGTACAATAAAAATAGATGTGACTTCTGACTTAAGCAATTTGGATTTCGATGGTCTTACAAGTTGGAATAATGTGCATAATTTTTCTTTTTCCAGGTACATTGGAGGAATTTCTGGAGTTATTTCTGTGGCTTCTGGTGTAGAAAACTTTGAGTATGGAAAAAAGTACTTTAACTCAAGAGTTTATCTTCCTTTCAATACATCAGTTATACCTGAAAACAGCACCATTATTTCTGCGACACTAAATTTGAGTGTTCAAAAAGATAGAATTTATCTGGACAATCCCCAACAAGATAATTTAAACTCTTTATATCTTGTTAATGTATCTGCTATTCAACCTCCAAGGCCTAATATTTACGATTATGGTAAGTTTGGAAGTAAAGCTTTGAGCACTGCTGTTTACGCAAGAAATATTTTGAATTCTGAAGGAGATGTAAGAAGTATAAATTTGACTCTCAATAGCGAGGGTCTAAAGTTTATAAGAAACAAAGGCTGGACAACTTTTGGGTTGATTAGCGGATATGACTTTTTTAACGTCTCTCCACAACTTTATCTTGCAAACAACAAATCTTCTTTTTATTTTTATATTCATACTAATTTTGATTCTTTTAACCTTCCTAAGCTGGTTGTCAGATATAATCCAAATTCTTTGTTAAGCTGTTTTGCACAACAAGGCTTTTCTTGTGCTGAGGGACAAGAGTGCAGAGGAGATAGTTTATATGCTTCTGATAGTGATAAATGTTGCAGTATTCAATGTACACAGCCAGAGGTGAAGCCGTGCAACATAACAAAAGCATATTGGAATAAGGAAAAGGCTGTTCAAGGAGAACAACTTGTTCTGAATGTTGAAGGAGATAGTTGCGATGGAAAAATTGTTGACTTTAAAGTTTTTGAGAAGGATACTTTGACTTCAGATGATTTGTCTGTTGTTACGCCTGCTTCAGTTAGTTTTGTTTCTGGCAAGGCTATTGGAAACTGGACTGCAGAATGGAACTGTGAATTGGGTTTGTTTGGATATTGTTTTGTTGAGGGAAACCCTAATTATTATTTTGTTGCTTCTTTGCATGAGAATACTAGCGAGAGAGAAAGTAGTAATTTGGTTGTTGTTGAGAAAAGCAGTCCACAATGTGGAGATGGAATTAAGCAAGGAAATGAAGAATGTGATGATGAAAATACAAATAATAGTGATTCTTGCACAAACTTTTGCAGGATCAATGTATGTGGCGATAGTTATCTTAATGTTGGAGTTGAGCAATGCGACGATGGGAATAAATTAGTTGAGCAATGTAACTATGGTCAAACGAGTTGTCAAGTTTGCGGTGGAGAATGTAAGTTTGTTCCTGGAAATGTGAGTTATTGTGGTGATGGAATAAGAAAAGGAAATGAGACTTGCGATAGAAATGATTTGGCAGGAAAGAGTTGTTCTGATTTCCTTGGATTTAATTCTGGAGATTTAAAATGCAATACTCAGTGTAATGATTATGATTTTTCATATTGTGAGAATGAACAGCAATGCGTACCTACAACTGAGACTTGTAATAACAGAGATGATGATTGCGATAGTTTGATTGATGAAGGCTACGATAAAGGAGCGACTTGCAGTGTTGGAATTGGGACGTGTTTGAGAACTGGAGTAAACATTTGTAATTCTATTGGAGGAATCCAATGCAGTGTAACGGCTGGAACTCCTGTTTCTGAGGGGACAATTTGTGATCAGAAGGACAATGATTGTGATGGTTTGATAGATGAAGGATTACAATGCGGAACAACGGCAACGAGTTGTAGGTTGAGGACTGCCGCGTTTGTTAATTCTGCTGGAAATAAGATAAATACGGCAAATAACGGTGATATTGTCTATTTGAATTTGACAGGAACTGGCTGTAATAATCAGCCGATAACTTTTACATTATGGAAGGAGCTTGGATATAGTTCTGGGGTAGATAATTACCCTGTTTATACATTTAATGGGGTTTTTCCTAGCACTGGGACACAGATTCAATACAGGTATCAGATGAACAGGAATGACTCTTCCAATGAATATTATTTTATGGCTTATCATTCTTTAGGTTCTTTTGTTTCGAGCAGATATCTGTCCAACAACATAAGACGCGGGACTTTGTTTGTTAATCCTTCTACACAAACAATAGGGGGGAGATGCGGGGATGGAAGAGCGAATACAACTGAGTCGTGTGATGGATTAGATTTCAAAGGGGAGACGTGTCAGAGTCTTGGACTTGGATATATTGGAGGAAATTTGAATTGTACTTCTTCTTGTGTTATTGATGCTAATAAATGTGTAAGGGAGAATCAGTGTGTTACTTCTCCTGAAGTTTGCGATAATAAAGATAACGACTGCGATACTATTGTTGATGAAGGATATAATAAAGGAACGGCTTGCAGCGTTGGAATCGGAGAATGTAGAAGAGAGGGGGCTAATATCTGTAACTCTGTTGGAAATGGGGTTCAGTGTAGTGTAACGGCTGGAAATCCGACGCAGGAAATCTGCACAGATGGAAAGGACAATGATTGTGATGGATTAACTGATATATCGGATAGTAATTGTGCCGTTCAGTGTGTACCAGCAACAGAAACTTGTAATAACAAAGATGATAATTGTAATGGCTTGGTTGATGAAGGACTACAATGCGGTGGAACAGGGACTTGCCCAGTTGGAACTAAGAATACAGATGGCACTTGCTCTGTTGTTATATTTGCTGATAAGGGCGATGCTGCTTTGGGATACTGGAGTTATCCGATTGCCTCAAATTCTTGGAGTGGTCTTGTGGATGCTGGAAACGCTGCAGTTATTCATCAGAGCGCAACTGAAACAACCTTAAGAGGTCCTCAAAATCTACAAAGTTCCGATAGTAAATTGAGTTTGATAAGAACTTTGGTCCCTTTTGATACAAGATCGATCCCAGGAAATGCAAATGTGTTGTCTGCTAAGTTGATATTAACTACTACACAATCTTATGGTATTTATCCTGTTAGTTTGACAAATGATTATGTTTCTGTTTTTGATGTTAATATGCAGAACGCTCCATTTGTTTCTTTGTCGGATTATGGAAACTTTGGGAATGTTGAAGGAAGTAATAGAATGGATATAAGCTCTAACGCAATAGCGAACAAACAATTTAATTTCACTTTGAACGATGCTGTTAAAAATATTTGGGTAAAGAAAGGTCAATGGACGGGGCTTGGATTAAGAGGAGGAGCGGATATTGAAAGAAGTATAAGTGCGGGAAGAGCAGCATATATCACTTATTATTCTGCAGATTCAACAACTCAAAATTATAGGCCTAAATTGGAAATTAAGTATAGTGTTTAATAATTAATCTTATAAACTAATTGAATATTTATTTTTATGAAGAAAAAAACACTTGCAGGAATTATTGCTGGTTGTTTAGGTGTTTTGGCTGGTTCTGAATGCCATAGAGTTTATAGTGAAGAAGGACAACATCTTGATAGAATTTATGGTTATATGAGTGATGAGCATAAAACCAAATATGACTCTACTGGTTATTACATTTTAGGTGCTGGTTTGGCTCTTGGAGGGTTTGTAGCTTTACATACTTTTAGGAAAATGCGTAAAATAGCATTGAGGGAAAGAGAAAATTCTTAAATTTTGGATACGCTAATAGTAAACTTTTAATATTAGTTATATGTATAACTATAGAGGAAGATGTAAATCTTTCCCTAGTATGTCAACAACAAAATGGGGAAAAATCAAGGTAGTTGACTATAATGGAAAAAACAACTGTTCAAGCTAAAAATAAGACTAAAGTAAAGGATGTTTTTGGTATGTTAAATAAGGAATTAAAAAACGTTGAAGCGCAAAAAACATTAAGAGGTGTGGATAAGCTTTTTGGAGATAATTTTTGATAAGGCGATTTTTGTTACTCTGTTAGATTACAAATAGGGAGGAAGCTTTTAAGTTTAAGTAAATTTTATGTTTGATGAGAAAAAGGAATTTAGCTGGAATTGTTGCTGGCGCTAGTGTTTTATTAGGCGGAGCTTTGTATAGCGAAAGCAGAGGAGCTGATGTGGGGGTTGGAGTTGGTCTTACTCCTTATTTTGAGACTAGTGCAGAAGATTTTGAACCTCTAGTTTTTGAAGGTGTTGCAGATTTTAGTTTTGATGCCTTAGTTTTAGATGTAGCTGATTTAGCTATTAACTTTTCTAGGAAAGATGTTAAAGCATTGCGAAACTCTCTTGAAAGTATAGGCCGTGAACTTGAAAATGGATATTATGAGTTTCTTAGAGCTAAGAGTAATTATTTTCCTAGAGCTAAAGCTGAGATTGACACCTTTGTTATCGATAAAAATGGTTGCAAGCCATATATGCGTGTTATTGGCGCACCATAGTCTCAGATTAGGCAGACTCATCGATTTTGATAACCATAAATTATACCTCTATTAGACGCAGAATAAAAGAATAGAGTTAAATCTTGTAAATAAATTCATTACAGAAATTGCAGTTTTTGTCGATAGGACAGGATTTAAAGCCTGATTTGAATGCTTCTGTTATTTTTGTGGCTTCTTCGATTATTTCATTTTGTACTTCTGTTATTGAGAAATGCATTCTATCTGAGCCGATTGCTTTGGCTGTATTTTCTTCTATGGAAAATTCAAGAGGTTTTTCATGACGAAGCATATCAATTGTAACTTTCTTTACTTTTCCTAGTTTGGAAGAAGCAATGATGTAGTATCCTAATTGCCAGTTTCTTTGTTTTGGAGTTAATATTGATTTTCCTGTTTTATAATCTACTATTTCTAAACCTTCTTTGTTGAAATCGATACGGTCTGCGAAACCTATGAAATTGAAGGAGCCTATTTTAGTTTTTAACTTTTGCTCTGTTCTAGAATTTTCATTATATTTGGATTTGTTTCTTTCATAAAAAACTTTTATCAAATGTTCAGATTCTTCAAGGCTTATTGAAGACCATTCCTCGTTTAAATGCAGATCTCTTGCAAGATTTAAGAAATCAGAGAGATTTCTAAGATTCTCTTTTACTCCTTTTTCAAGCACAAGATGCACGAAGGAACCAAGTGCTGCTTCTTCCCAGGCTATTATTCTTTCTTCAGGCATGTTGAATTTGTATTTGTATTCAAACTTTTTTTCACAATCTGAAAATAAAAGAATTGATGAAGGAGAAAAACTGAATTCTTTTGGAAGGTCATTATTGTTATTGATAAAGAAAGATAATGAAGAGTTTTTTGCTGTTGGAAAGATGTTTACCTTCTCTTCTTCTGAGATTGTTTTTTCTTCTAGATCTTCTGTAAAATTTATATCTGGCGAGTCTTTATAGTTAATTTCTGAAAGAAATTGAGAGGGATGAAAATTTCTTTCTGAATATTTTTTTGCATAGGTTAGAAAGAGTTTTTCTTTTGAACGGGTAAAAGCAACATAGCAAAGCCTCCTTTCTTCAAGTATTTGATTTATTCTTTCTCTTTCTTCAATCTCTATTTCTGTCAATTCAAGTTTTTCTATTTCAGGTTTTAATTCAAGAGGTATTGTTGAATTTTGAGATTTTGTTATTGGGAAACGATTTTGTGCCATATTTGTTAAAATTACGATTTTAAATTCAAGACCTTTAGTTGCATGCAGCGTCATTAGTCTTATACCTTCATTTTCTTTAACTGCAGAATCAATTTCAATCCCAAGAGAGTTTATTGTTTCAAGATAATGTAAAAAACTATCAAGGTCTTCTACATACAGCGCAGAATGATTCTTTGCTAAAGTGTGGAATTTGTTTAAGTTTTGTATGGAACTTTTTTCTATATCTTCTGAAAGGAAACCGAGAAGTCTATACATCTTTATGACAAGATCAGGGACAGGAGAATCTGCTGAAGACAAGAGAATGTCTATTTTTTCTTTTATTTTATTTATAAGAACTTTAACCTTACTTTCTAGATCAGAGTTTTCAATTTTTTCGAATATTTCTTTGGAGATACATTCTGAATTTCTTAGGTCTTTAATTATTGAGCTTATTTTTATCATGTCTTTTTCTTCTAAAGAGAGAGAATAAAATAAATTCCATAGTGAACTTTCTCCTCCTTTTTCATTTTTCTTCGTTTTATTTATAATATTTAAGTAATCCATCATTTTTTTTACGTTCTCATCTTTTAAAAGAGAAATACTTGAATTTGCGCTATAAGGTATTTTTCTTGATTCTAGATACTTTTTTATTAATCTTCCTTGTTGATGAGAACGGAATAAGACACAAATTTCTTTTGGTTGCGTGCCGTTTGACAATTCTTCTTCAATTATTTCGGCTATTTTTCTTGATTCTTCTCTTGAGTTTTGAAGTTCAAAGATATCTATCTTTGTTCCTTCTTTGTTTTCTTTGTTTTGTATATATAGACAATCTGCTTTATTTTCGTAATTATGGAGAATTAGATTATATGCAGTTTTTAGTACTTTATTTGGAGAACGGAAAGACATGTCAAGCTCGAATATATCATTTTGAGAGACATCAAATATCTTCTTGAATTCTGAATAATTTCCACTATATGTTCCTCTAAACCGATATATGCTCTGATTCATGTCCCCTACGATAGTTATGTTTTTTCCTGGGCATAATTCTTTTAATAAATCTAGCTGTATTTTATTTGTGTCTTGGAACTCGTCAACTACAAAATATGAAAAATTATTAGATGTCTCTTTGTTTTTTATTAAAAAATCAAGTGCTTCTTTATTCAAATCAGAGTAATCCATGTAGTTTTTTATTTTCTTTATTTTTTCATATGCTTCCCAGATATTTACAAATTTTTTTAGCTCAATAACATAAGAGAGGGATTTTATTTTTTCAATAAGCTCTTTCTTTTTTTCTGTCTCTTTTTTTGGGTAAATTGTCTGCAATTCAAATTTAAGAGACTCGAGATACTTTTCTATTTCTAAACCTTCATATTTTTTCATTTCATTTTTTAGAAATGAATGAAGGCTCTCTGGTTTTATTCCATGATCTTTAGCCATACTTATCGATGAGATGTATTTATGGCAATTATTTGGAGTGACTCTAAAATTTCTATATAGGACTATTTTTGCTTCATTGCTATCTAGAATTCTGAAATTTTTCCCTTCGTATTTTTTAATTATATCTGCAGAAAAGGCATGAAATGTTTTTATTATAGGCTCGTTTTCTATGGATACAGATCTCCTTATTCTGTTTAGAAGATTTTCAGCTGCTTCGTTTGAAAATGTTAAACAGACTATTTTTTCTGGTGGGTATATGTTGTTGTTTATAAGATACTTTATTTTTTCGACAATTGTATGTGTTTTTCCTGTTCCTGCTCCTGCTAAAATGACACAAGGACCTGAAGTTTTTTTAATTGCTTGATCTATTGAATTGCCCATTTTAGAAGATTGAGGAGCTTTATTATAAAGATTTGTTTAACCGATGTTTTACATTAGAGAAGAATTTATATATCTAAATTTATTGAAATAATTGGCTAATATCATGAAAGAGGCAAGGATGAGATATAATACTTTTAATAGGATTGGATGGAATTTTCTGTTGATGTTTGTTTTTTCCTGCATGGTGATATTTGTTTGCAGTTTTGAAGTCTCTGGAGTGGTAGGTACTCAAGATATTAAAAAATCAATTGTTGGAGAATTAACTCAGACAAATATAAGCGCTGAGATAATTATGCCTAAGATAGCTTTTACGGGCCAGGATAATTTGTATTTTGATTATACTATAACTTCTGTTGTTGATACAGTAGTTTCATATGATGTTGGAATTTATTGTGAGAGGTATCTGCAGATTCCATTTCGTTCTGAGTTTAAAGTTGATCTGAAAGCAAATATTCCTTACAAATCTAGATATGATTATGGAATTATTGAACAATTGAATGAAGAGGTAATTCCTTATGATGGATGTGTTGCAAGTTTGCAAGTTCTTGAGCCTGAATTTGTTCTTGTTCAAGAAGTGTTTGGGTTATCTGCTGAAAATAGGATTGTTTTTGATTTGTTAGTTTGTAAAGACAAATTGTGTGAAAAACCCTATAGCATATTTAACTTGAATGAAGAGGTCTTTTTAAGTTATAGAACAAATTCTCCAAACATTAAATTTGATAGTTCCTTAAAATATCCGGATAAGACTAATAAAATATCTCTGCCTTATTCGTTTAGACCTTCTAAAATAGGAACTTATTCTTTAATTGTAAATTATAAAGATAAAAGTGGAAAAAATATAGAGAAAAAGAGTGAATTTTATGTTTCAAGTGGTAAATTGACTCTAAAGAACAGATTTTCTGGAACTAGCAGAGTAAGTGGAAAAGTTACTTCGATTGAAAACGATAATATGAATATTTTGGATTTGATAAAGAGGTGGTTCTATGGAAATTAGAATGCGGTTTATTGGTTTATTGACCTCTATGTTTTTATTTTTAGGAGTTTTTAGTATGGGTTTTGTGAATTCTATTGGTGAATTTGGGAATTGCGGTAACGGAGTTGTTGATTCTGGAGAAGAATGTGATTGCGGTTCTGATGGACAATGCACTTTAGCAGAACTAAGTCAGCAGTCTTGCCCTGCTTCTTCAACTTCCAATCCTGGTAAACTTAATTGTTTCCCTCCTGTAGATAAAAGAGCTTGCAAATTTGATAGAAGAGACTGTCGTAATCTGGGCCTTTTCTGTAATTCAAATGTTCCTCCAATTATTGTTAATTATGATCGACAAGTAAATGGAAATGTTTATCAGCCAGTTAAGATAGATTTGTCTGGAATTTATGATCCTGATGGATATATAGAGAGGTATGTTTTAGAGGCACCAGATAATGCTCCCAGTTTTTATCCTGCTGATAATTCTTCGTTAAGTAGTAATAGGCTTTTAGAAAGCGTAGAGCCATTTTTTTATTATATTCCTCTATCGATAGACTACAATGGAAAGCCGGCTTATGATAATTATAATTTAACTATAAGGGTTTATGATAATTGTCATGTTCAAAGCTATGCTTTTGATCTTATAAATGTAAAAATAAAAGATATTTGTGGAAATAGATATATAGGATTACAGGAAAAGTGTGAAATTGGTAATGATAGGGTTTGTGACCTTGGAGATCAAAAGGGAATTCAGTCCTGTAAAAATGATTGTTCTGATTGGGGCGAATGCAAAATACAAAAATGCCCTTTAGGACATAGGGATAATGCTGATGGAACGTGCACTGTTGAATTTACAGCCGGTAATTTTGATTATGATGTTAAGGGAAATTTTCCTGGGGGGTTTATTTGGAATCATGCTGTAAAAGATACTTCAGATAATTATGCGCAAGTTGGATCTTTAAGAGAAGCCAGCTTTATTTTAAAAAATAGTTACGCTCCATTTCTTTATAAAACCGATGTAAGCATCTTGACGAGGTATTTCTTTTCTTTTGATGCTACTACCATCCCTCATGGGGCTAATATACTAAATGCTAATTTAGAGATAACGAGTACTGATAAAGAGGCTGTTGACAACGCACCTAATAAAAATGATTATGTTACGCTGACAAGGGGGAGCCCTTCTTTTACTAGGCCACCTATACCTTCAGACGTTTTTGTTGATGAATATAAGGATTTGTTTGATGCTGATGAGTTAACAGATAAACCAATTGATGTTAGCAGAGATTATAAGAAAAATACTAAATTTGTTATACCTTTAAATGATTTTGGTAAAAGACATATAAATACTACTACTTGGACAAGCTTTGTTTTGCGTGGAGGATACGATGTTAGAGGTATTGGGGATCTTAAGGAGCCTATCTCTTTGGAAGCAGGATTTAGGACTGCGGATTCTCTGGATGGAAAACCTAAACTAATTGTAATTTATTCCTTAAATTCTAATTTGCGAAACATTTGTGGAAACGATGTAATTGATTCTGGAGAAGAATGTGATAGTAAGAATTTGGATGGAAAAATGTGCGGCGATGTGGATAATAGTTTTATTTCAGGTGACTTGGTATGTGGTCTCGATTGCAAATTTGATAAATCTCATTGTTATAAGAAAACTGATTATTGTTTGTCCGAAGGAGAGACTATAAAAAATGGAGATAGCTGCTGCTCTGGTTTAACGCAATTAAAACCTAAATCTGGGAAAGAAAATATTGAGGGAATTTGCAGTTCTAAATGCAGCAATAATATATGTGAGATTGGCACAGAATCGTATTATAATTGCCCTTCCGATTGTAAATATACAAATAATGAAAAAGACATGTCATTATATTCAGAAAGGGAAACCTTCTTGATTGATGATAGGGATTGGCATAATGTCCTTCCTTACGTTCCTGTTTCTGTTTGGACAGACAAAGAGGGAGTTAAGAAATATCCTCTTTTGGTTTACAATAGTGGTAATTATAGTTATAATGAATTTGATAATAAAACATTGCTTGACGATAATTTTGGAGGGTCCTATGATTTTTATGAAAATAAAGTTGTTTGGATAGGTACAGATAATATGGGTAATGGAAGTGTTTTTATGTGCGACTTTTCTTTGAACGGGCGTAGTGGTGGGTGTTTAACAAATGATGAGAAGAGGATCATTAGCGATAGTAGTAATGGAGTATATCCTGCAGAAGTAAAGATACACGGAAATAAGATTGTTTGGATTGGATGGTATACTCAAGAAAATGGATATAGTATTAAGAATCTTTATATGTGCGATCTGTCTATCAGTCAAGTTAATGAGGGATCTTGTTATACTACTTCTCAGCCTTTTAAGGTAACAAATAGTATTAATGGACCTTCTACGGGTGAAAAATATTCTCCTTCACGATTTAGTATAGGGGATAGATATTTGGGTTGGATTCAAGGGAGTAGTGGTGTATTTGTTTGCGATTTAACTAAACCGAAAGGAGTAGCAGAATCTTGTTTGAATTCTCCTACTCCAAGAAGTCCTCATAGGTGGATATATGGAAATATTCTTGATGGGATGCTTTATACAATTCCAGATAACTATGTATCTTTGAGTGGCAGCTTAGTTGCTATCCCTTCTAATGGTGATATAACTTTGTGTGATTTAAGCCTGAGCAAAGGAACAAATGGAGCTTGCTATCTTGGTGATTATAATGTTATTTCTCAACAATATGCTGATCAGGCACATATATATCCTATTTTTTCAGAGGATAATTTGATATGGTTTTCAACTAGGAACAGAGTTGATAATTTTACTGGCAACGATAGATACTATTATAGTATTTTGGATGGTGATTTTGATGTTAATATTCATCAGTACAATTTAAATAGCAAACAGATAAAGATTCAGAAAAACTTGTCTGTTAATTCCATATACAAACCTAAAGCGTTCGGAGAATTGATAACTTGGAACGGAAATGTTTATAACATTACTTCAAATTCTTTTGAATCAATTAATCCTAAAGGAGGATTTGTATTTGGCAATAAGGCTTTTTGGACTGAGTATATAGGAGATTATTATTCATATAATTTATATTACTCTGATTTGAAAAATCTAAAGAAAAAGAATAAGGAAATTTTAGATTTGGGAGCGATAATTCCTTTTGTTTACTTATATAATTCAACACAAATTGATTTAATTGGCGATAATGTTGAGATAAATGTTATTAATTATTTGACAGCCCCTCCAAGATTTGGCTCAGATAGAAAAAACTCTGAAATATTTGAGATCGGTTACTCTGATTATTTGAGATATTGGAAAAATTATAGAAGTGTTGTTTATGTGGAAGACAACTATGAGCTTGCTTTGTTGGCTTCTACTTATGCTTCTTTATTGAATTCTCCTTTAATTATTCAAAATACGGCACAAGATAAATCAGATAATTTTGGAGGAAAGAGCATTATTTGTGTTGGTAGTGCAAATCCAGCTGGAGGCTCATGCGAAGTTAGATATAACTTAGATCAACTAAGAATAAAATACTTAGATGAAACTAGCAGTGATAAAGTTATTTTGATTAATCCTTCCGATTTAAATGGACTTTTTGATTTTAATACACTTAAGTCTAAACATTCTTTAGCTTCTCCTACTCTTGCTGCTGCAAAGCATGAATTGATTCTAACCACTAATGAAATATATTTTTATGAAGTTAATTCATTTTTAGACAAAAAAATAAAAGAATTATTTGAAAATAGAGTTGTGAGATTTTTGACAATTATGGCTTCTTATAATTATATACAAAGAGGAGGAGTAAATTCTGTAACTGGAGATTTAGAGACTTATGATGGTGGAGGATATGGTAGATTAAATGGCGATTCATGTTATGATTTGGCGACTGGCAGGATATCTGGGTATAGTTCTTCTGATATTAGTGCATATGTTGCTAGAAGTATTTTTTCTGATAAATTGTTGAAAAATTTCAATGTTCAGTTGAATCAGAAGGGAGTTTATCCATATTCATCGTATGAAGAAGGGTTGTCTGCTGCAAGATATGGCTGGCCGGAAGGACTTGATAGCAAAGTTGATGGAACAAACATTTTAGTAAGAGTTGCAAATGACCCAGATGATGTTTATGATGTTGGTAATGTTCAATACATAACAAAAGAAAAGGATATGCATCCTTATGAGTTAGTTAATTATTATGATCATGGTAATGAGGCTGGACCAGTTTTTGTTTCAGATCCATTTTTATCTACTGGCATGTCTTTTGTTGGGGGTTGTTCAACTTGCAGCTCTTTATCTGAGGTGGCTTGTGTTCGTGGCTTGTCGCATGGAAATTTGATAACCTATGGGCAAAGTAATACCGTTACTGGCAGCGGCAATAGAGCAGAATATATTTTCTATTCTTTATTTATTCAACATGGATCAGTAGGGGAAGGAGCTTTGGCTAATACTTGTGGATATCAAGGCGTAGCATACACTCTTGCTGCTCATGATGGATTTTCCATAATGGGAGATCCAACAATCAAGTATTCAGATTTTAATTTGAGTTCAAATCATGAATTACCAAAATGTGATGCGCAAAATGGATTTATATGTGGTGGAAATCAAAAATGTGGTGGAGACATAGTTTCTGCTTCTGATACCGATATGTGCTGTAGCACTCAGTGTACAAATGTTTCTGAATGTAAAATAACTAAAGCGTATTGGAACAAAGAGAGAGCTGTTGAAGGAGAGAAACTTGTTTTGATTGTTGAAGGAGAGGGCTGTGAAGATCCAACGGATGGTGGATTTGCTAGAGCCGCTATAGACTTTAAGATATTTGAGAAGAATGCTTTGACGTCTGATAAGCCATCAATTGTGAAACCTTTTAGCGTTAGTTTTTTCAATGAAAAAGCTGTAAGCTCATGGGATGCAGAATGGAATTGTGATATTGGCTCTTCTGGACTGTGTTTGAATAATCCAGAATATTATTTTGTGGCGTCTAATATTTATAATATCTATCAGGAAGCCTTAGTTAGCAATATTGTGAGAATTGAGAAGGAGAGCTTAACTTGTGGGAATGGTCAACCTGACTCTGGTGAACAATGTGATGATGGTAATTTGAATAACAGTGATTCTTGCACAAATTCCTGTAAGAATAATCTCTGCGGTGATAATTATGTTTACATTGGAGTTGAGCAATGTGATTCTGGAACGCAAAATGGATTAGTTTGCACACCTGATTATTCTTCAAGTTGTAATTATTGTGATAACTCGTGTAGCTGGAAGAATGTTTTAGGATCTAAGTGCGGTGACGCTAGGGTTGATAATAATTTTGGCGAACAATGTGATGATGGCAACACAAACAACGGAGATGGATGTAGCAATGTTTGCCAAACTGAAGCTTCCGCTTGTGGAAATAATATATGTGAGACTGGAGAAAGTTGTTCTTTATGCTCTATTGATTGTGGAAGTTGCCCAGTTGAGACTTGCAGATTTACAGATGCTTATTGGACTGATGAGTTAACTGGGCAGAAAGTACAAAAAGTTACAGATGGCTCGAAAGTTGAACTCAATGTTATTGGAACAAATTGCGATAATAAAGATATTGACTTTACTTTATTTGAGGATGACTCTATTTTCGATGATAATGTTGCTGTTTTCAAAGCAAAATATCCTAAGACTGGATTGAATATACAGTGGAAATACTCTGGAGATGATGATGGAAACAATGTTAATGATAGAACTTATTACTTCAAGGCAGCTTCTAACGATGGAGCCAGTATAACGAGCAATGCAGGTGGAAGACAATTTGGTCTTTTGTCAGTTTCTCAGAAACAGCCTATTTGCGGTAATAACTTAATCGAAGGAAATGAAACCTGCGATAGAGATAATTTAGCGGGAAAGAGTTGTTCTGATTTTGGCAACTATAATTCTGGAGATTTAAAATGCAATGCTCAGTGTAATGATTATGATTTTTCCATGTGTGAAAATCAACAACAATGCGTACCAACTATTGAAGCTTGTAATGGTCTAGATGATAACTGTAATAATTTAATTGATGAAGGATTAGGAACTGTAATTTGCGGGACTGGAGAATGCAGAAGAGAAATAAATGCTTGTTCTTCTGGCGCAATACAACAATGTGTCGCTGGTAATCCTATACAGGAAATCTGCGGAGATGGAAAGGACAATGATTGTGATGGATTAGCTGATATGGCGGATAGTAATTGTGCCGTTCAGTGTGTACCAGCAACAGAAACTTGCAACAACAAAGATGATGATTGTGATACTATTGTTGATGAAGGATTGCAATGTGGCGGAACAACGACAACTAACTGTAAATTATCAAGCGGGTCTATAATTAATTCTGCAAGACAAAAGATAACTTCTGCTAATGATGGAGACATTGTTTACTTGAATGTTAGCGGGACGAATTGTACTAACGCTCAAGTTAGATTTACTATTTGGGAAGAAGAAGGATCTTCGGGTGGAGAGGGAAATGATAAAGTCGTTGAGATGTTTGGAACATATCCTTCAAATGCTTGGACTGCAAGATGGACTTACCTTGGAGATGATGATTTTGGAAATGGACTGAGAGAATACTACTTTACTGCTGATATTTTGAAGAGTGATGGATCTTCTATTTCAAGCGTTAAGAGTGCGTTTACTTTTGGAGGAGTGAGAAAGGGAACGATTTTAGTTAGTAAACCTTTAGTTGTTCAAGCAGAGAGATGCGGGGATGGAAGAGCGAACGCGACTGAATCATGTGATGGATTAGATTTCAAGGGAGAGAGTTGTCAGAGTCTTGGACTTGGATATATTGGAGGGAGTTTGAATTGCACATTAAATTGTGTTGTTGATGCAAGTAAATGTGTAAGGGAGAATCAGTGTGTTACTTCTCCTGAAGTTTGCGATAATAAAGATAACGACTGCGATACTATTGTTGATGAAAATTTAGGATCAACGACTTGTGGGCTTGGAGAATGCAGAAGAACGACGCAGAATTGTGTTTCTGGAACACAGCAGCAATGTGTTGCTGGGACACCGACTGCTGAACTTTGTGATCAGAGAGATAATAATTGTAATGGACAAACGGATGAGAACAATATTTGTACTCCTCAGACAACTTGTGGAGATGGTGTAAAAGAAGGAACGGAATATTGTGATAAGGATACTATAAGTTGCAATGTTAATGGATATCAAGGAAACCAGACTTGTGATTCACAATGCAGCGGGTATAATGCTTGTGTCAGTAGTTTGTATTGCGGGGACGCAATCTGTAATGGAGCAGAAACTTGCTCTTCATGTTCGGTTGATTGCGGGAGCTGTCCGACAACTGGAGGGCAATGTGGTGTTGGACACACTAAGAATAGTGATGGAACTTGTTCCGCAGTGATTTATGCAAATGGGAATGATGCTGCTTTGGGTTATTGGATTTCTATTTCGTCTTGGGATACAATAAGAAATGCTTTGAGTGCAGGAGTTATTCATCAGAGTGCAACTGAAACAACCTTGAGAGGACCGCAGAATATACAGGGTGCTGTTGGAAATAGGTCGCTTATAAGAACTGCTTTACCTTTTGATACTAGGCCAATACCACTTGGAGCAACAGTAATTTCAGCTAATCTAGTAATGACTACGGCAACTTCTTTTGGAATATATTCTACAACTAATGATTATGTTTCTGTTGTAGGATTGTCTTTGAACAATCCTCCAGCTGTTTCTTTGAATGATTATGGAAACTTTGGAAGTGTTGAATTAAGCAACAGATTCGATATAAGCTTACAGGCGAGGAATAATACTGCATTTATTTTTAATTTAAATAGTAATGGATTAAATTCTATAAAATCTGGAGGATGGAGTGTTCTTGGGTTAAGAGGCGGACATGATCTCATCGGACAGATAGGGCCTGGAACTCAAGCAGCTTATGTAACTTATTATTCTGGGAATTCTGGAAATTATAAACCAAGATTGGAAGTTAGATATAGAGTTTGATTTTTGAAAATGACTTTGGAAATTATTATTAAATAGTAAAATTAGTATGTTCTCTAGGTTTAAGAAATTATTAAATTAGTATAGACCGGAATTAACAGATTTCTCCGTAGCCTATCAATCTCCAGTGATTATTTATGTTTCTTGCGATTGCTACATTGTCATTTTTGAACAAAAAGGCTGGAACTTTTAGATCTATATGCACAGAGTCTTCTTTTATTAAAGATACGGCTCCGCCGGTTATAGAGGTATTTATGCTCAACATAAGTAGTTCTCCTTGTTTTAATTTTTCAACTTCAACATGATCAGATATTCCGAAGACTTTTGGAAATAGAGTGAATTTTAATGTTATTTTGCTTTGTGGCTCAGGAAGTTTTTCTATGTGAGATACTAAAGAACCTGAAAGGGCATCTGCTTTTCCTAGAGACATATCTAGCTCTGTTTCTATAGATGTGCTTCCTCCTGGAAACATTTCTTTTAATTTTTCAGATCCTTTATACATAGATACAATTTTTGTTTTTATTTTTATGTTTTCTTTTTGTGTAATTTTTCTTATTTCTATTTCTTCATTTTCTTTTAGAGTGCCTTGTTTAAGGGATCCCCCTAAAACAGAGCCTTTGAGGTTTTTTGGAATTGTTCCTGGCCTGTTTATATCAAAACTTCTCGCTACGATGAATATTGGTGTTTCTTTGGCTTTTCTATCTGGAATTTGAATTTCAGTTATTTCTTTTAAGATTAGATCAATGTTAACATTTTGTTGAGCTGAAACTGGAATAATTTTAGAGTTTTCATACTCTTTTCCTAGGAAGTTTTTTATTTCTTCATAATTCTTTTTTGCAACTTCTTTTTCTACAAGATCAATTTTATTTTGAACAATGATGAGGTTGGTTATTTTTTTTGCTTGTAAAGTCATTAGATGTTCTCTTGTTTGAGGTTTTATTCCTTCGTTTGCGGCTATTACAAGAATTGCTGCATCTATGAGTGCTGCTCCTGAAAGAGTTGTTGTCATTAACATTTCATGTCCTGGACAGTCGATAAAGGAAACATTTCTCACAGGTATTCCTTTTTTTTCAATGTTGTAAAAATCTTTATCTTTGTATATTGTAGTGTCTGCATACCCTAGCTTTATTGTTATTCCTCTCTTGATCTCTTCTGAATGTGTATCTGTCCATTTGCCGCTTAGTTTTTGCAATAAGGTTGTTTTTCCATGATCGATGTGACCAAACATTCCTATGTTTATTGTTTCAAGTTCTTTCTCTGTCATAAAATAGAGAGAAAAAGATGTTTTTTAAACTCTTTCTTTGGGGCTTTTATTTTTTATGAGATTTTATAGGTAGTAAAGTATAAATTAATAGCTTTATACATAAAACTATGAAATATGACTTGAAGAAAAAAGAGATCCTTTTGGGTAGAAAGATCAGTGAACTTGACAGGTTTGTCTTGGAATTTACATCTTTGCTTGATAGATATGTAATTGTATCTGGCTATGTTTCAATACTTACTGGAAGATCAAGAGCAACTGAAGATGTGGATCTTTTGATTCCAAAAATGACATTAGCTGAATTTAGCTCAACTTGGAAAAAAATTTATTTAGCAGGTTTTGAATGTCTTAATAGCTCAATTCTGGAAGAAGCATATAATTTTCTTAATGATTATGCTATTAGATTTTCGCGAAAAGATAAGCCAATTCCCAACATGGAGTTTAAAATTATAAAAAATGATGTAGACCAATATTCTTTTGATAATAAAATAAAGGTTAAGTTGAAAGAGGGAGATATTTTTATCTCACCCTTAGAGATGCAAATTGCTTACAAATTATATTTAGGCAGCGAAAAAGATATAGAAGACGCAAAACATTTATATGTTTTGTTTAAAGATAGTATTAATAAGGAAGAATTAGTTAGATTATCGAATGCTTTTAATATAAAGGATAAGCTGGAGTTTATGGAATGAAAATTAATTTAAAAGAACTTGGGAAAGACAGGAAAAGAAATTTTGAAGAGAGGCTAAAATTTGTGAAGTATTGGGCGGAGTATGTTAAATCTCATCCTGACGAAGTATGGAGTGAACAGCAAAATTTATTGATTGATTCTCAGTTTGTTAAGTAAGTTTTGTTTCTGAGCTATATAAGACTGGATAATTTTTCTGAAGATTAATTTTTGATATACAAAAACATTTAAAAAATAGTCAATTGAGAATTAATCATAGGCTCTATCTCGATTGTCGATTTTGAAAATAATTATCTTTTTATCCTCGTAATTTATTCTATAAAGCACTCTGTAGTCTCCGATTCTAATCCTGAAACAGTTATGCTGGTTTATAATAGACTTAGAATTATGAGGTACTGGATTTTCTTTTAAAGTCTCTTCGATTTTGTCTATTATCCTTTCTGATATGTGCTTGTCTTGTTTTTTAAGAAATCTTCTTGACTGATTGTCATATTCCGTAGAGAAACTCATATTCCTAGCTCTTTTTTTAGTTGAGAATGACTTATCAATTTTCCTTCCTTTTCATTTTTATAGCTGTCTTGAAGCAGCTTTTCTTCTTCTTCGCTAAGAAAGATATCTTCATTTTTTACATGTTTTTTTAAGTATTCCACATCGTTTTGAATTTTAGCCAGTTTTATCAAAACTTCTTTAATATCTGATTTAGTTACTTGTTCCATTTAATATTTTGAGGATTTAACTATTTAAAATTTTGTTTTTTAGTTTGATTTAATTTTTAAAGAAGAGATATAATAATTAAGCAACGGCTTTCTGTGCTATTTGTTCTCCAGATTCTTTTGGTTTGTTTTGATCTGGGAAAATTTGTGCAAGTGGAGTTTTACCTGCTTTTATCACTTTGAGATTCAATTGTGCCGTTTTTTCTGAAACTATTTTTCCTCTGACTGTTTTTCTTAATCTTACTCCTTTTCTTTTATCGTGCATTCCCCATCCTTTACTGAATAGCATCTTTTTTAGCCCAAGACCTTCAAGAGATTGTGACATTGGAAAACCTGAGAAATCTGAACCGCCTGCTATTTCTAGTTCATAGTGTTCTAATTCTTGCTTGACATCTCTTCCATCAATTTTATCTCCAACTGATTTTCCTATTAGTGGTGGAGTTTCCATTTCTATTCTATAAGTGAGTCCATTCTCTGCAATGTTTATTTTTACTGGCATCTTTTTTTAAAATAAGCAGGGTTTTTAAAGGTATTTGTGAGGCAGGCTTTGTGTGAAATTAAGTTTTTTATTCTCCGTAATACCTCCACAGCTTGTTGTGATTGGGGTTTTTATTATTTGTATTTTTTTACTTATGTCAAGATTGCTTAATGCATAAAATACACCTCTCAAGAATACTCATGCGTTTGGATTCTTGATGAACGTCAAGATTCATAGAATCTTGAGTCTTTAGTGTGTGAATCAATGCAATTTCAAGCATTCGAAAATCGAGAGCCTTTTAACCAAATTTTTAAGTAGCAGTATGCCACATTTAGAATAAGTCCTTCGAGAATTGATCTATGACTTATATAAACTACCCGTATTATCATAAATTATGAAAAAATGTAAGGAGGTAGAAAATGGCAAGAACAACAGATAAAATAGTCTTAAGTATTTTAGCAATTTTGTTTATCGGAATAAGTGGTATGTTTATTACAGCACTTAGTTCTGACGATGCACGAACACAATTTAACGCAAACCAACTTGTGATAAAAGATACAAATTCAAGAAACATAAATCTTGCTGGATTTGAAGAAGACAATAAAGATGAAAAAGAAGACATTGCAATAGCAGGCACTGCTTTAGATAGGGCAAGCGTTGTTGCACTCGCATACATTGGCAAAGGCAGAGTAACAGACACTGAAGTTGGTGATGAGGAAGGTTATTATGAAATTGAGATAACTTTGAATGACGGTTCAGAATTAGATGTTCATTTGGACGAAAACTTCAATGTGTTAAGTACAGAATACGAATACGAAGAAAAAGACGACTAAACTTAATTTTTTTATCATCTAAATTCGATGTTTGATCCAATATCTTTAAAAAGCAGGAAAATTCGATATTTATATGAATAAAAGAATAGTTCTCGTGAGTGTACTGTTTTTAGTACTATTTTATTTTATAGCTGACGTTGCAGCTCAGGAAGAAGAGATAACTTTACAAGGATTAGAATTAGAAAAGGTTCTAATATTTCTAAATGCGTTTATTTCTTTATTTTTATTCATTTTAACAGTTGTCGCCTACAGAAGAGATGGCAGAAAAAGATTTTTGTACATAGGGCTTGCTTTTCTTTTATTTTCAATAAAAAACTTTCTGATCTCTTCCGAATTATTTACCCAAGAGATACCTTTTCTTGACCCTCTCTCAGTAGTTTTTGAATTTCTTGCTTTAGTTAGCTTTTTTTACGGAGTGATCAAGAAATGATTCAAAATGATCCTAAAAAATCAAAAAAGCAAATCTGAAAAAATCCTAGAATTAGAAACTAGGAAAAGAATATATTACATTATTAAAAAATATGCTGGCTGCCACTTTCGTGAAATTCAGAGAAAAAGTAAAATTTCTCATGGCACATTGAAATACAATCTTAATTTTTTAGTCAAGCACGACTTGATCTTAGAGCAGAAAGAAAATAACAGTCTATATTATTTCCCAAAGAATTTCCAAACGGAAAAAACTAAACTCCTGAGCCATTTAAGACAAAAACCTACAAGAAATATTATCTTATTTATAACTTTGAATCAAAATTGTATCCATTCAGAAATTGTTAGATTTGTTGGCTCATCGCCTTCAACAGTCTCTTGGCATCTAGTAAAATTGATTAATGCAAGAATTATAAATGCGCAAAAAGATGGGCAAAAAACTAAATATTCTTTAGCTATAAATGGAGAGGAAATAATTAAACTATTAATAATTTATAAAGAAAGTTTCTTAGATGCGTTAGTCAACAGAACAATAGAAATGTGGGAATTAAAGTAGTTTTTTCTTTATGCTTTATAACAATTCACATTCCCCAATTTGGATTCTTTCTTTGTTTTATATCTGCAATTTCTTGCAGAGTTTTCAATTCACTTGAAGATAAAAGATCCTTGTTCTTCTTGAGTTTTTTAAAATTCTGCTCTGAGAGATCGGTATAAAGAAACTTCTTATCTTTGAGATGCCTGTCGAAATAGAGACCTGGAAGAGCTATTGCAACTTCCTGCCCTTCTAAGGCTTCATTTCTGGATTCTTTCTCGTGCTGGATTGATTTTAATTTCGCTATTTCTTCTCCAGAGTCGTCTATTATGTGGGCTCCTGATTTTAGTTTTCCAGAGATTATTTTTACTCCAAATACTGCAGGATTTGAATTTTTGAAGACATATTGCTTTAATATTTCAACTTTGGATATTGGAACAAGAGAAAGGAGACGCTCTCTTTCTATTTCTTCTTGCTTGTTTTTTCTCCATACTTTAAGATCATCTATTAGTTTGAATATTACTTCGTTTTTTATTATTTTTATGTTTGGATTTTCAAGTTCTTCTTCTAATGAAATATTGAAACCGAGAATTACAGCATTTAATGGATCTATATCGAGATTTGCTTTTGCTGAAATTAGATCTTGTTTGCTTATTGGGCCGATTCCTGCTTTTACTATCGTTATATTTTCTTGTTTTAATAGTGTTATTAGTGCTTCTAAACTTCCAAGGGAATCTGCTTTTATTATTATTCCTTCTTTATCAAGATTTACAGCTTTAGACAGCTCTTTTTTGAAGGTTTCTTTAATTTGATCTAAATTATCATTTATTTCTTGAAAGAGCATTCCTGGGAGAATGTTTTCTTTGTTTGTTAGATGTAATCTTACGCCAGTTGCAGCTTTTGCTTTTTTCACGTTTTTATATTTAAAAGAAAGAGGTTCTATTTCTTCTATAGCTCTTACTTTTGTTACTATTATTTTATCAAAATTGGCTATGGCTATTTCTTCTCCCTCTTCTATTATTCCATCATAAAGAATTGCTTCTATATATTCCTGAGATTTTTCTTTTTTTACTTCTAAGATTACTCCTTTTGCTTCTTCGTTTAATTCAAGTCTCTCTTTTAGGAATTTTTGACATAGGCCACAGAGAGTTAAGATAAGCTCAGGTATTCCTTCTTTTGTTCTTGCTGAACATGGGACTAGAGCTATTGTTTTTGTGAAGTCAGAGATATTAAAATAGAGGTCAGATTCGAAGCCGTGTTCTGAAAGAGAGGATTGGAAAGTTAGAAGGGATTCTTGGAATTCATCTGAGGCGTTTATTGGTTGATTTTCTATTGATTGTGAAAGAGGAAGATTTTTATCAAATCTCCAACTTGAAATTGAATCTAATTTATTTAAAGCTATTACGAAAGGAGTTTTGTTTGCTTTAAGAATTTGTATTACTTCTGCTGTTTGAGGTTTTATTCCTTCTTTTATACTTACTACTAAGATTGCTAAATCTGCTAGAGAACCTCCTCTTTTTCTTAAATTTGTGAATGCTGCGTGTCCTGGAGTGTCAATAAAAAGAAAACCTGGAATTTCAAGAGCTATATTGTTTTTTTGAATTAGAGGACAGGCTGTTTTTATCTGTTCCAGAGGGTATTTTGTGAAGGATATTTTAGATCGGAAGAGCGTCGTGTAGGGAAAGAGT
>CAYITD010000002.1:0-171877 GCA_964366325.1 Candidatus Woesearchaeota archaeon | reverse complement strand
ACGAAGTGAGGAGTTGATGCGAAGCATCAACCCTTTAGGGCAGGGAGGATGTCACTTAATGAGGGAAGACTTTCTCAAGCTGTTACGGCTTTGAGGGATTTGCCTGTTATGAGTTTGGATCCTGTTGAGCCTTTTGATAGAGATGGATTGAATAAGAGAATTGAAATTATAAAAGAGAAGGGAAAAGATGTTGAGATTGAGGGAATATTTGAAGTATGGCTTGGACACGACAAAAATAATGAGGAGATGAATTACTATTTCATTAATGATGATTTTGGCAATAAAATAAGAGTTAGTTTTGATGATGTTAATGAAGAAGTTGAATTTTTATCTGGTAAAAGGGTTTTAATAAATGGTAAGTCTATTAAAGCGGAGCAAAGGTTGTTTGGAGATTTCGAAGATCAACTTAGTTCTGTGAACCTTGGCGCAAAAAGTAATTTTGAAATAGTTGTTAATGGATATTCTGTTTTGCCTTATTCTTTGGAAGAAAGCAATGTTGCAAGTGTGGCTGGAGAACCTGGGGAATCTGCAAAGTCTACTTTGGGTGAACAAAGAACCGCATTAATTTTGTACGAGACTCCAGATAGCTTGTTCACTTATACTGCATCTAGAGTGGCTGAGATGTTTTTGGCTGGTGTTGGAGGTTACGTAAGGGAGAGCTCTTATGGAAAGGCTTGGCTAAAGGTAGATGTTTATGGTCCTTATGGCACTGGCAGAGAGAACGTACCTTTTAACAAGATATATTTTCCTAATTATACCAGGGTTCATCATATTTATGGCGGAGGTTCATTAAATGGAGGGGGAATTAGTCAAGTTGGAAGGTTTAGTAATCGCTGGACTGACGGCACGATTTATTTCTCTTCTTGGTCATCTTCTAATGGTCTTGGCTCTCTTTTTCCTAGTCCACATACTGCAATACATGAGTATCTTCATGGTATGGGCTTGAATCACGCTGGTCTTATTTACTGCCAGCGTAGTCCTCCATGGGATTGTCAACCAGGCGAGGTTAGCGACCCTTATGAACCTCTCAGTTATCATTTTGGTGTTACTGGTCCACTCGGTGCAGTTCATAGAGAGGATTTAGGATGGCTTAGTACGTCAAATGTATTAGAAATTGATCAGACGAATAATTTTGGGATTTATGAATTAGAAAATTTGAATATAAAAAGTGACAATTTAAAAGTTTTAGAGATACCTTCTAAGTTTAATTATAATTATTATGTTGCTTTTAAACCATGTCAAGATCCCATTAATAAAAATTGTGAAGGTGCAATAGTTTATTTTGTTCATGAGCCGTCATCACTTGATTTAAGTATGAATGGTTGGTCTTTTCCAAATTATTATCTTATGCCTGATGTTTCTTATAAACAATGGGTGATAACAAGGCCTGGCTCTCCTTATTATATTCTGGAAAAAAATAAGACTTTTTATGATCCTATTTCTGATGTTTTAATATCTGTGACAGATGTTAGTCTTAATAGTATTAAGGTTTCTCTTAGCTCTCCTAAGTGTGGGAATAATAAAATTGATATTGGGGAGGAATGTGATGGCTTAAATTTGGGGAACAATTTGTGCAGTGATGTAGGATTTGATTCTGGAGTGTTAAAGTGCAACTCTTATTGCAAATACGACACTTTACATTGTGAGGTCAAATTATGCGGAGATGGAGATAAATATATAGGTGACAGAAAATGTTTGGCGAGTATTAAATCCTACGAATCTTTTAATAGACCTGCTCTTAAAGATTTGGTTAGCGGAATATATTATAGTAGAACTTTTTCTGTTCATGATTTAACAAATTCTAGAAGTTGGCAAGATTTAAGGAATAGCGAGAGATATGATGCTTCGGAGATGGGTTATCCTGGAAACTATATTGGCTGGCAGGTGCCATTTAGAATTTATTCAAACTATACAGAAGGCAGTCGTCGCAATTTTTCACAAATAACTAGGATTGGTTTTGTTTTCAATACTAGTCGTATACCTGACAATTCTTATTTGGAAGACGCAAAATTTGCTATATTTTTTGATCAATTTTACACCAATAGCACTTATCATAAAGAATATAGAAACACACACCCTAATTCAAATGACTTTGTAACTTTAGTTCCTTTTAGTCTAGGCAGGACAAGCAGATCTATTTCAGTATCTGATTTTGGCAGATTTGGTAATGTTAAAAATGATTTGGAGCTTTCAAATAGATGGGATTTAAGCAATAATTATGTAGATAAACCTTATTCTTCTAATTTTGATTCTGATAAGAATAAAGTTGTTTTTAGTTTAAATGAGAATGGACTCGATTATCTTAATAGAACTGGTTTGACTGATATAGGTTTTGTTTCTGGTTACGATTTATACAACGAGGCTCCAAATGAAGGCAAGCCCACTGCTTTGGCTTTTTATATTTCTAATGGTCATGATGTCATAAACATACCTGAACTTGATGTTGTTTATTATACTCCTTTTTTCTCCTATATAAAAAATAATGGAAACAATGATGCATCTGGAAATTTAATTTTGAAAGTTCAGAAGGAGAATAGTGGTGTTTGGGAGGATATTGAGGTTGTTTATAATGGAAATGTTGCTATTCCTGCTAATGATAAACTAGCGCTTGATAGTTATTGGAACAACAAAGCTTGGAACGCAAATACGGGAGCTGGAAATTACAGAGTGTATGTAGAATTTGAAGGGTTGAGTGATAGCCGTGAATTTTTTGTTAAGGGGGAAAGTTGCGGGAATGAAAGAATAGATGCTGGAGAAATTTGTGATGGGAATGAACTTGGAAACTTTGGAAATGGGGTAGGAAAATGCAAACAATTTGATAGTAGAAATGTTTTTGGTGATTTGAAATGCAGTAAAAGTTGTTTAGAATATGACTCTTCGGAATGTGTTGCTGGAACTGGTGGAGAATGTGGAGCAGGAGATATTAAAAATAGCGATGGAACTTGTACATTTAGTGTTAGTTCTAATTCCTCTGATGGAACTTTGAGATTAGATAACACGCAATTGAAAACAAATTGGGTGGATTTCGTTAGAAATCCGGAAGCTTCTGAGCTTGATACGACTTCAAATCTACTTAGCGTGATAATGTCTAGGGCGAGTGATTCTTATCCTCAGAATTATATATCTAGACCAATAGTTAACTTTGATGTTTCTAAGATACCTCAGGGAAGTAGGATTTTTAGAGCTTCTTTGAAGGTAAAAACTGATGCGCAGCTGCCTGCACCTTTTTCTAGATACGTTGCACGTAATTATCCCGAGGATTTTGTTAGTTTGTTTAGAGTTAATTTGTTAAATTCTGGACAGATTTCTCTGGCTGATTTTGGAAGTTTTGGGCAAGAAGTTGTTGATAGAAAAGATGTTGTTAGATTGAATGGGCTTGTGAGGAGTAAGGAAATAACATTTAATTTGAATAAAAATGGTTTAGATTATTTGAATACTAATGGTAAAGTTAGTTTTGGAATGAAGTCTGCTCCAGAGTTTTCTAATTTAGAAAATCTTGATGATTATACTGCTTTGAGCTCTAATATGCGTGTTTACTCTGGAAATTCAAACAACAAGCCGAGATTGAATATTACTTATGTTCCCCCAGCTCCAAACAGTTTGAGAACTTGTGCTCTTCAGGGAGGGGATATTTGTTCTGGTAGTGAGGTTTGTCTTGGAAATAATTTAATTTCATCTGATAGCGATAAATGTTGCAGTGTGCAATGTACGCAACCACAATGGCAGACTTGCTCTCAATGTGGAAATGGGTTGTTTAATCTTTGTGATAGACAAGAATGCAGAGTTATAGGTCAGGGATGTTATTTTGTTTCTGGAATTATTTCTGGGACATGCAGTTCTTGCGCTGGGGCAACTTGTTCGAATTATGGATCTGATAGACCAAGCTGTGAAAACAATGTTTGCGGTTTACAGAATTGCAATTGGAATGAGCAGAGTAATATGTGTTATACTGGTTTTTGTGGAAATGGAGTGAAGGAGGGAGCAGAACAATGTGATGGAGACACAGTAAGCTGTAATGTTAACGGAAATCAGGGAACGAAGAGGTGTGATTCTCAATGCAGTGGTTATAGTTTTTGTGTTCCAAATCAAAGATGTGGTGATGGAATAAAGAATGGAAATGAGCTTTGTGATGGAAATGATTTGGATGGAAAAAGTTGTTTTGATTTTGATTTTGACTCTGGAGATTTAAAATGCAATGCTCAGTGTAATGATTATGATTTTTCCATGTGTGAAAATCAACAACAATGTGTCCCTTCTCCTGAGGAATGTGATGGAATTGATAATGATTGTAATAGTTTTATTGATGAGGGATTAGGAACAGTAAGTTGTGGAACTGGAGAATGCAGAAGAGAAATAAATGCTTGTTCTTCTGGAACGATACAGCAGTGTGTTTCTGGAACACCTCCGCAACAGAAAGAGACTTCTTGTGGTGATCTGAAAGATAATGATTGTGATGGGTTGGTAGATAGTTCTGATAGCGATTGTATTGCTCAGAGTGTTTGTGGTGATAGTATATGTAATGGAGCAGAGACGTGTTCCTCGTGTGCTGTTGATTGCGGACAATGTCTAAATTGCAGATTGACTCAGGCTTATTGGACTGACTTAAGTGGACAGGGAATTAGTGATACTGATGAGAACATGAATGTTTTGCTTAAAGTTGTTGGAGTTAATTGCAATAACAGGGGAATTAATTTTACTGTATATGAAGAGGATTTAAATGGTGGAAATCATTTTGTTACAAAGTTTAACTCTAAGTATTCTAATGGGACTTGGTTAACAAGTTTGGGAGGATCGGGGGTTGATTATAAAACTTATTACTTTACTGCTGTTGTTTATGATGCAGGCAATACAGCGATAAGTAGTTTCTCCAGTTTAAGTAATTCTATGTATAGAAGGTTAAATGTTAATAGGGTTGTTCAACAAAATCAAAGATGCGGAGATGGAATAGCTAACGCAACTGAATCATGTGATGGTTTAGATTTCAAGGGAGAAACATGTCAGAGTCTTGGGCTTGGATATATTGGAGGGAGTTTGAATTGTACTTCTTCTTGTGCTATTGATGCGAGTAAATGTACAACACAACAGCAGTGCATTCCTACAAATGAGATTTGTAACAGCAAAGATGATGATTGTGATGGACAAGTTGATGAACTGCTTACTCAACAATGTGGAATTACAAACGAGGGAGAATGTCAATATGGAGTTAGAAGTTGTTCTTTAGGTCAATGGGGAACATGTGCTGGAAATATAGATCCAGTAACAGAAACTTGCAACAGCAAAGATGATGATTGTGATGGTTCTATTGATGAAAATAATATTTGTACTCCTCAGACTACTTGCGGGGATAATATTTGCAATGGAGCTGAAACTTGTTCATCTTGTTCTGTTGATTGCGGAAGTTGTCCAACTGGAGGACAGTGTGGGGCTGGGCATACAAAAAACGCAGATGGCACTTGCTCTGCTGTAATTTATGTTAATGGAAGCGATGCTGCTTTAGGATATTGGACTTCTGCTTCATCTTGGGATACTATTCGAAATGCTTTGGGTGCTGGAGTTTATCAATTATCTGCTACGGAAAGTACTTTAAGAGGCCCACAGAATATAAGAGGAGCTAGTGGAACGAATTCTATTATAAGGACTGCTCTGCCTTTCGATACAAGATCAATACCTTTTGGAGCGACTGTAATTTCAGCTAATCTAGTGATGACTACTGCAACTTCTTTTGGAGTATATTCTACAACCAGCGATTATGTTTCTGTTGTTGGCTTGACTTTGAATAATCCTCCTGTTGTTTCTTTGAGCGACTATGGGCGATTCGAGAACTTGGAAATCAGCAATAGGTTTGATATAAGTTCACAAGCTAAAAATAATACAGCATTTACTTTTGCTTTGAACAGCAATGGATTAAATTATGTAAAATCTGGAGGATGGAGTGTTCTTGGATTAAGGGGCGGACATGATTTGATCGGACAAATAGGACCTGGAACGCAGGCTGCTTATGTAACTTATTATTCCGGAAGTTCTGGGAATTATAAGCCGAGATTGGAAGTTAGATATAGAGTTTGAAAAAGGTTTATATACAATGAACAGATAATTTAATTGAGGTGAAAATGAGAGGTAATTTATTTTTAGCGTTGGTTGTTTTGTGCACTATATTTTTTTCATTTAGCGTTGCGACTATTTCTGAATGTGATATAACTATTAAAAATTATACAGAGAATAAGATGAACAACAATGATTTTCTTTCTGCCGAAGTTATTCCTAAAAACTTATTGAGTTGTATTGATACAGATAATGGACTCACAATAAGAGGGAATTTAACTAACAAGCAAGATGTTGATATTTTTAATCTCCCTATTTCATTTTTGGAGGGAGATGTAATTACTTTGAATTTTTCTAGGTATGATATAGGTTCTGACTTAATTTTTGCTTTATTTGATAGAAACCAATCTTTTATCGCACACACTCTGCCCATAATTGATAGAGATCATGGTGGAGTTTATTGGACTGAATTTCCTTATAGCCTTAATTTTTCTTTAACGAGGGCTTATTTTTCTCCTTATTTGACAATAGGATACGTGGATCCAGTGTTTGCGAATTCCCTGTCTTCTTTTGGTTTAAATAATTATGAGTTAAACATAAAAAAGAAACATAGGAATCCAGTCTATCCAGGCGACCAAAGAATATTGTTAGATTTTGATGGTGGAAATAATGTAATTTTATGGGATGGCACTTCTTATAATTTTCCTAAGTTTGAGGAATTGCCTATATTGTTAGCACACCCCGAAATGTATTTATCTGGAGACATAACTTCTTTTAAAAAAAATATAACTAAGCAGATTAAAGAGGATTTTATAAATTATCCAAACATACATATTTATACGACAGATGATCTTGTTCTTCCAGAAGAACCTTATCTGACTGTTTATTTTGGAAATTCTTCTACGTATCTTACATATGAATATCCTACTTATTTATATGAAAGGGATTTTAAGTTTAAGACACCTGGAATTGACCAATTTAATATAAAAAAAAATGATAGTGCAATGATTTTTATTAATACTTTATATCTTTACGAAGGAAGCAATAATCATCTTTTTGGTAAAGTTATAGGAAATATTGCAAGCCGTGTTATCGGAAGACTTCTCGGACTGACAATGGCTATTACAAAGGAAAATTCTTTTGATAACCCATTTAGTGACGGTGTAGCGGATATAATGAGTAATGATTATAAAATTGATGAACGTGCAACATCGAAAACAGAATTCAAAACCTCAAAAATGTTTTACAACGATCATCTTCAGTCTGGTAGTATTTTCAGAGACATTTTATATGTAGGTTATCAAAATGGCCCATTACTTCTTAAACTCAATACAAAAAATGGAAACACATGTGGAAATGGAATTATGGATCCTTTGATGGAGGAATGCGATGGGATCAATATTGGATTGCAAACTTGTCAAAGTCTTGGTTTGAGCCCAGGATTATTGAGGTGTAATAATGATTGCAGTTTTAATGTGTCTAATTGCGGAGAAATTATAAATTGCGAGCTAAATATAGAAATTTGTAATGGGTTAGACGAAAATTGTAATGGGGAGATTGATGAAGGTTTGCAAAATTGCTATATTTGCGGTGATGGAAGTAAAAATGGAAATGAAGAATGTGATGCAAACTCTTTTGGGAATTTAAGTTGTTCAACTTATGGTTATGATTCAGGAAATTTAAATTGTTTAAATAATTGTAGAGTTGATAATTCTCAATGTATTTTTGATTGCTCTCCTTCCCCTGAAATTTGTGACAATGAAATTGACGATGATTGTGATTTTGCTGTAGATTATGAAGATTATGAAGATTGTCAATTTGTACAGGATTGTGTGATTGATAGCGTTTACTGGAGTAGCATAATTGCTGTTCAGGGGGAACAGTTAAGTTTGAATGTTGAGGGATTAAACTGCGATGGTAAACTTGTAAATTTTGAAGTTTATGAGGATGATGGAATAAGCAGGGATAATTCGGCTGTGAAACCTTCGAATGCTTTGTTTGTTAATGGGAGTGCAACGAGTGAATGGGATGCAGAATGGCAGTGTGATGGAAGTATCTTTGGAATTTGTACACTTGGAAACCCTGAGTATTATTTTATTGCTTCTCTCATTGAAAGACCGGAAGTTAATGCGAGAAGCGAGAATGTGGTGGTTGAGGAAGTTGCTCCAACATGCGGAAATAACTTAACACAGGGAGCAGAACAATGCGACGATGGAAACACAGATAATGAAGATTCTTGTACGAATTCTTGTAGAACTAATATATGTGGAGACAATTATAATTACACGGGAATTGAACAATGTGATTCTGGAACGCAAAATGGAGTAATTTGTACACCTGGTTATGGTTCAAGTTGTAATTATTGTGATAATTCTTGTTTACTTAAAATGGTTCAGGGAGCTAGATGCGGAGATTTAGATATTAATTTAGAACATGGAGAGATATGTGATGGATTAAACGTTGGAGGAAAGTTGTGTTCTGATTTTGATAACTATAACTCTGGAAACTTGACATGCAACAATCAATGTAATGATTATGACTTTTCCATGTGTGAAAATCAACAACAATGTGTTCCTTCTTTTGAAATTTGTGGAAATAATATAGATGATGATTGTGATCAACAGGTAGATGAAGGATTTAATGTTGGACAAGCATGTACTACTGGATCTGGACTGTGTGCAAGACCTGGGACTTATGTTTGTAATTCTCTTGGAACTGGAACACAGTGTTCTGTTATTGGAGAACTTCCTCTGGAAATATGTGGTGATAAAAAAGACAACGATTGCGACGGAAAGACAGATATGCTTGATAATGATTGCACATTTTGCGCTTCTAATAGGGAAGTTTGTGACGGGAAAGATAACGATTGTGACGGGAAGATAGATGAAGAATTTGGTGTTGGAACAAGATGTGAAGTTGGAGCTGGAGAATGTAAGAGGAGCGGGGTTTATGTTTGTGGTGATTACTATGGAGACTTAACTTCTATTTGCAATGCTTCTCTTGTAACACCTATACAGGAAATCTGCGATGGAAAAGACAATGACTGCGATGGAAGTAAAGATGAAGGTATTTCGTGCGTGACTATTTGCGGGAATGAAATAAAAGAGGGAGCGGAAGAATGCGAAGATGGAAATAGAGATAACGGAGATGGTTGCGATTCTTTATGCAAACTTGAATGTTATGATGGCGATGGGGGAATTGAATATAATATTAGAGGTGCTGTAGTTTCAAAGACAGGAACGTTAGTTGATAAATGCACGAGTGAGATTAGCAGTACGATAAATTGGACTGGGAATCTTTTGGAATATTATTGTTCTACTGAATATCGGGCTGGGAGAGTATTCTATAATTGTCCTAACGGATGCCTGAATGGGGCTTGTATATGAGGATTTATGATTTGCCTAAGAAAAAAACGGAAAAGATTATATTTTTTTTAATTGTTATTGTCCTTATACTTTCTATTCTTTTTTTAGTTTCCAATATGAGCAAATATTATGAGAAAAAAGGAATTGACTTGAGAGAGAGCCCAGACACGGAATTTTTTCAGGGTACTTTAGATATAGTTATGGATGGTTCTTCTAATGAGGGGATATATGTCCTTCAAACTGTTGATTATAGATTTTACAAGCTTAGATTTGACCTGGAGCCTGAAGATCTTGATTCTGGGATTCAGATTAATTTATTAGGGACTTTGAATGGAAACACAATAAATGTTTCTACTTACAATATTTTAAATAACGGATTGCCTGCATCTGTTCTTCCGAATGATAATTTAGGAGCTCAAAAAACTGCAGTTTTTAGAATTAAGTTTAGGAACGATCCAATTAATTTACAGCCACTAGATAACAATGGAATTTCGGCTTTGATGTCTGAAATGAATTCATACCTTAGGGAAATTTCATATAATAGGGCATCAATAGATTTTAATTCTGCGGAAGATATTTATGGTTTGCTCAATTATGATTATGATTTGTCTATTTCTGGCTCTGATGATTGCAGCAATGTTTTTGGCAGACTAATTGAGGATATAAGAGTGTGTGCTCTTTTTCCTGATAGTCCTCAAGATTGTCGTATAAGTCCTGTTCCAACGAGAGAGTTTTATGAAGAGCTTTCTAAATATAAAAGAGTTTTTTTTATGTCTTTAAACCAAAATAGATGCAATTATAATGGACTTTCTACTACGATTATTAGAGGGTATAGCTCTTCTCCTTCTATAAGAATGTCTCATTCTTATTTGAATGGTCCTACTGGATGGGATGCGGGAACTACAGCACATGAAATGGGGCATCAGTTTGGGATTTTACATTCTGCTGATTTGGAATGTGGGCCAGAAATTATAGGTGAAGAAAATTATTGCGGGAACAATTATCATTTTGGCAGAATCGAGAACACGAATTTAATATATGGAGACTACTTGTGCATAATGGGTCGTCCTGATAATGGTATTTTGGTAGAGACAAGGCATATGAGTTTGCCTCAAAAAGAAAGAGCTGGTTGGATGAATCTTGGAGAGATAGTTTCTTTGGATGATAGTAATTATGGAATATATAATATCGAACCTTTGGAGGTCAATAATGATCCTTTGTTTCCTCAAGGTTTAAAGTTCTACTATAAGGATGAAAACAATCGCCAAGTTTATTATTATATTGAATATAGGCGACCTCTAGGCTCTGATCTAGATTTGACAAACGATAATGCAAGTATAAGTGGGGTGTTTTTAGAAATAAATAGAAAAACTACTTATAATGATGGCGGTGTAGGCTCTGCTTCTTCCCAACTTTTAGATGCAACTCCAAGACAAGACAATTCTAATTCCATGCAAATTGAAGATTCACATGATTCTGTTTTGAGAGTTGGACAGGAAAGAGTTCTGCCTAGTGGAGAGGGAAATGTTTATGTTTCTGTTTTGGGAGTAGATAATACAGGAGCTTTTGTAAGAGTTTCCGATAGCCCAAGAGCACCTCTATGTTTTGATGGAATAGATAATGATGGAGATGGAAAGATAGACCTAGAAGATTATGGATGTTCTGACCCTGGAGATGATAATGAGGATAATTGTGGAGATGGAGTAATAGAACAAGGAGAACAATGCGACGATGGAAATCTAAACAATCCTGATGGCTGTTCTTCAACATGCCAAATTCAAACTTATTTTGAATGTTCTGGACAGCCAAGCATATGCAAAGCAATTTGTACAGACAGCGATGGAGGAGACAAGCCATACAGAAAAGGCATAGTAAACATTGAAGCATATAGAATAAACGTCCAAGATTCATGCTTCAACACAACTATGGTGAGAGAATATATCTGCGACTGGGATGCGGTAAGAAATGAAACTTTCGCTAATTCAAAAGTCCAATCTTGTAACACATGGTGCACAGACGGATACTGTACTTATTCTCCACAAGGTGGACCAATCCCTACAAAAGTGCCTAAAAATCCAGTTAATAACCTTCAATAAAAATCCCAATCACAGTAAGCTGTGGAGTATTTTTATTCTATGGGATTTTTTTGCAGAGTTGAAAGGTCATACTAAATTATATGAAGAAAGCTAGAGATTGTTAGTATGTAGTATCTAGTTAGTAGTTAAAAACAAACGTTTAAATAACCTAAAAGTGTGGAGTTTTATGAAAAAAATGTTAATTTTTATTGTATTATCGCTTTTGTTATTTGGAATTGCAGATGCTAAAACCTTGAGAGATGTGGGGAACCGCAATAATAACAACTTAATGACTGGGGAAATTGTTAGAATCAATTACGAGTATTCAGATTCTGATCATAAGGAAGAGGATGTTTTTTTTGGTGATGATGGTTCAGAATATACTCTTAGTCTTTCTAGAGGTTTGACAATGCCTAGTTCCGGAAGTTTAGTAGGTTTAGAAGGAATAAGAAAAGGCAAAGAAATCGTTGTTGATGGTTTTTGGAGTTTGAGAGAAAGAAATGTTCTTGGAAATGCTGGAGGCTATTCTGGAGAATCTGGAAGTTTAAGAACTGAAAAATATAAACAGATTGGAGAACAGAAAACAGCAGTTGTACTTCTAAATTTTTCTAATGGAAATTTTGTTGGAGAAACTTTGAAAGAGATAGATGCAAGAGTATTTTCTGAAGCCAGGGGAAATTCTATTAATAGTTATTTGAAAGAAGTTTCTTATGGAAAGACTTTCCTTTCTGGAAAGGTTTTTGGATGGTATCAGACACAGGAAGAAGCTAATAGCCAGAGTTGTACTACTGGAAATTTACTTAAAAAAGCAATATCTTTGTCTGATGGAGAAATAGACTTTGGTAAATATAGCAGACTGATAGTTATAACTTCTGGAGGGTGTTCTTATGGAGGCGCGTCCTTTGAAGGAGGTAAAAGAGTTATAACAAATGAAGGTAATTTCACATATGGTGTTTTATTTTTGAATAGTTTGAATAATATAAATAATGGGGTCGGAGTACATGAGTTTGGACACACTTTAGGATTATCCCATTCTAATTATTATCAATGTGGAGCGAAACCTATGGGTGATTATAATGAATGCAATTCTATTCAGTATGAAGATATGTTTGATGTTATGGGCTGGCCTTCTTTAACTGGGCATTTTAATTCTATTTATAAAAAACAACTTGGATGGTTTGATGGAAATAACATACTAGAGAACCCTGCAAGTGGAGAGTATAGAATATATCCTATTGAAAAAAAAGGGGAGAGAATTAAAACAATTGTTCTAGATTCTTCTTTCGGTTTTAAGTATTATATAGAATATAGAAGATCAGTAGGTTTTGATTCTTTCGCATTGCAACATGGAAGCGATTTATATGATGGAGCTATGATTAGGGTCAATGTAAATTCAGGAGGGGGAAGATCGCAACTGATTGATATGAGACCAGATAGTAATATGAAAGATGTGGTTTTAAGAAAAGGGGAAACTTTTGATGACAAATTATCAAGACTAAAAATAACAACTAGTGATTTTAATGAGGATTATTTGACTATTCTGGTTGAGAAATATTGAAATATTGCATATCTTGCACTATAACAATCTTTTTATACTGATTCTGGTGTTTCATGTTATTATTTTAAAATGACAGATAGAAAAAATGGCTCTGGAAAGAAGGAAGTTTTTGTATTCCTTGGATTAGTTTTGTTGTTTTTAATATTTTTGAATATCATGCTTTTGAGTTTTTCCAACACACCTGAGGTTGATAAGACTTCTAGTGATTATAATCTTCTTAATTCTGACTTAGGGAATTCTTTTTATCGTGATTTTAACTTAAATTCTTCGGATTATGGGAATATATTTGACTATGGATCCTTGAATTATGATGAGCAGTGCAAATACGAGCCTGGAAATGATATTGATACAGATAGTGATGGTGTAGTTGATAGTTGTGATAACTGTAGACAACATTACAACACTGATCAAGAAGACAAGGATCTTGACGGAATAGGGGATGTTTGCGATGTTGTGAGATCAAGTAAGAGAAGAAGTGGTGGAAGCAGTAATATTGTTTGCTCTTCTGATTTACAGTGCGGAACAAGTGGATTTATTTCTGAGCCTTTTTGTTCTGTTAATGACATATTGAGATCTTTTGTTTCTTATAAGTGTGAGAATCCTGGAACTACTAATTCAAGATGTGTTTCTTCTAATGAACAGAAATTGATAGAAGTTTGTTCTGGTGGATGCTTTAGCGGAGTTTGCTTGAATTCAACAATAACTTGTTCTTTTGATTCACAATGCGGAACAAATGATCTTATAGGAGAAAACTTTTGCAGAAATGGGGATCTTTATAGAGAATTTATAGCTTACTCTTGTAGCAATCCTGGAACTTTTGGTTCATATTGTTCTAGTTCAAATAGTGATCTTTTAGTTGAACAATGTTCTTTTGGGTGTTCTAATGGAGCTTGTTTGCCTGTTCCTGTTGTTACACAATGCAGTAATGGAATCGATGATGATAGCGATGGAAAAATAGATTATCCAGCTGATCCTGGATGTCAGAGCAGGCAGGACGATTCAGAAAATAGTGAAGTTGTTAATAATCCGCCTTCGCCACCTCAACCTATTGTAACGCAATGTAGTAATGGGATGGACGATGATGGAGATAGTAAAATTGACTACCCTGCTGACACAGGCTGTTCATCAAGACAAGATGATTCTGAATTTGAGAATAATATTGTTCCTGAATGTTCTGATGGCTTTGACAATGATAGAGATGGGAAAATAGATTATCCTGCTGATCCACAGTGTACTTCTAGAACAGATGGAAAAGAGCTTTAATTTTTTGTATTGATAAAATCTTAACTTTTGAGATAACCCTCTATTGAGTGAGTTGTGTTTTAATAATGAAAGACTTTTGTCTTAGACAAGAAAAGATTTTGAAATATGATAATTGTTTTAGAGATTTAGTTTATTTTTGAGGTGATCAGAATATATTAGTTTTAAGTATATGTTGCGTCACTATAAAGTTTATATAGTGTAGATATTAGGGGAATTGATGAGTTATAGAAATTACGTTAGTAAAGTTGCTTCTACCGTTGGTGGAGCTGTTGTTGGTCTTGCTGCTCTTGTTTCTGCTGGTTGTGGCTCTATGAATTCACCTCCTAAGACTACGTTACAGAGTGGAGAATATGTTTATAGTAATGGAAGAGTTGACGATGAGAGTGAAAGAATAGTTTCTACAGTGGATAAAGATGGAAACCTTTGCGGATATGAATTTAATGGTCGCAATTTTAACTTGAGAATTCCTACTGATCCATATTCTGATAAAGCAGCTGTAGAGTATAACGGTGTTAGAGAAGAGCTTGAAGGGAAAGTTGATGAGCTTGAGGCTGATTTTAGTGATGGAACTAAAGTGAGTTATGATATTAAAGATGGGAAATCTAGTTTTAGAGCAGTTATTAAGGGAGATACAGTGACTTATGATTTTGCTAGTATAGGTGATGTGTCTAGAGGGATTGTCAGCATAAGAACAGAGTATGAAAATGTTGGCTCAGTTATGCTCGATATGTGGGGTTTTGATACCAGTGGTGCAAAAGGTAATAAAATTACTTTGACGGATACACCTACTCATTACGATGGTTCTCATCAGGGTGATGATGATGGACATCACGGACACCATGGTGGTTTAGAGGGAAAGATAATCAGAAACGCTTCAATGCAATTAGGAAGAGCAATGGATGATCCTATGACTTCTAACCAAGATGAATCTACTGACATAAGATTTTATACATTAATGACCGACAATTCTGGCAATTTGATGGATGTTAGAGAGAATCTTGAAACTCCTATAGATAATCCTGAGCATCATGTTTTTGATTACAACGAGGTTAATGGTGGAAGATTACTTTTTGCTGTTACAGGAGAAGGTTTAAATGATAACTCTTTGAAGATGTTTTCGGCTAATGGAGCGGATAACAGAAATTATGAAGCTGGACAGAAACATGTTCTTCTTGTTAGTGATGGAATGATTGGAGCTTCTGTCTTTGATGTTACTTCTGAAAATGCTGATGTTACTGTGTCAGAAGTTGTAAGAATTTTAGCTAACGATCAAGATGATGTGCAAAATTGGACTGATGGGACAGACAATTGGATGAATGACGATCACAGCGGTTACGAGAACCATTAATTATTTTTAACTACTGTTTTTTATAGTGGATTATTTTTTAAAATTTATAAAATTAAATTGATGTTTGTAATCTTGATGAGTAACTACATAAATTATATGCTAGAGTATAGTATAGTTTTTAAAGAACTTTAAGTGTTATTTTAAAGTAATAATATAAAATGATAAATAAAAAAATTGAGTTTTTGATTTTGACGATGCTGCTATTGTCATTTTTGCTTTTTGCTAGAGCAGAGGCTGTGACTGCTAGTATCGGAAATTCCAGAATGGTATTGAATGCTGCTGTTGGCGAAGTTGTCGAAAGATACATTCTTGTAAAAAACCCAAATGATGGAGTTGTTAGAGTTGAGATGAGACCCTCTGGGGATTTGGAAAAAACTATTAAATTAAGAGAGAGCAATTTTTCACTTCAACCAGGAGAAGAGAAGAAAGCTTATTTTACTATAAAATCGAATGAAGTTGGCACAACAGAAAATAAAATTTTAGTTCAGTATACGGTCGAAGGAGAGAAAAATGGGGTTGGGTTAACTTCTACAGTTATTTTTATTGTATCTGAAGAAGGAAATGCTGACGAAGAAGATGTAGATGAAAACGGAGGATTTTTTGGTTTTGGAGGTTCAGATGATAATGAAGAGGAAACTAACGATGAAAGCGATTCAGAAAGTTCTTTAGGAAGCACAAGTGGAAGCAGAATTTCTCCTTTGGTTTTGTTGACAATTTCAACTTTAGTTTTAGCTATAGTCTTTGTTATTTTGCTGATATTTTATGTTAAGAAAACTGCAAAGAATGTAAAAGTAAATGGAAAGAAAATTATGCCTTCCAATAAAAAAATAGAAAAGAAGAGAGTGGGGAGGGCTCGTGACAAATAGATGGAGATATACAAAATTATTGTTTGTGTTTGTTTTGTTAATAGGCCTTGGGCAAAATGTTAGCGCTCAGGCAACTATTGATAAAGATGTTGCTTATTTAGTTAAGAATGATTTGGGCGTGGATAGTTCACTTCTTAGCTATATTAGTAGTTTGGGTTATAGCTATAAAGTTTTTTTTGAAAGTGATATAGCTACTACTGATTTTTCAAAATATAGATTACTAATTATTGGAAATCAGAAGTTCACAGATCCTAGCGTTGTTTCTTATTATAAATATAAAACAATAACTATGAATTCATTTCATGGGGGGGATGATTTTGGCTGGTCAAGCGTGGCTCTTAGTTTGAAAACAAGCCCTGCCGGTTTAACTGTTCAGGCTAGAAGTAATGAAATCGTTCAGGGATTACCTTTGGATTTCAATACATATACAACTTCTTCTCCAAATGTTGTTGCTTTTAATCTTAAAGGTAATAAACCAGCTGGAACAGTTATTGTTGTTTCAGCAGTAAATAATAATGCTGATGCTTTTTTGGCTACATTAGAAAAGGGAAGAAGGATGCTTAATGGCAAGACACTGTTGGAAAGAAATGTTTTCTTTGGTGCAGCCAATGCCCAATATTGGACTCCACAGACAAAGAAGCTTTTTGAGAATTCTATGAAATGGCTACTTTCTTCTGAAGATTTAGATGGAGATGGATTTAAGACAGATTTAGATTGTAATGATAATGATGCTAGCGTGCATCCTGGAGCTACCGAAGTTCCTTATGATGGAACAGACCAAGATTGTCTTGGAGGCGATTTGAAAGATGTAGATTTAGATGATTTTGATGCTTTGATTGTTGGCGGTTTAGATTGTAATGATAATGATAATACAATAAAGCCTTCAAGTTTGGATGTTTTCAAAAATTGTAAAAATGACGCTCCAATTGTAAATATTCAAAATAGCTATGCATTTGATGAAGGAGACTTAGTTGAGATCGCTGTAGATGCTGTAGATCCTGAAGGAGATGATTTAGTTTATGAGCTAGATGATTCTAGATTCAATAGAGAAAATAATTTGTTTAAGTGGCAGACTACCTATGATGATGCAGGAAATTATAGTTTCGCTATAACTGTTTCAGATGGCGAGTTTAGTATTAAGAAACAATTTAGTTTAGAAGTTAAAGGTGCTAACAGGGCTCCTGAATTTAGAGAAATTCCAGACCTATCTTGGAATGAAGATACAGAATTTGAATTAAACTTGAGTGAATACTTTTATGATTCAGATAATGATCTTTTAATATTTGGGGTTGAAAATACATCTGAAGATAAAAATATAACAGTTTCTTCTGAAGATGGAATTGTTCATAAGTTTACAACAAAACCTAACTATAATGGGAACGATTGGATTATTTTCTGGGCTTTTGATGGTAGAAAGAAGACTGTTTCTAACAGGATTAATTTAAATGTCTTGCCTGTAAATGACGCTCCTCAGTTCTCTGGAGAAATAGGGAATTTAAGCTTTGGAGAAGATAACGATGTTGAGAATGTAATTAACCTCGACGATTATTTTAGTGATATAGATTCTAATTTGACATTTAAATTTACTGGAGGAGATTCTAAGAAGATGAGAATAGAGATTAATGGCCGTGAAGTTAGCTTTTACCCTATGAATAATTACGCTGGAACTCAAGAAATTTATTTTGTCGCTATGGATCAAGATTATGAAATAACTTCTAATAAGGTAGTTGTTAATGTCCTTGAAAAAGGAGAGGCTCCTGAATTCGGAGAGTTAGACTGTAATTTGAATATAAGTGAAGATGAGGAAGGAGAATGCGTTCTTGAAGCTTCTGATCTGGACAAGGGAGAACCTTTAGAATTTTCTGTCATAACTGAAGATAAAATAGACTGCGAATTGGAAGGCAGATATCTTTCTTATAAGTCTTCTGCTAATTATAATGGTCTTGCTTTATGTGTGATTAAAGTGAATGATAGGGAAGGGAATTTTGATTTGAAAAACTTAAATTTTGTTGTAAATCCCGTAAATGACGCTCCTCAAATCACTTCCTATGAACCTAGAGACAGTGCTGTTGTTATTATAGATGGTAAAACTAAGAGATTTAGCGTTGCTGGCAAAGATATAGACTCTAGCAATTTGGGCGTTAAGTGGTATATAGGCGATTCTTTTGTTTCGAACACAAATTCAAATTCTTCTGATTACACTTTCTCTAAACCTATTGGAGCTTATGTTTTGAGAGCTTTGTTGAGCGATGGATCCTTAAGCTCTGAAAGAAATTGGACTGTTATTGTTGGACCAACTAGTGAATTTAGCTGTTCTGAAGTGGGCGGGAATTTGTGTTCAAATAATGAGCTATGTTCTGGAACTGAAATAGATACTACTGATAATTTGTGTTGTTCTTCTGTTTGTGTTCCTGACTTTGGAGATGTCAGCTCTTGTAAAACTCTTAGTAATGATCTAGGCATTGAGATAACTAGCCCTGATGATGGAGAAGATTTAACTTTGTCTGAAAATTTGAGTTTGAAAGTTAGTTTTAAGAATAATTTTGCTGAGGATCAAGATTTTGAGATAACTGGAAGCATATATAATTTGGATGGAGATAAGTCTGAGGCAGATACAGATGATAGTTTAGAAGTTAAGTCAGGAAGAACTGAAAATATAAAACTTAACTTGGAAATCCCACAAGATTTGGACACAAATGATGATTATGTTTTGCTTATAACAGCCGAAGATAATATATGTAATCAAGAATATATCCCTATAAATTTTGTTAGATCCAAGGATAAGATTATAATTGACGATATTAGTCTTCCTGAGAATGCTATTTGCGGAGATATTATCAATTCAGAGGTTAGTGTTTTCAATATAGGAAAAGATAATCAAAATAATGTTGTTGTTAGTTTAACAAATAGCAAGTTAAAGTTAAATCAGAAATCAACAGCTTTTAAGCTTGAAAAATATGGAGATAACGATAGAGAAGATAGCGAATTTAGTTTTACAATTCCTAATAATGTTGAATCCGGAGATTATGATATTAGAGTAGATGTTGGTTATGGAAACGGTTTCATAAGCAGTTCGACAAAAAAAATAAACATTCAATGTGTCAATAAAACTGATAGTTATGTAAATAAAACTGATTTTTCTTTTGACTCTTCAAAAGATAAGATCCTTCTTGGCAGAGATGACGGTTTGGATAAGAGACAAGTTGGATTTTTCGATGTTGAGAGAAACTTTAATGTTGCAATCATCATGTTTCTAAACTCGTTGCTTTTAGCTTCAGTTATTTTGCTTTATGCTTTTCATTTAAAGTTAAGAAAGGACAAGATTTTATTGAGGAAGAGGGCAACCGGTTCTAAAGCTTAATTCTGAGAACACTGCTTCTCCTTCTATTCTTTCTCCGTTTGAGAAGACCCAAGTAGGATATCCTTGAATATTGTTTTCTTGGCATAAATCTGGTCTGGCATTGTCTCCTCTAGGATCACATTCAACGTATAGAATTTTACTAGCACTTGAGCCGAACATTTTCTTTTGATTCTGACAATGCTGGCACCAATAGGCTCCGAACATTCTTGCACCACTATCTCTTAGGCATTGTGCAAATGTATCGTATTTTCCTACTTCAGCTTCTGTATTTGGAATTGATCTTATGATAAGAAATAAAGCTATGGCTGCGATTATAACTCCAACGATTACTTTTGAAGACTTTTTCATCTGTGTTTATACTTGCAGGGATATTTAAACTTTTAGAATTTTGCATATAAAACATTATAAACTTATAATTTGATTTGATTTTATGAGATTGGAAGTTCCTTTTTACAAGCAAACCACCAAGCTTAATTGTGGTCCCGTAGCATTACGAATGGTTTTAGCATACTTTGGTCAAGAGGTAAGTTTAGATGTTCTTGAACAAAGAACAGGAATAAAAGAAGGCAAAGGAGTAAGTACAATTCAATTAGCGACTGTGGCAAGTTCGTTAGGATATAAGACTGATTTCTTTTCTAAACATATTTATTTTAATGAAGATAACTTAAAACTTGAGTTTTATCAAAGGTATTCTGATGCTATTCAACAATCTAAACAAATAGTTGAGGATGCTAAAACTGCAGGAGTAATGGTAGAGAAAAAAGTAATGTCTTTAGAAGAACTTTTGCAGAAAATAAGTGAAGATAGTATTGCTATAATTTTGTTGGATTGGAACATTGTAAAAGGTACAAGAGAAAAAGGTTATCAGGGTCATTTTGTTCCAATTGTAGGATACGATGACGAGAATATGTATGTTCATAATCATGGATTGGATGATCCTAGACTTTTTTTACCAATTAAAAGAGAAATTTTTGAAGAAGCAAGAAAAGCTCAGGGAACAGATGAGGATATAATTATTATCCATAGAGAAACGTAGTTAGGCGTCTTAGGATAAAAAGTCTAGCCTCTTTATAATTTACTAACTAGTGAAAGTTGTATGGGTGCTTAACAATTCAAACTTTTAAGAAAAAACTAATTATCTTTGACCTTAAGTTTTGCTAAAGGTGTAAGATCTTTCCAGGTACTTTCGAACATATTATTCATTACTTTGGCAAAGTAGTCTGTTGATATCCAAACTCCTACATCATAATTAGGATGAACGTTGCTATCATCTGTTAACATTAACATGAGTTGTTGCTCATCTATTATTGTAAATCTGCCCTTTATTGGTTTAGTTGAAGTGTCTCTAACCTCTGCTATTTTAGATAGCGTTTTTGCTACTTTAATATTATTTTCTGTTATAGGGGCAGCTATTTTCAAAGAAACACCACGTTTTTTTGCTTTTTCTAAAGAAGGCATTAAAGCTTCAAACTTTCTGTTTAAACCATCTTCTGTAGTAACTATGGTTATGTTTTTTTCTGCATTTCTAATCATCATATCTAGATGATTATGCATATTCTGTCTTCCTCTTAGGCTTCCTGATAAGTCAGATGGTTCGACAAACTTGACACCATTCTCGAATAAACCTGTAAGTTCATCAAGTACATCATCTTCTTTTAATTGATCAAGTCTTTTAGCTTTTTCATTCGCATTTATAACTAAATTCTTCTTAACTCTTTCAACTACCTCTTCAGGTTTCAATGCAACAAATTTTATTGGTTTACCTATCTTCATAACTATGAACCCTTTCTTTTCTAAAGACTCTAATATATCATAAGTTCTTGATCTTGGTACATCAGAAATGTTACTAAGTTCTCCTGCGGTAGAAACACCACGAGAGAGAAGAGCAGTCCATACTCTAGCTTCGTAGAGGTTGAGGTCAAATATTTTTCTTAGCCTGCTCAAAAATTCTTCTTTAATTATCATATATTTGTCCGACCTCTTTCTTATTCAGATAATTCTAGTATTTAAATGTTTTTCTTTTTTCGATATAATCTTTGCAAAGTTCATTTTTCAAATTGCATTTTTAACCACGAGAGTGTTTTTAAACCAAATTATCGACGGTTTTTACTGCCACCTTGTAGAGATTAATTCGCAGTTTATTTAATCCATGACGAGAATTCTACTATTATTTTTATTAAGATTGCGATTGCGAGGAAGATGTATGAGTATCTAAGAAAATTAAATTTTTTTTCTACTATTCCAGCTATGGATTTTACGTTTTCTACGTAATCAGAAATTATTTTTTCTTCTTCATTTTTTATTAAAGGAGACAGGAAATTTTTTTGAATATTTTTTGCTGAGCCGTAGTAAAGCAAAGAGTTTTTTTCATTTGAATTCCCTTTTCTTGGATATATAGCGATGAATGAGAATAAACCAGAGATTACGAACAAAGAGATTATGAGTATTATTGGAATTATTGAAACTGAATTTTTAGAAATAAAATAGTTGAAAAATAAAGAGAGAATAACTCCTATTAAGGTCAAGACAACACTGGCTTTTGTATCTGCAAGTCTTATGAGTTCTTGTTGTTGTGCTAACGCTCTGGATAGATAATCACTTAATATTTTTGTGTCTGTCTTCATTTCTTTTTTAATTATGGAGATTATTTAATTGTTGTGTTAAATGATAGTTTAAACAATTTATCTAGATAAAAATCCCCCTCACCTAACCCGAACGAAAGCGTTCTGTTCTGGAGATTATAGAAAAGTTTAAATATGTGATTAATGTGATATCACAGAGAAGAAAAATGCCCAATGTAACATTATCAATACCAGAGGAAGTGTATGTAGTTATGAAAAAACATAGAGAAATGAGATGGAGCGAAGTAGCTAGAGCAGCAATAGTTGAACAGGTAAGGAAATTAGAAACTATGGATAAAATTGCCTCAAAGAGTAAATTAACTATGAAAGATGTTGAAGAAATTAATGAAAAAATAAAAAAAGGGTTATATGCTAGATTAAAGGATGAAAAGAGTAATTGATACTAATGTTCTAATTGCAGGATTGATTAGAGACTCTACTGTTAGGAAGATTTTGATATCTAAAAAATTCCAGTTCTTTTTGCCAGAAGATGCTCTTGAAGAAATTGAGAAATATAGGATAGAATTAACAGCAAAATCTGGATATACTAAAGAGGAATTTGGAAAATTGCGAGATTTATTGTTGGATAGTATAACCCTCGTTTCAAAAGCCGAAATAAAACCATATTTGGAAAAAGCAGAAGAGATAATGAAAGATATAGATATTAAAGATTCTTCTTTCGTTGCAACAGCTTTAGCAATAAATGCAGATGGAATATGGTCTTTTGATGACCATTTTAATAAACAGAAAGAAATCAAAATTTATGGTGTTAAAGATTTATTAGATGAGATTGAGGAAGAAGATTATATGGAGTGAAAATCCCCCAACCTAACCCGAATAAAATTTTTCTGTTCTGCTGTTTAAGAATTTAATTATAAACGGAATCTCTTTTGTCTATATCTGAGATTAATAATGTATTTTTATCACTAAAAACAATATAGAGAATTCTGTAGTTGCCGACTCTTACCCTGAATAATTTTTCTTTTCTCCCTTCAACTTTTTTCCTGTCTTTAGGATATGGATCGAGAGCTAATTCTTTTATCTTTTCATTTAGCCGGTTGTACAATTTATCATCACAATTTTCAAGAAATTTTTTAGAGTTATTTGAAAACTCTATATTTAGCATTTTCCCTCTCTTTTTCAAGTTCTTCTAAAGAGGTGGTCTTTCCTTCTTTAAATTCTTTTATACTTTGCTCTAATATTTCTTCTTCTTCAGAAGTTAGAATAGTATCTACATCAACCATATGTTCTTTTATGTAATCAAGTTCTGCCTTTATTACATCTAGTTTATTCATAATTATTTGTTCGTTTTGCATGTTTAATTAAGATAAAATGAGGTTTATATAATTTGTGAAAAATCCCCCCACCCATACTCGTGAGCAAAGCTCCTGGTAACTTCAATACTTACGCATTGAAGTGAATCGAACTGGGAAGAATGTTTGAGTTTGCACTGTTTAATTCTTGATAGAATTAATTCTATATGTTTCACATATAGAGATATCCCCCCGCCCAGAATCGAACTGGGGATCTTCCGGGTTCTGCAAACCACTTGAAGGTAGGCTTCTTACGCTTCATTCTTGTCCTCAATATAGAGGAATGTCTGCGCTATTCTACAGCCAGACGCTCTAACCACTGAGCTACGGAGGGATTGCATAGCACAAAGCTACGACATAGAAATATAATATAGGGGTTTTTTAAGGTTATCGTTGGATCGTTTTGTTTTTATTTTGTAAAAGAGATAGCTTTTTATATTAATTAAACTGGTTTGATTTATGACTCTTGGCACAGTTTTTAATAAAACGCTGAAGGATTTTAGGACTAATTTTAGACCTATTTTTAAATTAATTTTATTTTTTGGTATTATACCCCAGTTTATTTTTCTTGTCTTCTCTTTGATTTTTTTATTTAATAACAACGGAGCGAGGCAATTTGTTTTGAATCCTTCTTCTATTATAGAAGCTGGAGGATCTTACTTTTACTCATCTTATTTTATTATTTCTATATTGTTTGCATTTGTTCTTGCTTTATTTCAACTTTTTATATCTTCAAGTTTAATAGGAGTTTCCGTTAAGAAATCTAAGTTTAATTATAAAGATGCCGTTCAAGTAGGTAAAAAATATTATTGGAAGTATATTTTATTAAGTATAATTTTATCTTTGTATTCTATTGGTTTATTTATTTTGTTCGTTATACCATTTATAATTTTTATTGTTTATTGGTCATTTTCAAGCTATGTTTTACTTGATGAGGGCAAAGGAATAAATGCTTCTTTAAAGAGAAGCAGACACATTGTTAAAGGAAGATGGTGGAAAGTTGTTGGCTATATTTTGGTTGTGTTTTTGATTTATCTAGCTATTTCTCTTGTTGCAGGATCAATAGTTTTTCCAACTACTTTTATATATAGTTTGGCGAAGAATGCTAATTCTCCTGTGAGCTTTACTTTTTATCTTATTCATTCTATTTTAGGTTTTGTCTCTAGTTCTATAGAGAAATTGATAGCTATTCCTTTCCTAATATTTTTCTTTAAGAACTTTTACTTTGAGATGAAAAAGAAGAGATAGAATTGAATGTTTATTTATTTTTACGCCTTTTTTCTTTTATTTGCATAGATTATACCAAGAGATAATAAACTTGTTCCAATGAGTGTTAAGGTACTTGCGTTTCTTAAATCTTTAAGTTCTCTATCTTTTTGATTTATAACCTCTTGATAATACTCTGTTATTCTATGTACTCTTACGTCACAATCATCAACTTTTTTATCGTTATGCTGTTTATTTGGAGCAAGCATGAGATCACACCATTTAACTTGTTCTCCTTCAAAGCTATAATTTTTAGTTTTTCTTTTGTTTGGATCTTCTACTTCTGCCCTTTGTGAACTTCCATAAATGCAATCTCTTTTATCTAAATTTCCTTCAACTCTTTGATTACATAATATTCCAGCTAGCGCAACTGCTCCTATTGAGAATTTATTTGATAAACTCATAAAATTTTGTTGAAAATGAGCTATTTAAAGAGAGGTTATTATTTGTTATCTAGTGTAGTAATAAAATTTATAGAGATGGCACAGGAGTCCTGACTTTTCTTTCTTTTGGGATGTAGTTAAAGAGTTTTTCTTCATTTGATTTACCAACGCCTACGATTTCATCTTTGTATTTTATTACAACTGGTCCTCTTTTGTATTTTATATCAAGATCGAAACCACGGATCCAGAGAGCTAATTGTTTTTCATCTATCTCAACTATGTTCTCTTTTATTTGATCTTTTAGAAGAGAGACAGCATCAAAATTTAATCTTATGTCATCGTCTCTTTTACTTGCTAAATATAAGCCGATTATTTCTATGTTTGCGTGTCTTGCAAGTTTTAATATTTCTTCTTTGCTTAAACTGCCAGAGAAGGCTCTTATTCTTTGTCTTCCGGTTTCTATAAGGAGATAGGGAAGTTTTGATACTCCATAGTATTCATTTAATTCATTTAGAATTTCTTTCTTTTCACTTGATTTTATGAATCTGGCGTTCATTTTAATTCCTCTAGTAAAGTTAACTTAGCTAGAAAAAAACCTTCGGAATCGTTGTCTTGGGGATAAATACGTGCGCATTTTATAATGTCTTTGTGGAATGTTTTTCCATTCCATTCTGTTATTCCTGGTCTTGATTTTAGAGGTAGAGAAAGATTTTCTATTTTGACTGGAAAATTGTTTAAAGCGAAATCAACTATTTCTTCGTTTTCTTCTGGAGCATGAGTACATGTTGAATACACTAAAGTTCCACCTTTTTTTAGACATTTTAAGGCAAGAGAAATAAATTTCTTTTGTTGTTTTGATAATCCTTTTATTACGTTAAAATTCCAAATATTCATTGTTTTTGGAGATGAGCGAAAAATTCCTTCTCCAGAACAAGGAGAATCAAGAAGTATTTTGTCAAATTTGAAGTCTGTTTTTGAAAGATTTCCACAGAGGTTTATTGCATCATTTCTTGTTATTATGCAATTTGTGACTCCGCATTTTTCTGTGTTTGAAGAAAGGATTTTAATTCTTTCTATTTTAAGATCGTTTGCAAGCAATGTTCCAGTATTATTCATTTTAGCTGCAATTTGTGTTGTTTTTGAACCTGGTGAGGCGAATACATCAAGAACAAATTCTTCTGGCTCCGGATTTAGAGAAAGAACTGGAAGCATTGAAGATATTTCTTGAATGTAATAATATCCTAAAGTGTGTTCTAATGAATTACCTAATTCTCCAGGCATTAAATCGGATAAGACAAGCATTATTTCTGGATGCTTTGGAAAAGGTTGTTTGACGGACCATTTTTCTGAGAGTTTTGAGAATAATTCTTCTATTGAGATTTTGAGAGTATTACATCTTATGTAGCTTCTAGTTTCTTCATGGGTTATTCTTTCGTATTCTGCAAAGTCTTGCTCATCTGGGAGAAGTTTTTGCATTCTTTCTTTTAATAGAGGTTTCATTTGATATTTGTATTCCATAATTAAAGTTGTTTAGAGGAGTTTTTATATTTATATACAGAGATTTAGGATAATTGAGTTACTTTCTGCTCCTAAATCTCTTATAGACAATTTGGAAAAACTAGGAATATAATTAACCTAATTGTCTATAAGTTAATTTTTAAGAAGAATTTATATATCATTGTTTGGCTATAATTTTTAATGAAGCATGCTAAGTATATAGTAAAAGGAAAAAATATTAGGATACTTCCTACTATTTTAAAAAAAGAGCTTAAACCTTCTTTTGATTATATCTCTAGTACGGGCAAAACTTATTTTTTTGTTCTTGAAAAGTATTCACTTTTGCAAAATGCTGATATGTCTGTTATTATTTTGGTAGACATCAAAAACGAAACTGAATGTGTTGTAAACTCTGTTGTTGCTGGTGGAAAAGTAGGTCTTTTTCAGTTGGATCTGTTTGATCGTGAGGATTCTGTTTTGAGCGGTATAAAAGAAACATTAAATAAACTTGCTAATGATAATGGTTGGAAAATAAATTAATCTTTCTATTTTTGATTTTTAGTAGAATTATTTTTCATTTTGATTGTCTAATTCTTTTATGCAATTCTCTTGTATCTTCATTAGACTGCCAATAAACATTTTGCAAATCATATTGAATGATTCTTTCGTATAATTGATCTTTATTTTCTGGTTCAGAGTAAACACATAGAGGAGGTAAAAAACTTCTAAATGGTCCATTAGGATTATTTAAAGTAGGTCTGTATTTTATTTGTCTTGTTAAATCTTCTACGATTAATTGAGCCAAGCTCACGGCTATTATCGCTAATCTATTTGGGGAATCGTGATAAACCCATTTTCCAGCTATTTTACTAGTTCTTTCTAAATAATCATGATGAAGAAGTTTTATCCAAATTGGATATTCGTTTTTTATAATTATATCTTTTTGTTCCATGATTTTTAAAATTTTTAACAATTTAAAAGATTATATATCATTGCTTTTTATTTATCCTGTTAACTCTTCTAATCTTGAAAATCCTTCTTGGGCTTTCTCGTTTTTAGGATCTATAGATAAAGCATATTTGTATGCTCCTTTGGCTTGGAGAAACGCTTTTTTATGTTCAAATATTCCAGCAATTCTTAATACTGCTTGAGCATCTTCTGGGAGGCATGCGTCTAGGTAAAATGTGCTTTGAACTTGTGTGGGTGGATTTCTAGTAGGTTTATATGTTAAAAGGACTACAATTCCTTTATTTTGTGCAACTTCAAAAAATGAACAATTAAAAAGTCTTCCTCCACATTCTGGAGTTTTATTGTTTACTCCACATCTTCTTGTTTTTTTATCATAGTGTATACATTGATAATCATTTTTTCTTTTTTCAACTTCCTCTTTAGAAAGATAGAGATGAATAGGTATTGGATTTTCTTTCGCCATGTTTTTGATTTATCTTAATTCAACAAAATCTCCATTTTGAGATTTTATGATTACTTGTCTATTTTTTGCTACTACTACTGTTTTATTATAAACTTTTTCTGCATCATTTCCTGTTTCATCAAAATAAGAATTGACTGGAACACCTTTTCTTTTAAATTCATCAACAATGACTTCTCCATATCTTTTTAGGCCTCCAACTACAAATGCTTTCGCTTTCGCTTTTTCAAAAGGCTTTTTTCTTAGATCTGGGTGCCAACTTTTTCCCTCATAAAATCGATCATGTGTGCTCTCTACTCCTTCTAAGATTTGATTAACTCTTTCTTTTCCTGATTTTAAGAGAAAATTCTCTAATTGACTTTTATTTCTCATATTCTTGATTTGATCTCCTACACCATAGTGGCTTAGGGCAATTATTTCGTTTGGATCTCCTGAATATAAAACTATAGCGACACAATCACAAAGCCCATCTGTATAAAGAGGAATTGTGCTTATTTTCATACTGGAGGGGAGAACTCTATCTTCTTGATTGCTGATTTCTGTGAATGCATATTCGTCTGGAACTATAGCATTAAAGGCGTATCTGAGTCTGTCTTTCTGAATGTAATGTGTTGCTGGTATGAGGGCTGCAGCTCCAAGGCCTAAACTAACAGCTAGTGCTGTTTTTGACCATACTCTTCTATTGCTATATTTTACTCTTTCCATCTAGTCGATAGCCATTTGTAATATTTAAGTATTACTATTATATAGTTAAGAAATAGAAGATTGGAAACAAAAAGAAAACAAGAAAAAAATTAAGTTTTAGTATGCTGTATTACATCCGGCTGAGCCTGTACAACCTGCTTTACAGTTCGCTCCCCAGTTTCCTGTTCCGCATCCGTTTGCATTGTTGTACATAGTACATCCTTCATTACACGATGAAACAGCCATTCCAGTGCTGCACCAGTGTGCTGATAGTGCACTAGGGGTTAAACAATACTTTCCAGCGTTAACTATTCCAATGTCATCATTGCTGCACATAAGACTTGTTTGATACAAGGTTGTGCCTGCGACAACGAAAGAAGAGAAGACTGTGGTCGTTAGAAGCGCTACCAAAATAAGATAGGACCATTTGTTTGTCATTTTTCCTCCACAATTTAGTTAATATTAAATGTCTTTCTTGTTTAAATAGATATGTATATTTGCTTTTTTGTTCTTTACTAATTGTTGCTTTTCTATACGATAATGTTTAAAAATTGAGTTTTCTGTTTATTTTTTGGAGAAGAAATGAATATTGGAGTAGTGGGTACGGGATATGTAGGGCTTGTTACTGGAACTATGTTAGCTAGCAGAGGTAATCAAGTCATTTGCGTTGATAGCGATCAAGGAGTGGTTAGAAAATTAAACCAGGGAGAGGTACACTTTTTTGAACCTGGCTTGGAAAATGAAGTTAGGTCTGCTAGTGAAAAAGGACTTTTAACTTTCACTTCTGATTTAAGGGAGGGAGTTGTTGGATCTGAAACTATATTTGTTTGCGTTGGCACACCTTCTAATCCAGATGGTTCTTTTAATATGGATTATGTGCGTAAAGTTTCCAGCGAGATAGGTGAAATTTTGAGAGGAGTTAGTTGTGGAGAAAAAACTGTTGTCATGAGAAGTACGGTTGAGCAGGGAACTCACAGAGAAATTAGCGATATAATAAATTCAAAAATAGGTAAAAAAGAGAGGATTTGGAATTATGTCTCTAATCCTGAAACTTTGTCTGAAGGAACAGCTGTTGCTAATTTTTCTAAACCTGATAGGATTATTATAGGTTCTGATTCTCATTTAGCGATCGATAGACTAAAACAAATTTATCATCCTTTTGTTAGGAGAACTGATAAATTTGAAATAGGTTCTCCAGCAGATGCTGAATTAGCTAAACTTATGTCCAATGCTTCTTTGGCAATGAGAGTCGCTTCGGTGAACGAATTTGCACGAATAGCTGATGTTACTCTTGGAGCTGATATGGACACAATCAGAAGAATGATTTCTTCTGATGCAAGAATAGGATACCAGTTTTTGTTTCCTGGAGCCGGATATGGTGGAAGTTGTTTTCCAAAGGATGTTCCTGCTCTTGTTAGCAGAGCTAGAAAAGATGGTTATGATCCTATTTTATTAGGAAGGGTGCATGAATCAAATGAAGCACATAAGGTATATATGGGTGATAGAATATCTACTTTGTTAGAGCAGAAAATTAGGCCAACTATTGCAGTATTAGGTTTGACTTTTAAACCAGATACTGATGATATGCGAGATTCTCCTTCTGTACCTATTGTTACAGGATTGATCAATCGTGGTGCTAAAGTTGTGGCTTATGAGCCAATGGATAAGAAAGCAAGAAAAATATTTGGGGATAATATAAAATTTGGAGATGGTGCATACGAAGTAGCTAACGGAGCTGACGCGCTTGTTTTATTAACTGAGTGGTCTGAATTTGATTCTGTTGACTTTAAACATTTGAATGAAGTAATGAAAGGAAATGATATTTTTGATTTGAGAAATCGTTGGAGACCTCAGGATGCAAACAGACATGGTTTTAATTATTACGGCGTTGGCAGAAGTTATCCCTTTAAGAAATGATTATAAAACAAGCTGTTCTTTGTGTTTTAATGAGAGTTATTTTTTTAAGACATGGACAATATGATTATAATTTGAAGAGAGTTATTAATCAAGATAAAAAAATTAAGATTGGATTGAATGAAACTGGAAAGAAGCAAGCTTTTGAAGTGTCTGGGAAATTAAAGAGAAAGAAGATAGAGCTGATATTTTGTTCGGAGTTCTTGCGCGCTAGAGAAACTGCGGAGATAATTAATAAAGTTTTGGGAGCAAAAATTAAATTTGATAAGAGAGTTAATGAATTTAAAGCAGGAAGAGAATTTGAAGGAAAGACTACGAGATTTTATTTGGATAAAGAAGCTGGGAATAAATATAATTTTAAAACTAAAGATGGAGAGAGTTGGAATGAACTGGTTGAGCGGCTTTCTGAATTTTTGAATTCTTTAAAAAAGAAGAAGTATGAATGTGTTTTGGTTGTTTCACATGAATGGCCAATTATGGCTGCCAGAGAGGCTGTTTTTAAATTGAGTAATTATGAGGCAAGGAATTCTAGAGTTGGGAATTGTGAACTTTTAGAGTTTGAATTATGACTTTTTGGTATTTTTTTAACTCGTGAATAGTAAGATTTATAAGGCTAATTCTTGGCTTTTTTGTATGAGATATGACTTTGTGGTTAATAGTTATGATTTAGTTGGAGATTTAGCTAGAGCCATGGATGTAGGTATTCCAGCTTCAAATTCTTGTGATGATAGCGGGGCTTATCTTTTGGATGATGTTACTCCAACGCAGATTCTATCTTCTAGAAAGATTATAGAACAAAATCCTTGGTTTGTGGCTCTTAGAAGGACTGCTTTTTGTAGAGATTCGGAAGCTGAGACTTTTTTTTCTTATTGGGTTTTGTATGGAAGTGAGACGGATGAGCAAAGAAGAAGAGTTTTTGATAACTTGGAGAATCCGAAGAAAGAAATTTTTGAAAGTTAGGCTTTTACTTACTAAAAAATAGCCACAATAAATGTGAGGCGCGAAGCGCCGAACGCGCGAGGCATTAATTGTTGAAGTTTGGAACTATTCAAAAAAGAGCAGTATTTTTCAGATAAATTTATATCCTTCTCAAATTTCTAAATCTAATGGATGTTAAAAATAAGATCAAGGGAGCGTTCATTGGCTTATATTTTGGTGCAGGTGTAAATCCTAGATTTTCTCCAATGCTTGAACCAAAAGAAGCATTAAGAAGATTTGGAGATAAAAAATTTGCACAGTATTATGATTTTGAAATTTATGGTTCTAGATATAAACTTTATGATCAATATACACAGACGAAGCTGATTTATGATATATTAATTAAATATGGAAAAATCACACCAGAAATATTTAAGGATTATTTGCTAGTTTTGCATAAAAAGTATAATGTCTTTAAGGGTGACGTTTATGGACCAAGCACACAAAAGGCAATCACAAAAATTATTGCAGGGGAGAATGTTTATGAAATGGGAAAAACTGGAATAACCTGCGGTTCTGCAATGAGAGGGCTTCCAATTGGAATGTATTTTTATAATAATGAAAAATTGTTGATTGAAAATACTATTAATTCTTGCATAATTTCTCATAATACAGATGTTGCAATTGATGCAGCGATAGCTTCTAATGTAACTCTCGCTTCTTTGATTAATGGAAAAAATAAGTTTGACGCCATAAAAGAGGCAATAAAAGCTATCAGAAAATATCATGGAAAGTTTGGAGCAAAAACAACCGAACCAAGAATTGATGAAATATTAGAAGGATTGTTAAGAAATTTAAGAGGCAAAAATTTGGAAGAGGCAAGAGAGTATATTGTAAAACGAATTGGAGTTAGCTGGTTTGCAAGAGATGTTGTTCCTAGCGCTTTTGCAAATTATATTGTCTTGAATAGTCCTGAAGAATCTTCTTTATTGTCTATGAGATGCGGTGGAGATAATCAAACTACTTCTGAGATTGCTTGTGCTTTCCATGGTGCTGAAAAAGGTGTAGGAATATTTTCTAAAGATATTTTGAAAAACATTGAAAAAGTAAATAAAATTAAAATTTATGGAATGGCAGATAAGTTGATTAGAAAGATTTTTAAGGCTTCTTAATATCTTGGAGAGTAAGTTAATATTTTAAAATGTCAATAAGATATAGGTTTTTTGGAGTTCCAGTAACAAAAACTGATTTTATGTCTGAAGCTAGATTAAGAGATCAGGAATTAGGTGTAGTTTTTTATAAACGTGTTTATGAATCTGGGAGAAGCCATCTGGATTTTTATAATACTTGTTTTGAAATTAGGTTAGGGGGGAGAAACTTTAAGTTGGAGGAGGTTAGCCATATTATTATACCTCTAAGATCTCAAGAAGAGCACATGGCTATTATTGCTAGTTATGATCAAGAAGATTTAGATAGAGCTGGTAGAATTGCAGAAGATTTAAATCTTCGTGGTGTTAAAACAGTGATTAAAGCAGGTCGCAACTAAATTTTTTAGTGTCTATAATTAATTATGCTATCAAAAAATGATTTTTGAATCAGAAAAGTTTAATAATGGAAGTGGTAGTTAATTTGGGAATGATGAAAATAGCAAAAGCTGGAATTCTTGGTCTTGGAATTGGTTTTCTTTCTACAAGTTGCAATGTTCCTAAACCTGCTTTGGTACCAATACAAGATAATGTTTCTTCGGAGACAAATTATTTTCTTTGTGATCCAACTTTTCATCCTAAAGGTTTTTACACTAGTGGTTTGGTTGAAAGTGTTAGAGAAGAAACTTTTGAAAGAGTCCATGGTTCGGGAGATGGAGTTGTTGCCAAAGCAACTTTTAATTTAAGTTTTTATGATATACGTGAGAATGATTGCAAATTAGTAAGATTAGTTAAACTGGGACGACCTCAACATGAAGTTGGAGAATCTGCGGAGTTATTCTATATTCCTTCAGGGATTTATTTGAATATGTTAGCGCATGACGAGTTGCTTGGACAAACTGAAATAGGTGGATATATTCGTAATAAAGGATATTTAGATGATAATTCCAACGAACGATTTGATGGAGTTATCAATTCAACTGCTCCATGCTTTTAGCTTTTCATGAAACTTAGAAGTGAGAGTTAGTTTTATAAAGCTGGATGTTTTTTTTGATAAATGTCTCAGTACTATTCTATTCTTGAGATTAAAGGGGTGAAAGGAAACACGAGAGTTAGACATATACAAAGTTACTTTCACGGATCAAGATATGTCTTAATTAGTGAAGATCAATTTCCTGAAGATTTTAGAAATCCTAGAGATGCTCAGAAAGTTATTTATGTCAATGGAAAGATTTCGGCAATTTTACCTACAAGTTTATTGAGAATTAACGTTGAAAACAATAGAATTTTAAATAAGACTGTTGAACAATTAGTAGGAAGTCTTTCTTCTAGTGAAGTAAGAAGAGTTGATCAGAAAGATGTTGTGCATATGAAAATGTCTGATAATTAGAATAAAGTAGATTGCTTAGAATCTTGGGAAAGATCTTCGAATTTTTTGTTTAAAAGTGTTAAAATTTGATTTGCAATTGGCTTAATTTGTTTTTCTATATAATGGTCGTAATCAAGAGAATGTTTTAGTTTCTGAATTGGCTCTGGACCGTTTATAGTTATGTAGTAAGAAATTACATTGGATTCTAATTTGTCCAAAAGACGGGCTGCTTTTACATGCGGGGGCGTCATTTTTGTGTATTCTTCAAGGTTCTTTCTTATTGATTTTTTGTAAACTAATTTTTGATCTAATTTCCCAGCTCTTATCTTTTTTACATATTCTTTTATGAATTTTTCAATTGGTTCATCGTGAAATGTTTTCATAAGTATTTCTCTTTGGAAATCTTGCGCTGCTTCTGTCCAGTCTCCTCTTATTGCTTCTAAGCCAACTATGTCAAGTTCTTCTTTTCCTTTGTCGTATATTAAACCTGCATATCTCTTTTTTGCGGCTGTTTCTTCTTTATTTCTTGTTTGTGGGATCATCAGAGAAAGATAGTGCTTGTCAAATTCTAACTCGAGGAAAGATTTCCTTTTGTAATTTTTTTTAATGTAATCTTGGTAAAAATTATTTATGAAGTTCTGTATTTCGATTCCTAGTTCATGCGCTTTTTCTTTTGTTGTTTTCGTTTCAATGAAAACTGAATCTGTGTCTGAATAAATTGTTGATAATCCTTTTTTCTCAATCTCTTTTGCTGTGAGTTTTATTATGAACTGTCCAAAATTTGTTATAGCATTCGCCATTTTCATATCAAAATAACGGCAATTTGGGGATGCTAAAACTCCAAAGAAAGAATTCATTATTGTTTTAATTGCATAACTTGCTAATTCGTTTTTCTCTTTTTTTGCTTTTTCTCTTTCTTGATGAAGACGTTCGATTATTATGGGGAGAATACCTTCTTGATTTTTGAATAGAGCTCCGTTTGGGGATTTTATACTGTCTTTTTCTTGCTTAATTATGTATGAAGCAGGATCTATATTGAAAGTTCTTATTATTGAAGGATAAAGAGATTTAAAATCTAAAACAAGGACATTTTTGTATATTCCAGGATTTAGAGAAGAGACGTAACCTCCTTTGATTTTTGTCTCTTTTTTCTTATATTCATTTGTCGGAGAAGCTAGATTTTTTTTGTGGCACTCTCTTAGATATAGTGAATCAAAAGAGGCGATTGATCCTGTAATTTTTTCTAGAGGTTGCCCAGTAAGTTTGGAACGGTTTATTGCTAAATCTATAATATTTGTCTTTTCAAGTATCTCATAGACTAAATTACAATCATTTATATTGTAATCAACGATCTTTTGGTGGCTTTTTTTTGTATTTTCTTTGTATAAATCTTCAATTTCAGAATGTCTGCCTTTACCGCTCATTAACTTTCCTTTTTTTAATATTGCTTGCGATACATCTTCAAGAGTTAGTGAATCAAACTTTAGATTTTTTATAGAAGGTGCTTCTTTGATGAATGGATCTTTTATTAAATTCAAACCATCAAGAACCTGCCTTCCTTCTACATCTGCACTGGAAGATCGGAAGAAATTTGATTCTATCCTTAATCTTGTTTCTGAATCTGTTCTCCCTATATCGAATTTGATTTTATTTTCTTTGAATTTTTGTTTTAAATAAACCAAATCAAAATCTATTACATTCCAACCTATTATTATATCAGGATCTTGTTTTATTAATTCTTTCTTAAATAGTTCGAGACATTCTTCTTCTGATTTGCAAGAGATTGTATTTTCAAGCTCGTAGTTGGTGATGAAAAAGTTTTTTTTGTAATTTTTTGAAGATAGACCAATGCAAAACAATTTTCCTTTTTCATCGGATTCTATATCTAATGAAACTATTTTTAATTCTGCTTTAGATTCTGCTTTTTTTATTTTTGGCTCTTTGTAGATTCTATCTATCCTTTCTGAAGGGTTGTAATCGCCTTCTATATATAGCTCTGTTAGAATATCGTTGTCAATTAGAAAGCGTATGTGTGGTTTTATATCTCCTTCATATATTTCTATTTTTTTGTGCATTTCTTTAAAGAAATTGTTCAATTCTTCTTGATTTTGAAAAACTAGTTTTATTAGTTCTTCATTATCAAAGTTCTTCATTTTTGTCTCTTCTGATTTGAAATTTTTCAGAGTTTCCGATTGAGAATGATGCTTCTTTTTTATGAATACATAAGGCTCGAATTTGTTTACTGTAAGAAAAGATTGTCCGTTTTCTAGTCTTCCGAACAAATAGACAAGAGTTTCTCCGTTTATATTTTCGTAACTTGGATAGATAATGAAACCTTTCATTTTTACATATTGAAGAGTAAAGTTTTAAATATTGTTATTTTTTTAAGCGGTTGTGAGGTACATAGTTTCGTTCCCGCAGGAAATTGCTAGAACTTATGGAGTTGAACCTATAGGTCTAGTGGACAGAGTTAATACAGAATTAGATGCAACTCTCGTACATTTGAGAAAAATTATTCCAAACACAGTAAAAAGAGGACGTTTTTCAACGGAATTAGCTAAGAGCTGCGGTGGACGTTTAAATGATTTTGCTGTTGAAGTTCCTGATTCTATTGTTGATGATAGGGGAAGGTTGGCTTTAGCATATTTACCTTATTTTGTTGCTCACAATCTTGCTAAGAAAAGAGGAGAAGATGCAAGAGTTGAGAGTCATGATGTTGATTTGGCTTTTAGTATGTTAAGAAAATTAAATTTCAATTAGAAATATTTATTAGTTATTGTTTTTTCTTTATCCAATGGGTTTACAGATAGGAGATATTGTTCCGAGAAGGGAGATTAAGTTTGAAGAAATGAAGGGAAAGACTATAGCTGTTGACGCTTTTAATGCGATTTATCAATTCTTGTCCAGCATAAGGCAGCAAGATGGAACTCCTTTAATGGATTCTTCTGGGGAAGTCACGTCACATCTTTCTGGATTGTTTTATAGAAATGTTGCTTTACTTGCTGAGGGTATAAAACTAGTTTATGTTTTTGATGGAGAATACGATGTTTTGAAAGGAAAGACACAGGAAAATAGAGAGGAGGGAAGGAGGGAGATGAGGGACAAGTATGAGAAGGCTTTGGAAGAAGAAGATATTGAGGGAATGGAAAAATATTCTCGCGGTTTTATTCGATTAGACGGAAAGAAAATTAATGAGAGCAAGGAGCTCTTAGAGGCTATGGGTGTTTGTGTTGTCCAGGCTCCTGGAGAGGGAGAAATGCAATGTTCTAGGATTGTTAAAGATAAGGAAGCATTTGCTGTTGGAAGTCAGGACTATGATGCTTTGGTCTGCGGTGCTAATTTGATACAAAACTTAACTCTTGCAAGGAAGAGAAAAACAAGAGGAGGAGAAGTGTATATTTCTCCAGAAATTATTGATTATGAAAAGACTTTGAATGAGCTTGGAATTGATGCAGATCAGTTTATTTCTTTAGCTATATTAGTTGGAACTGATTTTAATCCTGGAGGGATAAAAGGAATAGGTCCGAAAAAAGCTCTTGCTTTGGTTAAACAGAGAAAATCTCCTGTTGAAATTTTTAGAGAGGTAGAACATCAGGTTGATTTTGATTGGAAGAGAATTTTTGAGATTTTTAAGAAGCCGAATGTTGAACATATAAATGTTAAATTTCCAAAATTAGATGAGGAAAAAATAAAGGAAATTTTGGTTCAGAGACATGAGTTTTCTTTAGAGAGAGTTGAGAATACTTTAGGCAAGCTGGTTGGGGCGAAGAAGCAGAATGAACAGAGGACTTTATTCTAGAAGGGAAAGGGATTTAAACTATAAGCTTTTATTTCTTATATGGATAAGAAGGTAAAATTGTTTATGGAAAAATTGAAGAAAGTTTCTGATTTTGATAGAGTTAAATTTGTGATTTTGTTTGGCTCACAAGCTTTTGGAAAAGCCAATAGTATGTCTGATTATGATTTTGCTGTTTATTACGATGGAAACGAAGATCAAAGATATAAATTCAAATTAAGAGTAAATTTTGATGAAAAATACGATGTCAAGGTTTTTCAGGATATTCCTTTGTTTATTAAAAAGGAAATTTTGAAAGGCGAAATTATTTATGCTCAGGATTTAAGCTTTGTTTCAGATATAGCTTATAAAACTATAAAGGAATTTGAGCGTTTTAAAAAATACTATTATGATTATATTTCTAGGAGGTCAATTGTAAAATGATTGAAAAGAAAACATTGAGAACAGAAGAAATAGAAAGATGTCTGTCTGACATGATTGATTCTATAGAGATTGTTGAAAAAAATATACCGAACAATTTTAAAGATTTTATTGATTTTGGTTTGAAAAAGGATGGAATTTATAAAAAAATAGAGTTTGCTATAGAAAGTGTTGTAGACATTTGCAATATTATAAATTCTGATTTTAGACTTGGTGTTCCAGATGTTGAAGATGATATATTTGATAATTTAGAAAAGGAGAAAATTTTCAGTAAGAAAACGATTAGTATTATTAGAGATATGAAGGGATTTAGAAATGTTTTAGTTCATAAATATGGAAAGATAGAGGATAAAAAAGCGTTTGAAAGTATAAGGGAAGGACTTGAAGATTTTGAGTTTGTAATAAAAGAGATCGAGGATTTTTTGAAGAATCACAAGAAGAAAAGCTGAAGGGAAAGGGATTTAAATCTTGATTATTTTAAAAGGATATGAAAAAGTGGTTTTTTTTACTTGCATTTTTACTAATGTTTAGCTTTGTTTCTGCAGTAGGTACTTTTAATTTGAGCAATTCTACTTTTGGTTTAAATGAGGAAGGCATAGGAGTAAAAGAAAAGTCTAATGAAATTTTATCTAAAGATGTTGAAGTTCCAGAAAATATGCAGTTGCTTTCTCGGCTTGTTTTTGGTTTGAAAGCAGATGAAAGGCTAAGTTTACAGACTTTTGTTTTGTATATTTGCTTTTTTATATTATTTGTTTTATTGGTTCATTCTGCTGTTGAAATAATCTCTTCTGCTTGGAAGGCCTGGGCTATTTCTTTGATTGTGGCTTTGTTAGGATCTTCTAGTGGCGTAATGAAAGAGATTGTGGCTTGGTACGCGGGGTTTGGTAAACTCTTTGAATTATTAGGGGAGTGGGGGATAATTAGCTTAGCTTTAACTATTATATTCATGCTTGTTATTTTTGGTATTTTGCTCAAGTTGTTAGGCAAATTAAAGGCTATGAAAGGCGTTGAGGAATTTAGACAAATGGGACAAAATATTGGGTTCTTTGCTGCATTGTCAAGATCTTATAGAAAGTCTATTGAGGAAAGTAGGAAAAATATTTAATTCATATCACTTATCATAAATATCTTGAGCTTCTTTAGTCATCTCTTTAACTTTTTTTAGTTCGATATCTTTTTCTTTATTCTTTTTCTTTTCTGCTTTTTTCTTTAATTCTCTTGCTAGCATTCCACTTGTTATGTAGATTACAGCGAAAAAACCAAGAACTATTATCGTTAAGACTATACTGTAAACCCAGCCTTGTTTTTTGAATACTAAATCAAGAGAGTATTTTGCTGTATAATACTGAATTTTTAGTTGTGCAAGTATTGTTGAACAAGCTAGAGCAGCAAAAAATGCTTTCCAGCTTTTGAGAATTTCGGAAGAGTTTATTATTCTGTACAAGATATAGGATGTGAAAATCCAGAGCAATAAAGTGAGTAGGAAGGTAGCCGATATTTCATATTGATAACCAATCAGGATTTTGAAAACAATAGAGATTTTATTGAATAAATCGTGAACAGGACCAATTAATTTGTTCTCTGAAAGTTTTTTTGCCCATTCTTTTTGGAGATAATCTCTTTGTATATCTTCAAAATCTTGCGGTAGGTTTTCTGGGTTTATTGAGACGTTGTTTCCAAAGACGTTTGAGAGGTCTGAGGGGTCAGAGGGATCTGCTTTTAGAGTCGGAAGTAGAGATAGTGAAATAAGGAGTATAAGGGCGATTAAAATATTAAGTCTCTTTTTCATCTTTAATTCAAGGAAGGGGATTTTAAAAATATAACGTTATATTTTTATTGAAAAGTTATCTTCTCGGTCTTCTTGCTCTTCCTTCACTTTGTTGTACGGCTGTCGTGGCTCTTGCTCCTGTTACAGCTGCTGCAAGTCTCTCTACGCTTTCGGCTGCCGTTATTTCTTCGCTAATAAATTCATCTCCTAACCTCTTTCTCAACCATTTATTTGCTATTACCACAAACACTGTTATGATTATTACTCCTAGAAATACCCAAGTGGATGTTTCTGTAGTGTCTAAATCGCCTGTTATAATGCCTTGTATGAATCTGTAGGCTAAAAAGCAGGAATAAATTATCCACATAGCGTATTGAAGTACAATTCCGGTTGCTTGTCCTTCTCTCACCACTCTAAACGTGAAGAACATTAAAATTAAGGTTGGAAAAATATATAAAAGAGTCATTCCAAGCGCACCATAGCTTATCAGGGTCAACCATATTTCATTAGGCGTTAGATAGGCTACTCCTAGAAAGCCAACGACTATACTAATGATCCATCTTATTCCATTGTTTCTTACGACATTTCCTGCATCCAATGCGGACCAAACCAGAAGTGTTAGTAGAATCCAAAATAGATATTTTGCTATGTTTACCGAAATTGCGGAATCTCCAGTAAATGCGAACAGATCTTTTATAGGGTCGGTTAGAGGAGCTGCGGAGACAAGAGTTATTGTAGCAATCAGCAAGGGCAGTGAAAGGATTACTAACAGTGATAGATTAATCAGTTTTCTAGAACGCTCTTTTTGCATGCCAGATTTAGATTTTGTTTATTTATAAATATTTCTGAAATTTTTGGTTTTTTGAAATCTGAGAAATGTTTAAATACTAATTTTGTTTCTGGTGGACATGCAGGTTGATAAAGAGAGGAGGCATTTGGCTTTTGTTTTTCTTGGGCTGATCTTTGGATCTATTTTCTTTTCTAGTTTTGCTTCTGCTGTTTTTCGTGATGATTTAAATGGTGCGATAAATGGTGCTGGAGAAGGTGTCGGTCTTCTTTTGGGAAAGATAGATGGTTCTGCTGATGCTGGAGATATATTATTTGTTAAGCTGATGGTTTTCATTTTATTACTTTCTGTTGTTAGTATGGCTGTGAAAAATGTCCCAAGAATTGGAGATAACAGAATGGTTTCTCTTATAATATCTCTCGCTGTGACTTTGATTTCTATAAGATATATCACGTCTAGCGCTTTGATTAATTTTATTTGGTTGCCTTATGGTACTTTGGGAATAGCCTTTTCTATATTTTTGCCTTTCTTAATTGCTTTCTTTTTTATAGAGGGTTTTGATAGCTTTATAGTTAGAAAAGTTGGATGGTCTGGAATGGCTGTTATCTTTACTGGTTTGATGTATACTAGATGGGATGATTTGAGTACAGGATCTGAATGGTATCAGAACTTAGCTTGGTTTTATTTTTTCATAACTTTGCTTTCTGTTCTGTTGATAGCTTTTGATAAAAATATTAGAGCTTGGATGTTGGAAAGTTCTCTGGACAAGGTAACTGATAGGAGAAAGAGAGTTGAGGCTGCTGAGTTGACTGAAGAGATAAAGGAGTTGCAAACTAGATTAAGCAATGCTACGGATCATACTTCTAGGAAAGCAATATCTGATGAAATAAATGAGAAGAGAAAATCTTTGAGAGAGTTGCTTAGATCTTAGTGAGTTAAAAATAATTGTTAATTTCCAACAGAATAAACTAATGTTCCTTCGGTTCTTACACTTTTCTGGCAAAGTCTTTCTAAACCAATGAAATCTCTGGATCTTATTTTATCTGCTACTTTTCCACTAATATCTCCGTCATTTTGGAATATGGCGTTTTCAACTCCATCTGTGAAGACTAAGATTGTGTCACCTTCATCTTTTATTTCTGTTCCTGTTTTAACGTATTCCATTGCAGTTCCTTCACCTGTGAATACTCCATAAGCGTTTGGCTCCATGGGATTATTTCTGTAAACAGAACGAACTATTCTTCTTGCTCTTGGATCTTGCCATGACAGTTGATTAAGAGGAGGGTTTGCCCAAATTTCTTTTGCTTTTCTGTCTGGACCTTCGTTTGGCGTTCTAAATTTTAGGTTTCCATTTCTGTCTACTAACGCGACTCCTGAATCACAAATAAATCCGTACATGACGTGAAAGGGAAGATTAATCGCTGTTGCTCCGACACAACCTGGAAAATCGTTCATAACATAATCTATTTCTGGAATTTCTCGCTCTTGGTATTCTCTTATTAGGCCATTCACTTTTTTATATGCGAGGATTATGTCCTCCTCTTCTGGAGCAATGATTTCTCTAAGATTTATATTCGTATTTAAAGCCAGAGTTTCAGCTGCGACTTTTGCAGGACTTTCTTTTGGATAATCAAGTATAAATATTAGTCTACCTTGAGTATTTTTTGTGTTAGGTAGATATTTTGTTGGATCTCTTGTTACACCATCTGCGACCGTTGCAATTCTGTCATCAATTTTAAAAGAGTCTTCTACAGGATGGGATGTATACCTTAACTTCCAATTTCTAAAAATTCTACCTTTATACATAAAAAGAGGATAGAGTGATGTTTTAAAAATTTAATGTCTTCTGTATCCTACTACGTTTTTTCCGTGAAAAATAGGAACTTCTCTAGGCTGTTTTGAACTGACTTTTCCTTTTACAACAAAGAAAATACCAATGGCTGCAACAATAAGAGAAATTGTGATAAGCATAGTATCATTTATTTGTGTTGGAATTTGAAGAACCTTTTTTAATTCAGGTATGGAGTATGTAGCAATTCCCAAGATTCCTACAGCTGCTATAATATATCCAAGTATTTTTTTCATCTAACCCTCTTTTAATATATGTATGTAAGAAATATTTTATATATAAAGGTTTCTTTTTTCTACTGATACTTTTTTCTTTTTCTTAATGCAGCTGCAGCACCTAAGGTCATAAGTGCAATTGTTGCTGGTTCTGGAACGCTCATACCTCTATTTTCTAATTTGTATTCTATTTTTGGTGTTTCATTTATGTTTTGTGTGTTGGTTTCTTTATTTTCATAAAGAGAACTTATTAGAGCTTGTTTCCAAATTGCTTCTCTGGTGTTTTGTGTTTCTTTATCACTAGCGATATTGTAAGAATTTATGGAATTATCATAAATTGAAACTGTGTCTGCATTTGATTTGTGAGCTGTTAGTGAAATTGATGCTCCGATAACTAAACTTGCTAATGTTCTTTTAAAATTTATTTTTCTCATTTAACTTGCAATTTTGAAGATATTTAAACCTATGTATTTGTTACTATTATATAATTACTAAATTCTTGGCTTTGTTATGTAGTCTTTAATTCTATCTGTTTCTGAAAGTTGTTCAAGAGGACTTCTCTGATTGATCACACAAGAGCCATTTGAACATATGGAGCAGGCGATTATTTGGTTTGTTACGATATTTTCTTTAGAGATTGGATCATAAGAACAAAACCACTCCATCAGATTATCATTTGGCAGACAAATGTCTTCTTCATAGCTTTTTGGATTTGTTGCAAGATAAGTTTTCCCTCTTATTATAGAATTAATGCCATTGTCTGTATCTATACAAAGAGCGCTGCAGATGCTTGGTTCTCCATGACAAGAATAGTCTTCTTCTATTTGGCAAGTACTTGAACAACCGTCTCCGTTGTTAGTGTTTTCATCATCGCATTTTTCGCTCAGTTCTAAAATACTATTTCCACATATTGTTTGTGTTTTTGTATATATAATTTTAGCTTCTTCATCATTTACTGAGAGAACTTTTAGGTATAAGTCATTAGTTGGATCTGAAAAAATTTCTTCTACTTTTAAAACGGAGAAGATAGAATCTGTTATTTGATTAAGAGTTGAGTTTAAATGAGGAGAACTGTCTATTAAATGTGTTGAGCCATAATTAAAATTATTTATTTCTCTTATAAAAACGCCGTTGTAAATTTCTCTTCCATATGAATTTGATATTTTTCTATCAAAACCTATTGGTCTTCTGAATTCAATAGAATAGTTTGTGTTTAAAGTTGAGATTTCTATTGTTTTAACTCCGTTTTCTGTTTCTAAGGGTGTTAAACTGTATATTCCTTCATCATTGGCTTTAACGATTTGATTTTCGTTAAGCCAACCAATAGTCTTTTTATTATTTGCAGAGTAGTGCGATAGATAATTATTATTTCCCATTATGTCAAATGCGTCTGCATATTCTAAGTTGTAACAGCCTTTTAAAGAAGGCTTAAAGGGAGATTCTCCGCATTCCCAGTCATTTGCGTGAAAGAGGTTGAAATTGTGACCTAGTTCGTGTGGTGCTAAATTTTTTATATTTTCTGGACCGTTTATTAAAGAAGAGGATAGGCGCAGAGGAGTTTGGTCTTGAATAAAGAAATACCATTTTCCTATTGTTGCAAATCCACTATATCTGTATGAATTATAATCTATAAATGGAAAAACTATTATTAACCTTTCATATTGTGTTAAATCTATTTCCGAATCTGATGCTTTAATTGCTTCTTTTGTTAAAAAATCTAGGGATCCTAGGGGATCTTTTGATACGAATTGTTGCTTTGTTATGTTTAGAGTGTACCATCCGTAAACTTCCCCTACTAAAGAAGCTTTTCCGTAAGAAGTTTCTTTTATAAAATTGTTAGTTGAATATTCGTTTGAAGTATCAAATATTAAGTTATTTACTTCTTCTTTTGTCTTTTGTTCTCCATTATCTTCTGGAAATTTCACTAAGATAACGGCTGTTTTTTGTTCTCCAAGATTTTCAATGTTTGAACTTGCAATGCTTTTAGGAATAACTCTTATTGTTTGTACTTCTATTTCAGAGTCTGATGCAACATTGTTTGCAAAACCTGTAACTTGCAACAATTCTCCTGAAGTTATTTTTGGAATTGTATATTCTTTTGGAAAATTAAGAAAATATTCTGCGTTTTGTGATTGAATTTTATATATTGTTTTACTCTCTATTCCAGTTAGATCTTCCATAACATGGACTTTTGCTATTCCAGTTGTTGTTTTTGGAGATATAGCTGAAACATCGGTTGATTTTTGGATTATTGTTAATGAGAGGATCAGTAATACAATTAGACCAATTATTGAGAGTTTTTTAATTCTGGAATAGTTATTTGGCATAAAATTCCTTAAATTGAAGGTATTTATATTTGATTGGGGTTGGATTTTTACGATTTTTATTAGGAAGATTTATAAACGACTGTTATAATAATATAACAGATGTTAGAAAAATATAACAGATACAAGGTTTTGAAGATATTTTTGGATTCTCCGACTGATAGTTTTAGATTGAGAGAGATAGCTAGGCTTGCGAATATATCTCCTCCTTCTATTATGAATTATCTTGCTGAATTTGAAAAACAAGGATTAATTAAAAAGCAGATAAAAAGGGATGTGCCTTACTATATAGCTCTTAGAGATAATAATGATTTTGTTTTTTATAAGAAGATGAGTATTTTATTTGAATTACGTAACAGTGGTTTAATAGATTATTTGTGGGAGAAAATGTCTCCTGAAGTAATTATTTTATATGGTAGCTACGCAAAGGGAGAATCTGTTGAAAATTCGGATATAGATTTTTTCATTCTTGGGAAGGAAAAAAATGTTGAACTTAAAAGTTTCGAAAAAAAGTTAGGTAAGAAAACCCATATAATTTTTAAGGAATCATTAAATGAAATCTCCAAAGAATTGAAAAATAATATCTTGAATGGAATTATATTAAAAGGTTATGTTAAGGTTTTTTAAATGATAGTTAAAGCAACACCTGATAAAGAGAAAGTGAAGTCTATTCTTAATTTGACCAAAGAAAGAGAGGATTTTGTTTCAACAATAGATCATGAAAAGTTTTCTACAAGTGCTATGGAAAATTATTATGAAATTATTAAGGAATTAGCTAGTGCCCTATTACTTTTGTCTGGGTTTAAATCGATAGGAGATAATGCTCATAAAGATTTGATTGATTACCTAGTAAACTATGACGTTTTTACGGAAGGAGACATTGTTTTTTTGAATGATTTAAGAGTAAAGCGAAATAATAGTTCTTATGAAGGCAAGAAAATTGATTCAAGTTATTTGGCTAATAATAAAACGAGGATCTTAGAGATAATTTCTAAATTTAAGGAATTGGTAGAGAAGAGGTTGTGATTTTCGATTAACATCTTACAGAGGGACCTTCAAAAGGATATTGTTCCCCGTTCAAGGCGCTGTTAACATATAATATACCTGCAGAATTTACGTCATGCAAAGGATTTGGCAGATTTGGACCTAACTGTGTTTGAGTTTTGCTTAGAGCTTTTGGGCTTCTTTTTATTTTGTTTACGATTTCTGTTATGTCTTTTTCATTTACTAAATTATCGTTGTTTATATCTCCCCATTTAGATGTTTCAATTGTAAGTGGTTCTGAAAGGCAACTTTCAGTGGAACATCTTTCATCTATTGTGTAAATCTCATAAGTTGCTCCAGGAAGAATATTTTCTCCGTATATGCCCAACAGATCAACATCGTCCCAGTTAGAGTAGTAAGGCTCGCATTGTAATTTTGAGGCTATGAATTTGTTTCTTATAGATTCGTTTCTTTTACCTTTTGTTTGATTTTGAATAACAGAATATTCACTAAATTCATTTTTTGGTCCTACGAATCTGTACTCTCCTATATAGCTTGAAAATTGTGCTGGGAGAGTTTTCGCTTTTACTAAAATACCGAATCTTTTTCCTTTGTTTTCTGGAAGAAACGAAAGATAACGATTTTTCTTTTTGTAGTTATCTTCTTTTATTGGGGGATCCAACTGGAGGCAATCTTTTATTTCGCCAAGACAAAGATCCAAATAATCTTCTTTTACATCTAGAGTGGTTATTTTTATGTTGTTTTGTTCGTCAAAAAATGTTTCTCCTACTCTTAGTATTGCATCTGTGAAATCAGCGAAACTTTCAACAACGTTCGAAGAATGAGGAGTTGTATCTACTAAATGATTTTCGCCTAGTCCGGAAGATAGCGAGTAGTGTAAATTAATGATTGCTCCATCGATTATTGATGGATCGTAATTGTTAATGTTTAAATTTTCATAATTACTTGGCCTTCTAAATTCTATAGAATAGTTATATGGATTTGAGTTTATTATTATTCCTTTTGGATATTCATTTTCTGTGTTTATTGCGCCTATTCTGTAAACTCCTTTTTGTGTTTTGTTTAAAACAATTATATCTTCTTCATTTAACCATCCAAGCATTAGTTTGTAAAATAAACTAAAATGAGATTTTCCTAAACCCATAGTGTCGTAGATATTTAGATAATTTAGAGAACTACAATCCAGTCCGTAAATGCCCATGGATTTTGTTCCGCATTCCCAACCATTTGAGTGTTTCAAACCCAGTTGATGCCCAAACTCATGATTCACTACGCCTAAGTCGAATAGATTTGCCCCAGGTATTTCTGATATTGTAAAGTTAAATATTCCTTCATTTGTTACAGCATTAAGGAAGATTCCAGAGGAAGCAGTGCATCCAGTAACTCCTGGAAAAACGAAAATTAAATTTTTATATTTTGAATAATCTATTTCTGAATCTGCCAAGTTTATTACTGATTGCATTAATCTTTTTGATACTATATAAGGTTCTTCGCTTCCATTTCCTCCACAGACATCTATTTTAGGATAGGACAACTCGTACCATCCTGTTATCGCCGTGTTAGTAGGATAGACCTCTCCTGTTACAGAAGCTTTGGAATAAGAATTATCAATTATGAAGTTGTTCAGAGATTTAAAACGGCTGGCGTTAAAAGTTCTTGTTCTTATGTATTCATCATTTACTGGCTCTCTTCTGTCATCTATGAAATTTACTAAAATGACTGCTGCTTTTTGTTCGCCGAGCTTCCATCTAGTTTCAAAAAAGAAAGCGGTTTGTGTATTCTCTTCTTGAAGGATTGAAAATGATTCTACCAATATTTCGTTGCCCTTTGACTTCCCTTCAATTTTTATATTGCTTAAAAGATCTAAATTTGGTTCAATTTCGAAGTAAACTCTTTTGACCTTTTCTTTATCATGAAAATAGTAGATGTTTTCATAAGTGTTATCTTCGAAATTATCAAAATGTCGCATTTCGAGAGTTCCTGAAATCGTTATTTTCTCTCCAGATTCTTTTATTTCTGCTATTTTTTCTTTAACAGAATATTGATTTGTTCTAAAGCTTTCTCTTTCTGCGCTTATGCTAAAAGAAACTAAAGGAATTATTATTGAGCAAATAACAAACAACGTAATCAGATTTTTTATTGTACTTTTCATATTCTGTTTATCTCTACTGTGAGATAATTGTCATTAAAATCAACGGTTTTTATTGTTATGCCATTTATAGGATCGACGTAAGTTTCTCCTTTCTTTAGGACAACATCTAATTTTGGTGTTCCTGGGTTTTGCGGAGTTGTGTCTATTGTTTGTGTATCTCCTTTAGATACTTTTTTGTCTATGTGTATTAGGGCACCGTCAAAAATTGGGTCTGCTTGATAAACAGTATTGGAAAATATTGTTATTTGTTCTTTGTCAAAACCTATAGGTCTTCTATACTCTATTGTATAGTTAAAGCCTGATTGAGTAGGTATTTTTATAGCCTTTACTCCTGAACCGGAAGTCTCTATTGGTTCTATTTGATAAATGCCTGAAGAAGGATTATCCATTATATTTGAACTGTCAAACCACTTTAGTTTTTCTTTGTGAATGGCATTAAAGTGAGATCTTGAAAACGCACCCATCACATCATAATAGTCATTGTATTCTATTGAAGTGCATTGATCTTCAGGAAATTGATTAGAACATTGATAATAATTTGCATGACTCAAGCCCATAGAATGACCTAGTTCGTGCAATGCAGTGCCTTTTTTTATGTAGTTAGGGCCATTTACTGACATAACATTCAGAGACATAGACCCTTCGTTTGTCTGGAAATTCTTAGGCGCTCCTCTTGTTTGACCTCCGTAGTTGCAAGTTCTGTCTTCTGGAAAAACAAAGAGTATGCTTTCATATTTACTAAAATCAATATCTTTGTCTATCAAAGGTGTTGCTGCATCTGCTATTCTTTCAAGATTACATCTGTTTTCGTAACTTATTGGAAGGTTGTACCATCCGTAGACATTTCCTATTAGAAATGCTTTTGAATATGACATTTCAGTCATTTGGCTATTTACAGAGTCGTTTACTCTTCCATTGAACATAAAATCGTTTACTTCTGCTTTTGTTGCAGGTTCTGTTTGATTGTGTGGAAAATTAACTAATACTAGCGCTACTCTTTGAGGACCTAAAGTGCTTCTATCTTTATCTCTTATTTCTGATTCAAAACTTGGAACTCCTCTTTGACCTACTCTTATTGATCCTCGGGTGTTTATTTCATAAGAATTTACTTTTAAGATTCCTTCATTTAGAGATCCTTTTACTATAACCTCTTTAGATTCTGGGAATTCAGTTCCTTTATCTAATTTTAGCTCGTAATAGTTTTTATCTGCGGTTTTAATGAAGTATTTATTTTTTGAGGTTCCATCAAAGTTATCAGAATGTATGCTGTAAGTTGTGCCTACTATATTTACTTGATCGCTTTTTTGCTTTGTTCTTAAATCTCTTGCTTCTGTTATGCTAAAATTGAATATTGAGCCTATTAGGATAGTTGCAACTATTAAGAATATTGATACTTTTTTAACCCTATTTTTTATTGTTTTTTTCATATTCTATAGGGGCGTAAATACTATATAAATCTTTCTATTTGTAACTACTAGGAAGTTACTCATTTATATATGATGTTTTTAAGACTTGCTAAGATTTATTAACAATCTTCCTTTTTTACCTTTATGAGAGGATTTGATATTCTGGGAAACATTGCAATTGTTAAGTTTAAGAGGGGGGCAAAAGCAGGGGAAAAGAAGAGATTTGCTCTTGAGATTCTTAAAGAAAACGTGAATGTAAGGACTGTTCTTGAGAAAACTGACAAGTTTAAGGGAAGACTAAGGACGCTGAAGACTAAGCATATTTTGGGAGAGAAGACTAAGGAGGCTTTGTATAAGGAAAATGGATGCTTATTTAGGTTTAATGTCGAGAGCTGTTACTTTTCTCCTAGACTGAGTAGCGAGAGAAAAGAGGTTGCTTCAATGGTAAAAAACGGGGAAAATGTTTTAGTTATGTTTGGAGGTGTTGCTCCTTTCGCGATTGTTATAGCTAAGAATTCAAAGACTAGTAAAGTAACTAGTGTTGAACTAGGAAGAGAATGTTCTAAATATGCTATTGAAAATGTTAGGAGAAATAAATTATTGGATAGAGTTAAAATAGTTCAGGGAGATGTTCGGAAGAAAGTTCCTTTACTAGGGGAGAAATTTGATAGGATTGTGATGGCTCGTCCGAACTTAAAAGATTCCTTTTTGGATGTTGCTTTTCCCCATATTAAACGTGGCGGAATAATTCATTATTATGGATTTTATCCAGAAAGTGAAAAAGAATCCCTAAGAAAACTTATTGAGACAGAGGCTAAAAAGGCAAGGAAGAAAACTAAGATTCTAAAGGTGAAGAAAGCGGGAGATATTGCGCCTTACAAGTTTAGGTATAGAGTTGATTTTAAGGTTTTAAATTAGAGTTTTTATTCTTTAATATAGCCGCCTTTCTGTAAATTCCATAGTTCTTTGTAAACTCCTTTTTTGTTTATTAGTTCTCTGTGCTTACCAATTTGAACTATTCTACCTTTTTCCATAACTACTATTTTATCAGCTTTCATTATTGTTGATAAACGATGAGCTATTATGATCGATGTTCTTCCTTGCATTAACATTTCTAGATCTTTTTGAATTTCATGTTCGGTTTTACTATCTAGCGCGGACGTTGCTTCATCTAAAACTAGGACTTTTTTATTTGCTAATATTGCTCTTGCTACTGATACTCTTTGTTTTTCTCCACCTGAAAGTTTGACGCCTCTTTCGCCGACAATTGTATTTTCTTTATTAGGCAATGATTCTATAAAATTATCTAGTTGCGCAAATTTAATCGCTTGGAAGACTTCTTTTTTTGAAGCTTTTGGATTTGAAAAAGCTATGTTATTGTAAATTGTGTCATCAAATAAAATACATTCTTGCGGAACTATGCTCAATTCTTCCCTTAAAGATTCTTGTTTAAATTTTTTTATGTTTTCATTATCGATTAAAATTTGTCCAGACTCAACATCATATAATCTATAAAGAAGTTTCACTAAAGTTGTTTTTCCACAACCAGAGTGTCCAACAAAAGCAACTTTTTCGTTTGGATTTATTTTTAAGGAAAATTTGTCTATAACTCTATTTTTGTTATATCTAAATGAAATATTTTTGAATTCTATTTCTCCTTTATTGATTTTTAATTTTTCTGGATTTGCCTCATCTTTAATATCATTTGTTATCTTTTCGTATTCATACAAGGAATCTAAATCTCCTAGTGCGATGTAAAATTTTCTCATACCTTGCACAAATCCAAATAACGGGCCAACTAAGCCTAGATACACTGTGTAGATAAATACTAAAGTTCCTACCGTTATATTTCCTGAAATGATTTTTGTAATTGTGAAGTAAAATAGGCTAAATGTTCCAATTCCAAGGATTAAACTTTGTCCAGCATTAAACCAAGAACCAAAATTCCAAAATTCCAGCATTTTTTTTCTTGTATTTTCTCCGAGTAATTGAAATTTATTATTCATTAGCTCTTCTTTTCCAAAATGTTTTACGGAATCTATGTTCATGAAGATGTCAGCCATAACACCTCTTTCTAGGTCTTCTGTTACATTCGCTTCGTATTGAGATCTTTGTTGCACTTTTGACATGAAAAATCCAAAAATAATAAATGTCAAAGAAGTCATAACAATAATTATTGCTGATGTAATATCAAAATATATTATAGCTGCGCTTGCTACGATCATTTGTAAGAGCAAAGGGGAGATGTTAAAAACAATGAAATCACTTATTGATTCTATAGCTTTATTTCCACGATTCATTCTAGAGATTAGACTCCCAGTTTTATGGGTTGTATGGAAATTATGAGAAAGATGAATTATATGATTAAAGAACTTTTGTTTCATTTCTAACATCATAGATGCTTCTAAACTATTAATTATCCTTAATTGAATCCAATTCCCTAAAACTTTTAGAATAAGTGAAGAAATAATATAAAGGCCAGCGATAATCAGTAATCCTGAAATAAATATCTCTGTGGTCATCTGCTTGGCAACGAATTCAGTGCTGTTATCTACTATATTCTTTATAAGGAACTTTTCAAATATATGGATGCATTCTATTATTAATGAGATGAAAATAACTACGAGAAATATCCATTTCCATTTTTTTGCGAACCACAAGTAGTTCTTGAAGTTTTCTTTGATATCAACTTTTTCTTTTTTCATTAAGTTTTTATGCTCCTTTTGTCTCGTTTCTTTATTGTATAGTTGAAATTCGTTTTTTCATTAGAACATTTTTTAAGTGTGATCTAGGTGAAGAGATTTCAATGAAGAAGAAACTATAAATAATAGAGCTAATTTTTTCGATTTGTAATTTTTTGTTAATTTCATATTTCTCCCTTACTATTATTAAATTTGAGCGACTTTAAAAAACTTTATTCCTCAATTAAACTCTATATCTTCCTGGTTCGCCTAAAGTGTGAGCGGTTGCAGCTGCGTCCATTCTGATTTCCAGATCTGTTCTTTCGTCTCCACTATATGCGGAGATCCCTCGTGAAATTACTCTTAATAATTCTTCTGCCGCATCCATTTCATTTCTAGGAAGATTTGCCAGTTGGGTTAATGATCTAAATAGTTCTTCTTGTGCCATTTGTGTACTTAGTCTTTTATACTGACGAGTTGTGGATCTTTCAGCTTCTTTTGTTTCATGACTTCTTTGATTTTGAGGTCTATATGCTAGAGTTGTGTTAACTTCTTCTGTCATAATTATTTTATTATTTTTATCCTTTTAAACATTACTTTCAAGGCTTTTATATCTTAAACTCTGCTTTAACTGAGGTTGGTGCTTCTCCGCCATGCCAAGTGAATTTGGGACGGACTCGCATTGGATAGATTCTTTCTGAATTGTCGTCTAACAATATGGCTGAGCCTTTTGCGGAGGAAAGCTCATCAATTTCCTGCTTGATGTTTTTTAATAAATAGGATTGCATTATTTCATTTAATGCTTCTATATCAGGTTTAGCTGTTAATCTATGTGAAATTACAAGGTCCGCTTGAGTCATTACATCTTTATGTATTTGTCCTGGCTGTTGTGTTGCCAAGACTACGGAGATACCTGGTTGTCTTCCTTCTCTTAACAACTGAATTAATGCATCTGTTGCAGGAGTTTTTCCTTCTTTTGGGAGGAATTCATGAGCTTCATCAATAAAAATCCAAACTAGGGGTTCTGTACGCTCTGATTTGTAAGATAAATAGTCTTGACCGTGTCTTAGTGATTCTAATTCTTCTTTTTTTCTTGCATCCATTCTTTTTTGGAATATTTTTTTTGAGATTAAGCTAATTACTAAAGCTCTCACATTAAAAGCACTGGTTGAACTATAAACTGAAATGTCTAGGACTGTTGTTGTGCCTGGAGTCATTAAATCTTTTATTTCTGTTCCTTCTTCACTTTCTGAAAATATTCCCCAGTTGAATGCTGTTGAAAAAAGTGCAGAAACTATTTCTTTTGTTTCTTTTGAAGATTTTTTGTCTGATTCTATCTCTTTTTCTATCTCTTTTGAAGTGAAATTTTCTGACTCTTTCAAATTTGTTATTATTCTGTTTATTAAAACAGAAGTTAGTGAAGTCATATCTAGATTGAATAAAGTTATCCAATCATCTACTTCTAACTCTGAGGGTTTTAGAGCGAAAGTAAAGTCAAAAGGAACTCCCTTTTTTTCATAATCTATTTTTTTACCAAATGGAATGAATACTTTTACTGGAAGGTTTTTTGCTTCAAGTCCCCATTCATCTAAAAGTATTCTGTCTTTTTCATTTTTGTACTTCATAGTCCAAAAAATTCCCATAGTGTCAAAAATCAGTGAAGCTATGTTTTTTGATGTTTCTTCTGGGAGATTTGAAAGTTCTTCTGCTATGGTTCCCAGAGTGTAGCTTTTTCCAGATCCTCTCTTTCCAGCTATTAAAATTACATGAGAACGAGCGATGTCCATCCATATTTTATTTGAGAGTGAATTGTAGTTCCCCATTTTTACATATCCTTTTCCTAAGTAGATTAAACCGCGGTCACCAAACTTTTCTTTATCTGACTTGTCTCGTCCTACTATTATATCATAAGCCATTTATATTTTAATGGAAGGGATTTATTAAATGTTATGTGGTGGTTTGATTTAGATTACAGAACAATGTAATGTTTTTATATTCTGTATTGTAACTTTTGTTATGGATATAAAAGATATTTTGAACAAAGTTGAGGATTATGATTCTTTCTTTACAATTGAGGAACTAGATAAAAGAACTAAAGAGTTATCAGAAAAATATGATTTTGAACTACGGGAAGTTGGAAAGTCTGAGGGCACACACTCTATTTACATGATGAGAGTTGGGAATGGTTCTAAAAAGGCTTTTGTTTGGGGATTTCCTCATCCTAATGAGCCCGTAGGTTCTCTGCTTATAGATTTTTTGATAAATTATTTTGGGAACAATCCTGAAAAATTGAAAGAATTTGATTACACATGGTATTTTATTTATTCTATAGATCCAGATGGAACTAAGTTAAATGAAGGCTGGTTTAAAGGGGAGTTGACACTTAAGAAGTATTTTCAAAACTTTTATCGGCCTTCTGCGGACAGGATGATAGATTGGACTTTTCCGATAAAATATAAAGATTTTGAGTGGAATTCTCCGCTTGTAGAAACAAAGGTACTAATGAAAATTATGGAAGAAATAAAACCTGATTTGATGTATCCATTACATAATTCTGGATTTGGAGGTGCGTATTTCTTTTCTACAAAGAAATTTGAGAATTCTTATTATGATGAGATTATTAAAGAAGTTAATAATTTAGGAATTCCTTTACATTTAGGCGAACCGGAGGAAGAGTTTATGGTTGAAATTAGAAAACCTTTTTATTTTGATTTTGGATTCAAAGAATATTATGATTATCAAGTAAAGTTAGGGAGGAACCCTAAGGAAGTATTAAAACATGGGGATAATAGTACAAATTATTTGTTAAGGAAAAATCCATCTGTTGTGGTGATAAAGGGAGAGGTTCCTTATTTTTATGAAAAGGAAATCCTCAATAATGCTTTATCAGACAAAACAAGGAGAGAAATTTGGCTTAAAATGATAGAAGAGTCTGACAAGAATCTTACGTTCTATTCAAAGTTTATTCAAGAGATTTTAAAAGATCTGAAGGAACCAGATCCAGATTATTATATTGTTAAACAATTGGAGAAGAAAGTAAAGATCGGAAATCATCATGCTAAAAATCATGTTCTTTCTTCAAATGAGTTCGATAGGATGGCTGCTTTTTCTGAAATATTTGATACAGATACAGGATACAAATTTTATACAGGTTTATCTTTTGGGCAGTTAAGAAGAGCGGCGATTAAGGCAAAACTTAAAAGAGATCTAATTAAGGAGATAGAAGAAAAGGTGGAAGAGTGCATTATAGATATTGATGAGAAATTTAAACTTAAAACAATTCCCATAAAAAAGCTTGTTCAACTTCAGTTGTTAGTTTTGTTTGAAACAATGAAAGCTATGAAAAATTCAAGCCGAGATTGATTGTTAATTATAGAGAATTTTGAAAGAAGAGAGTTAAGGGTTTTAAAGTCACCTACAGAGTGTAATAATTTTTATATGTCAAGACTTACGTTTTCTTTAGCTTTTCATTAAAGTAGCTAGCTTTATCAAATGTAATTCTTGAGCATGTTCAAGAACCAGACATACTCTCACTTTAATTCATAGTTCTTGACAAATGCAGAAATTGCTTAGTTTAGATGTCGTATAATATATAGAATATTGAAACTTTTGAGAGCCAACTTGGAAGAACATGTCTTATTAGATTAGTTTCTATTAATTATTTAATTACTTAACGATTTATCTTTCAAAAGATTTTTAAATGATCTATATTAATGGAGAGGATGGATGCTACTAAGCCTTTACCTCATCATCATGATGGTGCGAAGAAAAGTGATGTTATTGAAATTCCGGTTGGGAAGTTTTTCTCTAAGGTTAGGAAGAATCCTTGGATTGTTTCTACTTTTGTTTTGGCCATAGCTTTGATATTGATTTTGTCTTTTGGAGGAGGCTTTGGTGGAGGAGAGGTTAGTAAAGATAAAGCTGGAGAATCAGTTCTTAAATTTTTGAATTCAAACCCTTCTTTACAGGGGCAGGTTACTTTGATATCAGTTGAAAAGGAGAATTCTTTTTACAAAGCTACACTTGCTTTTAATGGGCAAGATGTTCCGGTTTATGTTACTTTAGATGGGAATTATTTACTTGCAGGCCAGCCTGTGTCTTTGAATGGTGAAATCCCAGAGCAAGACAATACCAGTTTGGAGAATGCTGATGAAGTTGATGAGTCGCAGATGAGTCCTGATGATGATGCTGTTTTAGGCAAGAAGGAAGCCCCGATCACGATAGTTGAGTTTTCTGATTTTCAATGTCCTTATTGTAGGAAATTCTGGACAGAGACTTATGCTCAATTGAAAAAGGAATACATTGATACTGGAAAAGCTAAACTTGTTTTTAGAGATTATCCGTTGTCTATTCATCCTATGGCTCATCTTTCTTCAGAGGCTGCTGAGTGTGTGAGAAAGAAAGGAGGAGATGTTTCTTTTTGGAAGATGCATGATAAGATATTTGAAGAGCAGAATGTTATTGATTCAGGTAGCAAAGAAGGTCCTGTGAAAGGAACTGCTCAATACACTAAGGATGATTTGAAGAAATGGGCTAAGAGCCTTGGATTTGATATCTCTAGCTGCTTGGATAATGGGGAAATGAAAGCAGAAGTTGATAAAGATCTTGCTGATGGCGGCGATTTGGGAACGCCTACTTTCTTTGTTAATGGAGTTAAATTAGAAGGTGCTGTCCCTTATGCTCAATTCAAGAGTGTCCTTGATTCTCAGTTGGCTGCTTGATTTTGCCGTATAGAAATGTTTAAATCTCTTTGTTTTTGTCTATTTTTATGACTCATAAAGATTCGATAACTGAAAGTTTGAAGAGAGAAGTTAAGAGTTTGGGTAGGAGAGTTGCTTCTTTAGCAAGAGAGAACAAGGGTTTAAGCGCTAAAATTAAAGATATGGAAGGTCGTGATAAAATCGAGGTTAGAGGTAGGGAATTAACTTCAGAGTGTGTGGTAAGTGTTTTAGCTCCCTTTGATGATTTGTTTCTTTCTAACGCTGTTTTAGATTCTATTGTTGAAAAAACATCCATACCAGATTTATTAGAGGCAAGAGCACCTAGATTTCCTGGAGTTATTTTATATGGGCCTCCTGGAACTGGCAAGTCAGAAATACAACGAGCATTAATACGAGTTTTTACAAATTCTGGGGCTCATGCAGAGGATGTTCTTGCTTCTGATATAAACAATCCTTTTGTGGGACAATTTGCTAAGAATTTACAGGAAAGGCTAGAAAATGCTTCTTCTATGTCAGACAAGAAAGGTCTTCCTTCGATGGTTTCTTTTGATGAAGGAACAATATTTGCAGAACGAGCAGAAATTGGAGCATATTCTGTTTCTAGACATTACACTGAAGCTATGGAAGTTATGAAAAGTTTTATTGGAAATGATAGAGGAAAAGGTCTTGTTTTGGCTATTTCTACTAATTCTCACCTAGATGACTTTGACCCAGCGCTAGTAAGAGATGGAAGATTAACTCCTTTACTTATAGGTTTTCCTTGTAAAGAACAAATAACTAGAATGTGGATGAGATTTACTGAGAAATATGGTCTTGGTAGAATAAGCGAGAATGATGCTCAAAATTTAACTGATGTATGCCCTGAAGAAATAACTGGCGCTTTTGTTGAAGTTTTTTGCCGTAATTATGTTTCGGTTTTTAAAAAAAGAGTATTGCTTTCTAGAGGATATGATAATTTGATTGGAGCTTTAAGAGCTGGAGAAAAGTTTGTGCCTAACGAAGTTGTTTATGATGCAAAACAATTTAGGGAAGACGTTGTAAAATATGTAGAAGATTCAGAAAGATTAAGAGGAGAAAGCCAAATGCCTAGACTTGGTTTTCATACGTTGCGAAATTAATTTTTTACCTAAGAACTAGTATTAAAGAGAAACATATAAATATGATTTTTCTTTGGTTTTGTTATGAAAAAGAGGGTGTTGTTTTTGATAGTTTTTGTTGTTATCCTGCTTTTATCTCTTTTTACATTTAAATTTGTTATTCAGGGAAGAGCAATTGATAATATGATTAGGGAAGAAATAAAAGTGCAAGAATGTTCTATATGTGGTGCTGGTTTTTTTAACGCTTGTGACTTTGACGAGTGTTCTATCATATCGAAAAGTTGTCATTTCAATAAAGGAGTATTAGGTATAGGTGGATGTTCAAAATTACCTGATTTATCAAGTTTAGAATTTAGTAAAGTCGCAGAAGCAAAAAACATTTTAGCAAGAGGAGGATTTATACCAGACTATACTGGTTTGTATGATTTTTTAGAGGAAGAAAAAGGAGACAAGGATAAAATATTTAGAATTTGCAACGAGAAGGAATTTGATGCTATTTATTGTTTGAAGAAAGCCTCTCAACAAAATCCTACATTAAGGAAAGAGATATGCGATAGTTTGGAGTTAGAAATGAGAGATAAGTATAGAGATAAATTATCTAAAGAAAGATTAGATAAATTTACAAGGGGTCATAAAAAGGAGTGTTTATTGGGAATACCCCAATTTTCTTATTAAAATGAAGAAGATTGTTTTTCTTTTTTTGACATTTATAATTTTTATAAATTTGTCTAGTGCTTTATGTCAAGTAGAAGAACGAGAGAACAACAATGAATTTTCATCAGCTCAGAGTTTGAGTGAATGTGATTTTAGAGAAGACTTATCAATAAGAGGAAGCATAGAATCTATTCCTGATGTAGATGTTTTTAAGATAAATGGGCCATTTGTAAAAGGAGAAGTATTAGATATTTCTATATTTTCTTCACTTGAAAAGCCTGAGTTAGCTTTAGGAGTTTTTAAAAGCAATGGGGAAGAAATATTAATTAATGACCACAGAAATGTTTTTTTGGATAGAAAAGGTCCAGATTCTTTTTTAACATTAATGGATGATTTTGATGTATTGTATTTATCATTAGCAAAAACCCCAGGGTATCAGAAATATCCAGTGGATTATAGACTTAGTGTTAAATTCTTAGATGGTTATTATGGAGGGTCACCTAAGGAGCCTCAAGTTATTTTTCTAGATTTCAATGGCGGAAAAGATGTCGTAATTGGTTCAATGCCGATAGGTGACGTTCCACCTCTAGAAGAGTCTTGGTTATCGGAAAAATATCTTGGACAAATATCAGAAATAAAAAATAAGATATATGAAAAAGTTAGAAAGGATTTTGGAAATTATAATGTTAAAATTGTAACTTCTGATAATAGTCAGGAGCCTTCTGAACTCTACAAACATATATATTTTGGAACATTTAATCCAGCTTTACTTGGAGTTGCAAATGGTGTAGAGGACTACAATTACGATAAATCTGGAGAAGCTATTGTTTTTGTAGAGACTTTTCAAAGTTTTGAAGAATTTCATCCTAATGTTGATGAAATTGTAAATGCCATTTCTAATGTTGCTTCGCATGAAATAGGCCATACTTTAGGTTTAGTTCATACTCGCGATTATCAAGAAATTATGGATGTTACTGCTTCATTGACTGAGTTGATGGAAAAACAGAAATTTAGCATTTCGGATATCTATGAAGCAGTTTACCCGATTGGTCTTGAAAACTCTCCCTACATTTTGAATATTTCTTTGGGACCCACTGTTTGTGGAAATGGTATTATACAGACAGGAGAACAATGTGACGATGGAAATCAAATTGACGGAGACGGTTTCAATGGAGATGTTTGTCACAATGATTGCACTTATGTAAAATATCAATGCAACGATGGAATCGATAATGATGGGGATGGATTTACTGATTGGCCAGCGGATAGAGGATGTGACTCTTATTTTGATGATAATGAATTAGGTCAATATGCTTGCGATGATGGAAAAGACAACGATAATAATGGAAGAATAGATTATCCTTCTGATAGAGGTTGTGCAGAAAGATTTGATACTAATGAAGCAACTCCAAACGGAGAATGTTCAGATGGAATAGATAATGATTACGATGGAAAAATAGATTCTTCTGATGGAGGATGCAATTCAAATGATGCAGGAAATGATGGGGAATATCCTTTAGATATTTCTCTTGGAAGTACAGATTGTTCAGATGGAATTGATAACGATCAAGATGGATTGATTGATTTTGGGTTGATGGTAACTGAAGAAGTTGTAGAAGCTATGATTATAAGGGAAACGAAAACTATTAATGGAGTGTTATTTAGATTTAATGCAAAAACATATGTGGATCTTAGTAATGGCGACATTGAGTATGTTGGAGTAAATTTATTAGTAAATGAAGAAAGCATATTCTTAGAAAAAAATCACCCAGTCAAATTATTTATAAATAACGAAACTTATTATGTGACTTTGTTATATGCTAGTTCAACTTATGATTCTATAACTATAAGTTTTTCTAAGGCAAATAATTTGGAGAACTACTACGATCCTTCATGTAGTAGTTATGCGGATACATTAGAAAGCCCAGTGGATAAATCAAGTTTATTTGAATGCTCGGATGGGATTGATAACGATGGAGATAGATATGTAGATTTTAATGAAAATGATCTAAATAATATTTATGGTAGCGATCCTGGATGTTCTGCATATTATGATCAAAGTGAAAATCCTGTTGATTTGGCGCAATGTTCAGATGGAATTGACAACGATCAGGATGGATTTGTAGATTATCCTGATGATTCTGGATGTGATTATCCTGAAGACAAATTAGAAGAGCCCAAAAATACCGCAGAAAGATGTGTTGACACGGATAGCAATGAAAATGGATTTCAATACGCTGAGGCTTTTGCTCAGGGAAGTATTATTTTAAATGAGCAGATAAGAGAAATAGATAAATGTGTAAATCCATATATGGTTAGAGAGCAATCGTGTTATAATTATGAAGATGAAGAAGGGAACAGATTTATTTATGGAAGTTTCTATGATACAGATTGTGGTGAGGAAAACACATGTGAAATAAATCCATCCGATGGAGGAGGAGCTTGCAAATGTGAGGATGAATGTTTTATTGGAGAAAGTATTTGTCTTCCAAGTGGCGAGTATAAGGAATGCGGGAATTATGATTTTGATCCATGCAATGAATGGGGAGAACCAAGATCTTGTGATGGAGTTGGTGAGAAATGCAAACAAGTAACTGAAGAGCCTTCAAGAATATCACAATGTGAGGGAAAATGTTACGATACTGACAGCGATAGAAGTTATTTTGACGATGAAAATCAAAAGTATTATCCTGGAACGGTTAAGGGAATAAATCCTACAAATGGACAGGAGATGATTCTAAAAGATTCATGTTCAGGCCAAAGAGCTGTAACGGAATATTATTGTTCTTTTGGGGACGATGGTGTTCAGAGTATCGTTGCTCAATGCGGACAAGATGAGTTTTGCGTAGGAGACGGACACAATGGTTATTATTGTAGCAGTTATAATGGAGTTATAGAAAAATGCGATGGTGTTGATAATGATAAAGACAGAGCGATTGATGAGGGAGAGCTTTGTCCTACTGGGCAATATTGTGCTAGCAGTGGACAACCAGCAGGTTGTCTAGATCTTCCTTGTTATGATTCAGACGAAGGTTCTACGGAGATTAGAGGAACAACTGGAACTTTAAATGAACAATATGAAGATTATTGTTTGGTAGCTGGAGGAACTTATAGATATGTGAATGAATATTCATGTGACGGAAATTCTGTTCAGTCTAAAGCTGTAGAATGTGACTCTGGAAAAATATGTTCTGATGGAGCGTGCGTTTATCAGGAGCTTTGCACAGATACAGATGGAGATAATTTATTTGTAAAGGGAATTACGACTGGTGTAGGAATTAATCTTGTCGATGAAACAAGACATACGTATGAAGACTTTTGTCTGCCTGATAGATCAAATTATTTTACTATTGAATTGTTATCTGCTACTGATAATTCAGCAACTCTAAAAGTGACTGACGAGGAAGGGAACAGCGATACAAAAGAAATTAATGAAGGAGATATAAAAACTATGGTTACTTTAGGATTGAGTGTTGAAGTTTTATATGCTGATGAAAGCAACATTAGAAATGTTGCTAAATTAAGTGTTATTTATGCTGGAAAAGAATACAGAATTGGACTAACTAGTGATAGCGATCCTAAAGAAACAATTTATATTCAATCAAATAGTAAAGGCAATTTATATCTTGAGTTTTCTTGTCTTCAAAATACTCCTTTTGTTATAGAAAGTGAAAAAACTTGCCCAAATGGTTATTTATGTTTTGATGGGGCGTGTATATCTCCTGGTTCTGTTTGTGGAAATGGATACTTAGAGGAAGGTGAGCAATGTGACGATGGAAATCAAATTGACGGAGATGGATGCAGTAAATTATGTGGAGCTGAATCCAGCCAGATTTGTTCTGACAGCGATGGAGGTGCAAAATATGATATCAAGGGAGAAGCTACGAAAGGAAATCAACGTGAAGAAGATAAATGCATTTTTGATAGAACTAAAAATGAATATGTTTTGAGCGAGATGTATTGTGAAGACAATGAAATCCAAAGTGTGCTTACTTGTTTTGGGAATGATGTTGAATGTAAAGAAGGAGTTTGTGTTAATTTAATAGAAAGTTTAGGGTGCACAGATTCAGATTCAGAAAACGGCTTACAAAATGAAGAATTCAATATAGGTGGAACTGTATCCTCTAAAGGAATTAATTACAAAGATTATTGCGGGGAAGGAAAAGATATAATAGAATATTATTGTGACGAGAACAATAATTTGGGATATATAACGCAGTTTTGTGGAGATGATTCAATTTGTAAAACTACCCAACAAGGATTGGCTTTTTGTCTTAAAACAACTAAATGCGGGAACGGAAAAGTTGAAACTTTAGAGAAATGCGATGATGGTAATACGAATAGTGGTGATGGGTGCAGTGTAGATTGTAAAACTGAAACAGGATATCAGTGCATTGGACTGCCTTCAAAATGTTTTAATAATTGCACTGATACCGATGGAGGTGTAAATTATGAAGAGAAAGGAACAGCCAATTCTTTGACCGATGTGTGTTACAATGATTTGTTCAACAGAACAACGGATAAAAAATTAATGGAATATTATTGTAACTTTGATAGAAATCCAAATGGGGAATCTAGAAGAACAATTTATGATTGTCCAGATGGTTGCCTTGATGGGAAGTGTGTTGTTGTTCATCCAAGTCCGCCATCTTCTTTTTTGGATAGACTGGCTAAAGTATTTGGTTTGAGTTGATTTGATTATATTCAGAAAGTTTTATTAATCTACTTTTTTTACTAAAAATATGAAACACACTTTACCTAAATTGCCTTACGATTATGATTTTTTGGAGCCATGGATAGATGCCAAGACTATGGAAATACACTACACGAAACATCATCAGGCTTATGTTGATAAACTGAATCTGGCTTTGGAAAAACATCCTGAGTTTGGAAAGAAGGAGTTGAGAGAGCTTTTGGAACATTTGGATAAGGTCCCTGAGGATATTAGAACAGCAGTTAGAAATCACGGTGGAGGGCATTGGAATCATAGTTTCTTTTGGGAAATTTTAACAGGAGAAAAACAGGACGTCGAAGGAGAAGTTATTGAAAAGATAGAAGAAGATTTTGGGAGTTTTGATGAGTTTAAAACTAAATTTAAAGAAGCTGCTTTGAATAGATTTGGATCTGGTTGGGTTTGGTTGGTTCTTAATACTGGCAAGGATTTAGAAATAGTTAGTACTGCAAACCAAGATTCTCCTTTGATGGAAGGAAAGATTCCTATTTTAGGTCTTGACGTTTGGGAACATGCTTATTACTTGAAATACCAGAATAAAAGAGGAGATTATATTGATGCTTTCTGGAATATTTTGAATTGGGAAAAAGTTAATGAGATTTTCGATAAGAATATTTGATTGTTTTTCACCATCATAATGTTTTTAAATTGGATTAAATCTTTTAAGATATGGAGAATGTCTTTGAGGGATATCGAACGGAGGACACTGTTTTATTTAATAGCGGGACTTTAATTGGTGTATTTCATCGGAGAAAAGTTAAATTGAATGAGGGCATTACTATTAAGGCTTTAGATTGGAGAGGATCTTGGGCAGGGATTTATGTTGAGGATCCTTTGAATCCTAGAAATACTGTTCGATTTGGTCCGAATTTGAGTGGAACTCAAGATGAATTGACTGAATCTTGTTTTGATTTTTTAAGGGGGCGTGCTGAAATTTATGTTTCTTTGGCTTATACATCAGGATCCGATTTAAGAGATGATCAGAGAAAATTTAGAGATGATCTTGCTAAATTGTTTTTTGTTTCGGATTAAGATTTTATTTTCCAATATTGTATCTATTATTAAGTTAATACATTAGATAAATTTAAAAAGACTTTTTATTGAAGGGTTTATGGCCATTGAGCTATTTGTAGAACCTAGAAAGGTATATAGTTGGGATGAATTTATCGGAGTTAAACCTCCTTTTTCTATAGCTCTAGATGGACTTGTTAGCGGCCCGACAAAAAGAGATATAAAAGGACCATATGCAAATTTTGATCATCATTCAGAAGTTGACAGACTTGCTACTAGATCTACTTCTGAGCAGGTTCATATGGAAATAAACATGGGTTTATTTGAAGCATTTAGAAAAGAGGGTAAGCCGCAGGCTAACATTTACGTAAATGATCCAGATGAAGATACGTGTTTGGCTTTTTGGCTATTGAATAACCATGAGCAGGTTATAGGTCATGCGACTCCTTCTATAAATCGTCTGGTTTATTGCGAAGATAGGCTTGATTGTACAGCTGGCGCTTATCCTTTTGGAGATACTGAAATGAGAAGAGAGATGGCTTGGATGTTTGAACCGTATAACCGAGCGAGGTTTGAAAATCAATTACATAGCCTTGATTCTTCTGGTATGAAAAATATTATTGAATCCGTAAACGCTAGAATAACTACCCATACTCTAGGAAGAGGTGAAGCGATCCCTTTGGAAGGTAATTATCAAAGAATTGGTGAAGGAAAAGATTGGGTGATGGTTAGGGAAACTGGGCCTGCATCTAGATTGGCGATGTACAATGATGGTATCCGTGCTTATGCTGCTCTTGTTTCTGAAAAAGGAGATGGCTCTTTTGTATATGTTTTAGGTAGAAAATCTGTTTGGATTCCTTTTGATATTCCTAGATTGTATGAATGTTTAAATGAAGCGGAAGGAGAACTGGCGACAAAAGGAAATAGGTGGTCGGGAAGTGATACTATTGGTGGTTCACCAAGACAAACTGGAAGCAAGATAAAACCGGAAAATTTACAAAGAATAATTAATAACTTTCTTTCATAAGCATAGCTAAAAAGATAACTGTTAAGATTTCTACTATTTTTGAAAAGATATCTATTGGAGATATTGCTTCTATTATTCCTGCTTCTGGACCAAAGAAAGGAATGCCAACTGTCCTAGTGATTATGTAGATGACTATTATGATTAAATTTCCCGTTATACCTGCAAGATAAAATATTCTCCAGGAGGATTTGTTTTTCAGAGGGTTTCTATTTGTTTTTAGATCTGTCAAGATAATTATTCCGTAGACTATTTGTGCAATAGACACAACGAAGAAGAAGAGACCATAACCTATCCATTCTCTAAAATGTTCAAGAATAAGAGAAGCATGAATAAATCCTCCGCTTATTGATAAAGTCACGATAACTTCTTTTAGATAAGTTTTATTTTTCAGAGGAATTTTTCTTTCTTCATATTTATTACTTATCGTTATCAGAAATAAACCAGTTAATGTTCCTATTAGTCCATAAATTATGTTTTCGAAATGCGTGCTTTCGTCATTATTGTTTATTTCTTTTTCAATATGGCTGTGAGCAAAATGGGGAAGAAATAACCAGATTAATCCTATAAATAAGAAAATGCAGCCTAAGAAATATATAGTTTTATTTTTCATTATTTTTCAGAGTAAAGAGAGGTTTTTAATTTTTTGTGAATGTCTTGTTAAGGAAGATTTATTAACTTAAAACTTTTTATTGTTAAATGCAAAGAGAGGTTCTTAATCATTCATTTAAAGAGTCTTTTGTTAAATGGTTTTCTGAATTGAATAATAAGGATGTTCCAACAGCTGGAGGCAAAGGAGCTAGTCTTGCTGAGATGTTTAATTTTAAATTTCCCATACCTCCAGGTTTTGTAGTGACTGCGCAGGCTTATTCTTATTTTATAAAGGAGACTGGATTAGATGGTAGAATAAAAAATGCGCTTTTGAATTTAGATGTTAATGATACTAATTCTTTGAACAAGGTTTCTGCTAAAATAAGAGAAATGATTGAAGGTGAGAAGTTGCCTAGAGAAATGGAGGATGAGATTATTGAGAGTTATGAAATGCTTGGAGAATCTAGGAATGATAGTGATGCTTTGAAGATGCTTAAAAATAGCGATGAGGCATTTGTTGCTGTGCGAAGTTCTGCAACCACTGAAGATTTAGCTGATGCGAGTTTTGCAGGACAGCAGGACAGTTATTTGAACGTTAAAGGAAATCATGAATTGCTAGAGAATGTTAAAAAATGTATGTCTTCTTTGTTTACTGCTAGAGCTATCTATTATAGAACAAAGAAGAATTTTGACCATAGTAAGTCCTATTTGGCAGTTGTTATCCAGAAAATGATAAATTCTGAAAAATCAGGAGTCATGTTTTCACAGGATCCGACTAAGGGAGATAATCGTATAGTTATTGAAGCAGTTTGGGGTTTGGGAGAAGGAATTGTATCAGGGAAAATAAAGCCTGATCATTACGAAGTTCATCATAATTTAGATAATTTTAAGATTTTGGAAACACAGGTTAATGTTAAGAAAATAGCGATAATAAAGAATTCTCATGGCAAAAATGAAACAATAACTCTTAGCGAGGACAAAGCTGAGGAAAGAGTTTTAGATAATTATGAAATAAAGAGACTTGCTCAGTATGCTAAACAATTAGAGGAGCATTATAAAAAACCCCAAGACATAGAGTTTGCCGTTGACTCAAGCGGGATATATATTGTTCAATCTAGACCAGTTACTACCTTTTTTAAGGAGAGTAAAGATTCAACTGTAAAAGGAGAGCTCTTATTTTCAGGTTATGGTGCTAGCCCAGGCGTTGCTTCTGGAACTGTTAAAGTTGTTTACAATTTGGAAGATTTGGAGAAGGTAAAGTCTGGAGATGTTCTTGTAACAGAAATGACAAATCCTGATATGGTTGTTAGCATGGAAAGGGCTGCTGCAATTGTTACAGATGAAGGAGGTATTACAAGTCATGCTGCTATTGTTTCTAGAGAGATGGGTATTCCTTGTGTTGTGGGTACGGGAGGAGCGACTAAAAAACTTAAGGATGGAGATGTCATTACGGTTGATGGAAATGTTGGAAAAGTTTACGCTGGAAGAGGTGAGACTAAGCTAATAGTTATAGAGCCAATTGTTTCTACTAAGACTGAAATAAAAGTTATCGTGGATATTCCAAATTTCGCTGAAAGAGCAGCTAAATCTGGGGCCAGAGCTGTTGGACTTCTTCGCTTAGAAGGGATAATTGCTGAGGGTGGGAAACATCCACTTAAATTTGTTAAAGATAAAAGGATGAAAGATTATATTGAGCTGATACGCAAAGGTGTGAAACACATTGCTGAACATTTTGAAGAACTCTGGGTTAGAACATCAGATATAAGGAGCGATGAATATAAGAATTTGGAGGGTGCACCTCAGCATGTTGAAGGAAACCCTATGCTTGGAGATCATGGGGTAAGATTCAGTTTGAAACATCCAGATATAATGAAAGCCGAACTAATAGGTTTGAAAGAAGTTGCTGATGATTTTCCTGATAAGATTTTTGGAATAATGGTTCCTCAGGTTATTAGTGTTGAGGAAGTTAAAGAAACAAAGAAGATTGCTAAGGAAGTTGGAATACCCAGCAATATCAAGATAGGCATAATGGTAGAAACCCCGGCAGCTGTGCAGATAATTAATGAGCTTTGTGAGGAAGGTTTAGATTTTATTAGTTTTGGAACAAATGATTTAACACAATTTACATTAGCTATAGATAGAAATAACGAAGAAGTACAGCATTTATTTGATGAAATGCATCCTGCTGTTTTGAATTCTTTGAGTTATGTTATAAGAAAGTGTAAAAAATATGGAGTAAAAACTAGTATATGTGGACAGGCTGGAAGTAGAGAAGAGATGGCTGCTTTTTTAGTGCGAGAAGGTATTGGCAGTATATCTGTAAATGCAGATGCTGCGAGAAAAGTTAGCCTCATTGTTGCTGAAGTTGAGAAGAAACAAGGAATTCATCAGGATCATAATAAACCATTTAATGAGAAGAATGATTATCATCCTGGGGAGAGTTCTAAAAAACACAAAGACACGCCTGTTTTGAATGATTCTATTTCTCTTAGTTCTGAGATGTTTTAATTTTAGTTTTTAAGATTATTAATAAATTAATTGGAAAACTACAAAATGTTTTGTTATGCCCAGATTGCTCATGTAGAGAACCACGCACTTTAGTGCATGGATGAATGCAATCGTGAGTACAAGTGAATTACTTTTATTGTATCTTAATTCTCTGCACAGAGAAGTTCTTATCATTTATGAGTTTTTTATGCTGAAGAATTAGTTTCGTTAATTATTGCATTGTTATTTTCAGTCTCATTTTGCTCTTCGTCTTCTGTTTCATTTTTTTCCTGTTCTTTAAATTCACATTCTCTTAATGTGTCTTTGTGAGTTAAATGAGATCTGACAGCTGAAGCGTCAACAGTTATTGTTTCTTTATTTTTGTGGCAAAGAGTTACTTTGTCTTCTCTAGCAACCAAGAAAGCCCACCATGGTTTATTTATCGAAATAACCTCTCCTGTTTTAGGATCTATTTCAGATTCTAATTTGACTTTTATTTTTATAAATCCAAGGAATACGCCTTCATTCTCGGAGCTAGCAAATATTATTGCTCTTATTTTATCACCCTTTAGGGATTCTTTTATTATAATAGTTGCATTGGTGGTTCCTAAGGATTCTAATATTGACTTGATTATCTCATCACGAGAAATAATTTCTTGCTGTGTTCCGTCAGAGAGGTTCACTTTAATTTTAGTTTCATTGTTTTCATCAAACTTTGTCTCAATTTCAAGCTCAGATTCAATTTCAATTTCTTCCTCAATATCATCTCCGTCTATTTTGCTTTTTACTTTGATTTTCTTCTCTATTTTTCCATCTGCATCAACTTCTTCCTCAATTTCAATTTTTACTTCAATTAAATTACCATTTTCGTCAAAGAATCTTTGGTGTATTTTTACTTTTGTTTTTCTTTCTCCATTTTCAAATTCTTCTTCTATTTCGAATTTTTCTTTTTCACTTGAACTAGAGCGATCTTTTTTATTTTCATTCTCATCTTCCAGTTCATCTTCATTCTCTGATTCGGTTTTATCATCGTCGCTTGAACCAGATGTTGAGCTGTCATTTGAATATTCATTATCATCATCACTCTCAGAGTTGGAAGGGCCTGAATTATTTCCTGAATCAGAATCACTATTTTCTCTATTAATTGAGCCAGAGTCAGCGAAAATTAATGTAAAACCGAAAATTAAACTTATTATTAGTATGGGAATTATTAGAATAATCAAGCGTCTTTTCATTTTTGTATAATGTAATTTTTCTTTAAAAACATTTCTTTGCTGTAGGGTCTGGGACTGTTTGGCATAATATTGTTTTATACCGATGTCACGAAACCTTTAAATATACTTTGTGTTTTATTTTGTTAGTATGGTGAAAAAAGAGTTGGTGCTTGGTATTGTTTTAGCTTTTGTTGTTCTGATGTCGTTGAGTTTAGTTTCTTCTTGGAGTTTAAGTGGATTTTTGTCTAGAATGTTTAGTTCTACTTCATCTTCTGATTCTTCTGGAAGCTCTACATTTAGTCTTAATTGTTCAGATAGCGATGGTGGGTTGAATTATGTTGTTCAGGGAACATTGACTGCTAATGGCACTATTACTTCTTATACAGATTTTTGTCTTACTACTTTTAATTTGAGAGAATATTATTGTAATGGTGGTGATATGGCTAGCACTAGTTTTAATTGTAGTTCTCTTGGATCATATACTTGCTCAAGTGGGGCTTGCGTTCAACAACCTGCCTGTACTAGTGAATGTACAAATGGTGCTCGTCAGTGTTTTACGGCTGATACTTATAAAATGTGTGGAAACTACGACGCTGATTCTTGCTATGAGTGGAGTGGACCTTCTTATTGTCCTGGTGGACAAATTTGTACTGGGAGTGGTAGTTGTGTTTCTAATCAGACCTCTTGTACAAATGATTGTTCAACTTTAGGAGCTAAACAATGTTCAGGAAATGGTACTCAAACTTGTGGAAACTACGACGCTGATTCATGTTTAGAATGGAGTTCAGTTTCTTCTTGTTCTAGTGGGCAGACTTGTAGCAATGGAAATTGTACTGGGGTTCAGTTTTGTATGGATAGTGATGGTGCTGATTATTTCAATAAAGGGAACGTTACTTTTAATTCTACACATAGTGTAGAATTTGATAGTTGTTTTGCAACTTGGTCTTTTGGTGGGAGTGATAGAGTTGTGGAGAATATATGTGTGAATTCTCAGTTGGCTTCTACTGTGGTTTATTGCAACTCTTTTGGGAATTATGTATGCGAGGACGGGAGATGTGTAACTAGAACTTGTACAGATGATTGCGCTGTTCATGGTGCTTTTAGTTGTGTGTCTGGGAGCAATACTACTCGTCGCTTATGTCGGTTTAGCGATTCAGATGGGTGTTTGGATTTGAATTTTACTGCCTCATGTTCTAATGGACAAATCTGTATAGGAAACGGAACTTGTGTAAATCCTTCTCCCTCATGCACGAATGAATGTTCTGTATCTGGAGATAGACGTTGTTCAGGAAATGGGACTCAGGTTTGTGGCGTTAACTATGACTCTGATTCATGTTTAGAATGGAGCCCTGTTAGTTCGTGCTCTTCTGGGCAGTTATGTAATCCTTCAACGACTCAATGTTATCAGCCTACTCATACGAGATGTATGCCGAATAGACAATGTAGGGTTGTTAATGGTACTGGAACAAATCAGTGTACGACAAATAGCGATTGTCCGAGACTGGTTCCTGTTAATGGTTTTTGTGGAGAGGAAGCTAGAAGTAAGGGTAATGGTTTTTTTGCTAAATTTGCGAGAAGTCTTGTTTGTTCTAATACTGGTTAGATTTTGTTTCTTATTAGCTTCCTTGAATTAAAACTTATAGTGTACAGTTATCGAATCCATTTTACTTAACAAATAATTTAAATATCTATTTTACTGGTTAACATATGCAAAAAGAGACTAAGCTTATGTTTTTTCTTCTGCCTTTATTTTTGATATTATTTTTAGGGTTTTTTAACACAAGTTTAACGGGCTATTATGTTGGAAATTTATATGATAATGTTTTTTCTTCGCCCTCTAAATCGGTTGTTGCGCCAATAGATGGTGGACCTACAACTCTTGTTTGTACTAATGAATGTTTTGTTGCTGGAAGCAAGCGATGCGTAGGGACTATTGCATATATAACTTGTGGAAATTATGATTCTGATTCTTGTTTAGAGTATGGCTCAACTGTAAATTGTCTTTCTGGTTATGTTTGCACGGGAAATGGTACTTGTGTTGTTTCAAGCATTAGTCCTACGATTGTTTTCCATAGTGAGTGTTCAAATAATAAATGTCTTCAAGTTGAAGGCTCTGGGACAAACCAATGTAACATGGATTCTGATTGTCAATCTATTATAACTCCTGCTGTGTCTGCTGGCAGTTTATCTATAAGTTCTAATCCACAAGGAGCAGAGGTTTATTTAAACAACAGATTGGAAGGTTCAACTCCTTTAATTATAAATGGCCTTTTAGTTGGAACATATAATTTAAAGATAAGTAAAGGAGGTTATCAGGATACTTTTGCAGATGCTGTTGTTAAATCTGACGAGACTTCTTTTTATGGCTTTGTTTTGACTACTTTACCTGTTAAAGATACTCAAGGCACAGGAATTCCAATTGTTAATTCGACACCAAGTCAACAAACAGAGACACACACAATTTGCCAAAATAGCCAATGCTTTTTAGTTCAAGGATCTGGAATAAACCAATGCTCCGCAAACTCAGATTGTTTGGGCTCTATTGACAACCCTTCAGATGGCGCAGTTTCTTCTCAAGGTTCACAAATTGAACCCATGGAAGAGTCTTCTTCAGAACAGTCTTTTGTTTATCAAGATTCTTGTGATTTAATTGGCCCAGAGGTTAGATTAAGAGTGAAGAAACTTAAGGATGCAGGTCAGAATATTGTTTTGAAAGAAGGGGAAAAAATATCTGGTAGACAGTATTTTGTTATTCCAGGACAAATTATACAAGTGATTTCAATTCATAATTCTTCTAGCCTGGATCCTAGGGATGATGAGATTACTTTCAGAGATGGATTGACAGGACAAAATTATAAGTCTAATCCGTTTTTTGAGGGTTCTGGCGAAGTTGTTTTTGGAGGCGAAAAATATAGTTTTATTTATCGTGGAGCGTATTTCTTATCAGATGAGGAGAAATATGTTGCTTTTAATTATCCTCAAACTGTGAAGAATGTAAAATCTATTTTTGTTGATTGTTTAGCGCATAGGTCTTGTTCTGGTAATAAATGCTTAAGTGTTAATGGTGGAGGAAAAGATGCTTGCACTTCAGATAGACAATGCCTTTCTGGAGATCAGCCCAAGGATTGTTCTTATATTGAGGGTACTGGATTTTTCACAAAATTGAGAAGGTATTTCTGCGAGAGGTTTTAGTATTAGAGGAAGATAATAATCTTTTTATATTACTAATTTCTTTCTGTCTTATGTCTATTGGTGATGGTAGTTCAAATTTTAGAAGCTCTTCTGCTGATAGACGAGAGACTAAACGACTTTTAATTAGTGGATATAGCCCTGAAGATTATGCAAGATTATCTGCTAGGGACTTGGAAACTGCAACATTTTTTGCATCAAGAGGTTATGGTCTTTTTAAGCCGGCTGCAAGCCTTCGTACAACGGAAGGTGATGTAGATGTAAATATATTTGACAGCGATATTTTGTTTAAGTTAGGCTGTTTTGATGTTCGTTCTGACTGTATTCCTTGCGTTCATTATGATCTTTCTTCCCCTAAGTTTGAACGACAAATTGAGCTTGCTTTGGATTTAAGAGATGCTCTTAGAAAATCTAGTAAGCCATATAGAGAAAATTTATCAGGAGAAAAATTAAGAGATGAGCTTAAGAGTTATATTGATAGGTTGAATACGCTGGTCGATAGATGTAAGCCTTAGTTTCTATTTGTCTAGTTAGTTACTACTACATAGTTCTTACAATCGAAAGATTTAAATACTCTTTATGCATGTAGAATGTATGACAGACACAGATCATATTAAAGAATTGAAGGAAAGAATAAAGAGAGGCTCAGATTTAGAAGGGATTTTTGCTCATATGGAAAGTCCACAAGCTAATGAGTCTGCTCCTGCAGGTAATGAAATTGCTAAAAGACTAGGTAAGACTATTCATCCAGAATATGATGATGAAGAATCTATTAGATATGGTCTAAATTTTGTTAAACCAGCTTTCGCAGATCCTAATGAAAGAGCAAATTTACGTTTCGCTCTTGTTCAACCTGAGAAATTGCGTTCCGTTAGATATGTTAGAGATAACTTTGATGATTTGATGGGAAGAGTTAGAGAAAAACTTGCTGAAAACTTAATTTATAGTATTTCACCTCATGATGGCGGTAATGATGTTTATCAGGATAGAAAAAAGGGTCATGAAGAGTATTTAGAAGCTGTTGCGAAGCTTGAAAAAATAGCTGAAGATCCAGAGCCAGAGATTGTTAAAGAGAGAGAAAGAGTAGATGTTAGCGTAGCTAAAAAATATGCTGATTATGAAGCTGGCGACTTTAATGTATTAAAAAATCTAATTCAAAGTCAAGTTGGACGAGATCTTGTAGTAGAGATGGCTCAAATAAAAGCTGCTAAAGCAAAGAATGGTTTTGATAGTAAGTTCTCTAGTTTAGATGAGCGAGCTGATTATGCTATTGAGAATGCTAGATATATATTAGATAATGACTCTACTCAAGATAAGTCTAAGGCTTATAATATCGCTAAATTACTTGTTAGATAGTTTTCTAGACTTTTAATTCAACCCAGACAATGTAATGATCTGAGAGATCTTTGGTTATGTTTTGTTTTTCTATTCCTGAAGAAGAAAGATCTTTGAACAAGTTGTCATTAAGAATTATTCTATCATAGGCGCAATCTGAATTTGTTGATGTTGTGTCTTCTTCATCTGAGATCAACCAATGCCAAGAATCAAACTGGTTTTCTTTGTTGTTGTCGTAATAGGAACAGTCTGCGTTTAGATCTCCCAATAAAATTGTTTTATCTTTGTTTTCAACAATTTTTTCTAAGTTTGTCAGTTCTGTTGAAACATCATCTGGTTTTACATGAATATTATAAACAGTTATAGTTTCGTTTTTTGCTTTGAAAACTACTTTTATTGGTGGTCTTTCCCATCTATCTTCAGAGTCTGGATTGAAATCTTCTAAACTTATTATTTCAATATTTTTCTTGTATATTATCCCTACTTGTTCTTTTGAGGAAGTTCTGCCTGCTCTGCTTGAGTTTAGGCAATTATATTCCAATAAAGCAGAACATAATTTTGGAAATGCTGTTCCAGAAATGTCCCTAATTTCTTGAATAAAAACTATATCATAGTTATCAATTTTATCTAGATAATTGTTTAGCAAATCATTTTTTTCTGCTTTTGCTTCACCGAAGATCTGAAGATTCCAATTTGCTATTCTTATTTTTTCTTGGTCCTGATTTGTATCTGAAATAACATAGGAAGTTATGTTGCCTCTAAAATTGTAAACTAGGAGCATTAATAATACAAATAAGAATAACTTTATTAGACCTCTTTTTTTCTTCATTTATTTTTACCTATATTTTGAATCTTTGCTTAGCAAGTGGTATTTTTTTAGTTTTTTAAGTGCTTGGATGAAGCCTTTTGGATCATAAACAACACACTGATATTTTTTGTTCCTTTTTGTCGTTATAACAATAAAAGTTTTACACCACGATCCTTTAGAGACTTTAACTTCATGATTTTCAAGTTTTAGATATCTAACATCTTTCCATTTTAGAAAAATTCTTTTTATTAGGTTTAAACTATTCCATTCTTTCAAAGAAGCATTTCCAATAAATATTCCTTCTGTGCAAATAAAAGATAATTTCCTAATTATTTGCGAATAAGTCACAATTATACATACTAATATTATTAATATTGATTCAATTTTTTCAATATATGTTGTAGCCATAATTAGTAATATATAGCCTCCAAATAAAATTCCAACTATAGAAATAATTGTCAAGACATTGTCAATTATTCTATTATCTCTCCAAACAACTTCTCCTTTGTCCTTACTATTTATCTTCTTCATTATATTGTTTTTCATCTTAGGAATTCTTTATTTTGTTTATGATATCTGAAGTTGATTTCCCTTCTTGCAAGGATACGAATTCTATTTTTCCACCATAGCTTTCTATAGCTTCTTTTTCTTCTTTGTTTATACTATTTGGGCTGTAATCTCCACCTTTAATATAAACTTCTGGTTTTATTATTTTGAGATAATTTGAAACATTATCTTCATCAAAGATTATTATTTTATTTATAAAATCAAAAGAAGAAAGAATTTCAGCTCGGTCATACTCTGATTGAATTGGTCTTTCTGGTCCTTTTAATCTTTTTACTGAGGCATCTGAATTTAGACCAACTATTAAAATGTCGCCCATTTTACTTGCTTCTTTTAGATACTTAATATGGCCTATATGCATTAAATCAAAACATCCATTTGTCCAAACGATTTTTTTATTTTTTCTTCTTTCATTATCACATGTTTTTCTTAATGTTTTTAGGTCAGTTATTTTCGTTTCTTCTTCTGATAGTATTTCTTTTAGTTCTTCTAGACTTACAGCATATGTGCCTTTTTTTGAGACACATATTGAGGCTGCGTGGTTTGCTATTATCGCTGCTTTTGTTAAGGAAGATTCTGAAGATAAAGATAAGGCTAAAGAGGCTATTACAGTATCTCCTGCTCCTGTTACATCATATACTTCCTTGGCGTATGTTGGGATTTCTATAAAACTATCTTTTGAAAATAAAACCATTCCTTTGTCCCCTTTAGTTATTATTATTTTCGCGTTTAAGTCTTTCATTAAGACTTTACCTCTTTCATTCGTATCTGAAATTTTAGTCATATCAAAACTCTCTTCATCATTTAATTTAATTAGAAAACAGTTTTTGTACAAGTTTTTGTTTTTTGGTTTGGGGTCAACTATAATTTTATTAAGATAAGGTTGTAAAAAGTTTATTAAATCTTCAGTTATTGTCCCTTTTGCATAATCTGATATGACAATCATCTCTGCTTCTTCGCATTTTTCCTTAAGAGTTTCTTTTGTATTTTTAGAGAAGAATTTGTCTTTTACAACTTCCCTGTCAAATCTTGATAGCTGATTCTTTTTTGTTATTATTCTTGTTTTTTCAATCGTTACTTCACTTTCATCAAAAAAAGAAGAAACACCATTTTTTTTAAGAATTTCTGTAAGGATTTTTCCTGCATTGTCTTTACCTACAAAACCAAATAAATAAGGTTTGCCTTTAAGTGATGCAATATTTAGGGCTACATTTCCTGCTCCTCCAGCTTCATAGAACTCTTTTTCAATTTTAACAATCGGAACAGGGGCTTCGGGGGATATTCTAGATACTGAACCTTCAAGGTAGGTATCAAGCATAACATCTCCTACTACTACTATTTTTTTATCTATAAATTTTTCTATAATTTCAAGGTAGTTTTCCATTAAAACTATGAAATTAGGGTGTTATTATATTTTTCTTTTTTTGTTATTAAGTACTTTGCAGATAGAACTTATAGAGAATTCTGTAAGATACATTACAATTTGTATATAACTTCTAATGGACAATTCTGACGAGAAGTCATATAAGCCACAGAATTATCCATAATTAACCTTTTTTTGAGATTGCTAGGGTTTTGCAAATTTTCATATATGTTCAAAAAAGTCTTCAAACTTTTTTTCTTTATTCTTATTTACTTTAGGTATCTTAACGGTTATTAAAACATACAAATCTCCTCTTTCTCTTGAGTTTATTAAGGGCATTCCCTGCCCTTCAAGCTTGAAGGGTGTATGGCTCTGAGTCTCTTGTGGAATTTTTAAATTTATTTTTTTATCAATTCCCTCTATTTCTATATATCCTCCAAAAATCGCTACTGCTAAACTAATTTCTTTCTCAAGAAATAAATTTTCATCTTCTCTTTTAAAGGATTGATGTTTCTTAATATGGATCACAATATATAAATCTCCATTTGGAGCATTTCTACCAATTTCTCCTCCTTCCTCAATTCTTAAATGCTGTCCATGATTTATTCCTTTCGGCACTTTAATCTCGATTGTTTTTTCTTTTTCAATTCTTCCTTTTCCTTTACAATTTTCGCAATATTTCATAATTACTTTTCCAATACCTTGGCATTTATCACATGGCGATAGACTTACGAATTGTGTAAACCCCTGTCTTTTTGTTGTTCTTATTTTTCCACTCCCCTCACATCTAGTGCATTTCTCCATATTTTTTGATTCTGCTCCAAAACCACTACATTTTTTACAAATTTCATGCACTGGTATTTCGATTGTTTTTTTTATTCCTTTAAATGCCTCTTCAAGAGTTATCTCTAAGTCATATCTTAAATCAGCCCCTTCTTCATAATCATCTCTTTGTTTTCTTCTTCCTCCAGAGAAGATGCCAAAAAGATCTCCAATTCCTAGGTCTGAGAATAGATCATCAAAATTAAAGTTAGCTGTCCTAAAACCAGACATATCTTCTTGGCTAAAAGCCGAGCTTCCATATTGATCATATTGTTCTTTCTTTTTCTCATTTCCTAATATCTGAAAGGCTTCATTAATCTCTTTAAATTTGTCTTCCGCTTCTTTGTTTCCTTGATTAACATCTGGATGATACTTTCTAGCAAGCTGTCTGAATGCTTTTTTTATCTCATCTTGGCTTGCTCCCTTTTCTACTCCAAGAATTTTATAATAATCTTTTTCTGCCATATTTTTATTTTAAGTAACTTCAAATGAAAAGAATGTTTGATCTTAATAAATTAAACTATTTTTCTTCTTTTACTTCATAATCTGCATCTATTGCATCATCTTTATCATCTTTTTTCTCTCTTTTATTTTCGTCAAATTCTTTATTTCCATTTTCTTCAGTATTTTTCTTAGAAGCCTCTTCGTAAATCGTAGCTCCTATTTCTTGCACGATTTTTTGCAATTCCTCTGAATTTTTCTTAATTTCATCTAAGTCATTTGTCTTTAAAGAGTCCTTTGTTTTTTTCAATGACTTTTCAACTTCTTCTTTTTGTTCTTTATTGATTTTGTCTCCTAAATCTGATATAGTTTTCTCTACTGTGTAAATCAAAGAGTCTGTATTGTTCCTTATTTCAACTTCTTCTTTTTTCTTTTTATCCTCTTCTTCATGTTCTTTAGCTTCGTTAACCATTCTTTGTATTTCATTTTCAGATAATTTTGTAGAAGCACTTATGGTTAATTTCTGCTCTTTTCCAGTTCCCATATCTTTAGCTTTTACATTTATAATGCCATTAGCATCAATATCAAATGTAACTTCTATTTGAGGTATTCCTTTAGGAGCAGGAGGAATTCCTATTAGATTAAAATTACCTAAGCTTATATTGTCTTTAGCCATAGGTCTTTCACCTTGCAAAACATGTATTGTTACAGCATTTTGAAAGTCACTTGCAGTTGAAAATGTCTGACTTTTCTTTGTAGGTATTGTTGTGTTTTTTTCTATTAAAGGAGTCATAACTTCCCCTAATGTCTCAATTCCTAAAGTTAAAGGGGTAACGTCTAATAATACTATATCTTTTATATCTCCAGATAATATTGCTCCTTGAATGGCAGCACCCATTGCAACACATTCCATAGGGTCAACTGTCTTTTCAACTTTTTTCCCAACTTTTTCTTCAATAAATTTCTGTATAATCGGCATTCTTGTTGGACCGCCTACTAAAACGATTTTGAACTTATCTTCTTTCTTTATTTTTGCATCTTTTAACGCTTGTTCAACTGGATGAATGCATCTATTAATCAATGGTTCAATTATTTGCTCTAATTTTGACCTCGTTAATTTTATTAGCAAATGTTTTGGCCCTTTATTCGTGGCACTAATATAAGGTATATTAATTTCTGTTTCTAATGTATTAGAAAGTTCAATTTTTGCTTTCTCTACAGCTTCTCTAACTCTCTGTATAGCTGTTAAGTCTTCTCTTAAATCAATTCCTTCTAATTTTTTATAATCTTCAATAATATTTTTTATAATTGCTTCATCCATGTCTGTTCCACCTAATTGAGTGTCTCCAGAAGTAGACAAAACATTAAATATTCCATCTCCAAATTCCATTACAGTTACATCTAAAGTTCCTCCTCCCAAGTCAAAAACTAAAATTTTATGCTCTCCCTCTTTATCTAATCCATAAGCCATTGAGGCAGCAGTAGGTTCATTAACTAGTCTTACAACGTCTAAACCTGCAATTTTTCCAGCATCCTTAGTTGCAGTTCTTTGATTGTCATTAAAATACGCTGGAACAGTTATTACTACTTTTTTAACTTCTTCGCCTAAAAATGCTTCCGCATCTCTTTTAATTTTTTGTAAAATAAACGAAGAAATTTGCTGAGGCGTGTATTCTTTATCAAAAATTTCATATTTAAAATTGGAGCCTATCTTTCTTTTCGCTTTTATAACAGTTCCTTCTGGATTTGAGACTGCCTGTCTTTTTGCAGGTTCTCCAACTAACAATTGCCCGTCTTTGGTGAATGCAACAACTGATGGAAACATTTTACCTGCTACTGTGGCTCCTTCTGCGGAGGGTATTATTGTTGGTTTTCCTCCTAAAACTACAGCAGCTTGGCTGTTTGAAGTTCCTAAATCTATCCCTATAATCTTTTCTTTTGCCATTTTATTTGTTCATCTGTTTAGCTTTTAAATCTTTATTTTCTGATATCTTCGCTTTTGTAGGTCTAATAACCTTTGCATTTAACATATATCCTTTTTGTATTTCTTCTATTATTAAATCATCTTCTTTATGACTTTTTTCTTTAAGGATGGCTTCATGAAAATTAGGATCGAACTTTTTCCCTAAAGCTTCGATGTGTTTAAGCCCATGTTTTTCAAGCATATTAAACAATTTTTTATATATCCTTAAAATGCCTTCTTTGTCTTTTTCGTTTTCCATAAATTTTATTGAATTATCAAAGTCATCTAATATAATTATTAGTTCTTGAATTAAATTTTCATTTGATAATTTTATTATATTCTCTTTTTCTTTGTCAAATCTTTTTCTATAATTGTCAAAGTCAGCTTGTAGATATTTAAGGTGATTCAGCCTCTCATCTGCTAAAAAATTTGCATTCTCTAAGTTTTTCTTTAACTCTTCAATCTCTTTTTCTTTTGATTTTTCACTTTCTATTTCTATATATTGATTACCGTTTTCCTTTATTTTTTGTTCAGTTTTATTTGTCATAGGCTCTAATCATAAATACAACTATTTAAATCTTTCGTTAAGTAAACATGATGTTTACTTAATCTCTTAATTAATTACTTAATAATAAAGTTTAAATATGGCGAATGATACAAAAAGGGGTGAGACAGAGAATCATAATAAGAGATATTGAGAAACCTAGAGAAGATAAGGCTGATGATGATTTGAAGTGGATTTGCGATAGTCTTGGATTTGCTTCTGGAAGAGATATTGAAGAAACTTCTTTAAAGATTATGGCTGAACTGTTGGGACAATTTAGAGAGAAAGATGTAGTTGCTACAGAGGAGATTGCTAAGTCATTGAAGATTGAGGCTCCAACTATAAATCACCACTTGAGAAACTTAATGGAAACTGGGATAATTATAAGAGAGAAGAGAAAAGTTGCTTTGAGGGGAAGAAGTTTTAGTGATGCAATTGAAGAAATGAGACGCGATTCTGATAGGATGTTTGAAAGGATCCTTGAGGTAGCTAAAAGGATTGACGAAGAGTTTTAGTTAGTTCAATTTTAAAGGGTTAATTACGTATATTCCTTTCATTCCTTCGAATTCAGAGTCAGTGGTTAAAATAGTGTTTATTTCATTGTTTTTCATAATAACGCTGTGTATTACATCTGCCAAACTTCCTTTATATTTCATTAATTTTTCTTGAACTTCATAAAAAAATTCGCTAAATGTATAATCTTTTTTTAGGCTGACAGACACTATTTTAAAGCATACATCTCCAATTCTTTTCTTTCTCATTAGATATTGAATATAATTGGAAACTTTCTTTTCTGATATTTTCTTTTCTTTTATTAAAACCTTAACAATTTCAGTCCATGTCCATTCAGAAGTTACAAAATCTATGTCTGGATCATTAAGAAAAGAGGTTATTTCTTTATGCCCAACTTCTTTAAGGAATAGGTTAATAAAAATACAGGCATCAAGGTAAAAGATTTTCTTTACCATTTAGTTTTTTCTCCTAGTATAAAATGTGACTTTTTTAGGTTTTGAGACAATCTTAGTTGCTCTGAACTTAGCTATTGAACCATCGGATCTTCTAAATTCGACCTTAGTCGGCTTCCTTATGTATTTTGTTGCCCAGAAAGAAACTTTTTTTACCATATTATTTCAAATTTTCCTCAATTATTTTTTGCTCTTCCCTTGCAATTCCATATAAATTGTAGACTTCTTGGTCAATTTCGTAATCTATGTTATTTATTTTATTATATAATCCTAAAACTTTCATCTTATTCTCCTCAAAAAATTCAATCAATTCTGATTTTTTGTTTAGAGATAAATTATGTTCTCCAAATTCTTTAACAAAACTATTAAAATCTAACTCATAAAACTTCTCTAATTTGTTCGAGATTTTTTTTAAATTGAATTCGTTCTTAATTAATTCAAGAATTTTATATGTTTTTTCATAAACTTCATTATTTAATTTTAAAAGAGATTTTACTTTTTCAATTAGTTCTTTCTGTTTTTCAATTTCTATTGAAGGCATTGGTAATTCATTCAAATATATTGGTTTAACATTTTTATCGGTAAAGTGTAGTTTGTAATAAAAATTCAATAATTTAGAATTGATTAATGCCAATAGAAAATATAGATTTAAAGAAGATTCTTCAGAGAAGATATATCCTAAGGAATCTATGGGGATATAATCTTTTGGAATATATGTTGCTACTAACCATCTTGAGCCAAAGTCGGTAGAATTAGTCCGTATTCTTTGAATCACAATTTTTTCATTCAAGATGAGGTTTTTAATAGTCTCTGTATTTTTATAATCCTTAACTAGATATTTTCTATGCCAATTAAAGCCGTATCTACTTACATCTTCTCCTCCGATGACTAACCTTTCTGTCTTATTCTGAGTTAGATTCTTTGGATTTGGCGACGGACTTATTCCTCTATGCCACTTAATATTTGCTTTAGTTTTAATTTCTTCCACTTTATTGAATATTTTATTCTGAATATTTGGCGATATATAAAGAAACCATCTTTTTTCTTTATTAGGTAAATTTTTTTGATAAGCTTCAAAATCGAAAATTTCTAAATTGTAAGGAGGGATACGTTTAACACTATATTTCGAACCATCATTAGAACTTCTATTCTTTAAAATAACTATATGACACCATACATCTTTAGCATCCTCAAATGGCTTATATACATCATAAATCTTTAGGATAGTAAGATTATTTCTTATTAAATCTCTAATCTCATGACCATTATTGTTTATTGCCCAAGTATCTGGTGTTACAAATCCAAGTAGACCATCTTCACACATTAACTCAAAACCCTTTTTGTAAAACATTATATAACTTTCTTCAGTTAAGCCTTCTCCCTCAGCACCATAAGGAGGATTACCTATAACAATATCAAATTTAAATGGGAATTCCTTGTTCCAATCAAAAGCCATTTTTCCAGCAATCAGTTCATCTGCAATTAAACTATTTCCTTGTTTAATGTTATTTGATAAATCTGTCAATTTCTTATTTTTTCTAGCCATCTTCAAAAATAAGGAAAGTTTTGTTATTTCAACAGATTCTTCATTGATGTCTACTCCATAAATATTATTTTCTATAATCTCTCTGGCTTCTTCTTCCTCATTCCATTTTGCTAAAACTAATTGTCCTTCATTTTTACTTTTTATTTTTAGTCCCCTCTGTGCTTTATATTTTCCTTCTTGTTGTTTAAAATCTTGAATTGCTTTGAATATCTCAAGCATTATCTCTGTGGCTTTTATTAAAAAAGCTCCAGAACCACAAGCAGGGTCTAATATTTTAGTTTGTTTAAATTTTCTTTCCAATTCTGTTATGTTATTAAAGTATTCCTTAATTAAATCTGGAACTGTGTCTACTCCTTTATTAGATAAGTAAGGTATTATTGTATTTCTACAAATATAATCTGTTATATATTCTGGAGTATAAAATATGCCTTCTTTTTTTCTTCTTGAAGTATTGTCTATCTTTAAATTTTCAATATCGGAAATGGATTGTTCAAATATGTGCCCTAAAATATTAACATTGACTTCTGACTTGAAATCAAACGATGCCATTAATAAAACATTTCTTATTATCGGATTTAATTTATTTTTGTATTTTTCAAATATCTCTCTTTCTTTCTCGTTTAATTCTAGGTCTCTGTTTTTCAATTTAGAATTTTGATAAACTTCTATAAAAAATTTATCTTCTCTTAAATCTTTAAAGTGTATTCTTTCTGGAATAGGATGTTTAAACAAGCCTCCATTAAATCCAAATAATTTTATAGGGAAGTCGCTACCTTTATCTAAATCTTTAAACAATCCTACCAAAACGTTAGATATGTTGTTAGAGTTTGAAGAAAACAAATGAATGTTGCTCAATGTTTTTAATAATCTTTCTTCAATAACTCCTCTCTCTATTTTACCTGTATCTTCTGCAAATAATACAAACATCAATCGATTAAGAAAAATCTGTGCAAAATGTACAGAGGCGTCTTTGTTAATATCAGTATTTTGTTCAAATTCTTTTATTAACATTAATCTTGTTTCATGGTATAACTTATAGAACTCTTTTGTAAATTCTCTTTCTTCAATTATAGACTTCTCATATAAACTTTCTATAAATCCATTATCGATGCTTTCTTTAGAAAAAATAGCTATAAATTCTTTTAATACTTCTGAGTTCTTCTTTAAATCTTCAAAGTCATATAAATAATACTTTGTGCTTCCTACATCATATTTGAATAATATAAATATTCTATAATTAGTTACAATCCCATATGGGGTGGCGTGTAATTGCATATATCTCCATACTTGTTGAACTGGAGATTCTTCCTTTGCCCTTTTTTGTGGTAAGAATAAATCTAGAGTGTCCATACCCTTTGCTTCAATTCTAACTAAACTTTTACTGTCCTTTTCATAAGAAAACTCAACACCTTCTTTCTCATGTTTTATATTATCATACCCTAACAAATCTTTCAAAATTATATCATAAAATTTAAGATAACCCTCTTTTTCTTTCATTAGCTCCCTCCTATCTATTAATTCCATCCATTCTTGAGATGCTTTTTTTTGCTTAGATGTTATTTTAACATTAGAAACTAGCCTCTGAATTGTTTTATCATTGAAAAGTGTATTTTTCATACTTACACAATAAAAACAATCTATAAAAACCTTATTTCTCTCAAAAATATGAAATAATCTGGCTTCGTGTAGGTAGTTATTAAACAAATCCTTATTCTTCAAAAATCTTAAAATTATCCTGAAACTTGTTCTTATCCACATGTTCTAAATCAATTCTAAATGTTCTCATATCTGTATCCTTGACTTTTCTTTTATGCACTGCGTGTAACCATTTTTTGTGTTGAGTATAAATGTATAGATTAATATCTTCTGGGCGATAAAAGAAAATTCTAGTTTTTCCCTTTCCAGTTTTATCTATAAAAACAAAGCAGTAGATTAAATTTTTATTTTCAATCCTCTCATGTTTTTTATTCATAATCCATCTCATGTTTTTTCCAAATAATTTTTCATTAGCTATTGTAGTAGATGTCTTAACTTCAACTTTAAACTGTTTTTCGTTTTTGGGATTGTAAACCAGTATGTCTATCCCCTTAGTATTTCCAAGAGTTAGACTTGCTTCATAACCTTGTAGAAATAGTTTATGCATAGCATAGAATTCCCCCGCTAGACCAATATTATTACTTGCCATCACACCACTCACAACTTTTCTTAGGGCATCCAGAGTTTAATAACTTTATTGCGTTCTCAAATATCTTTTCTGCGTTCTTGACATTTACCTCTCTTTTAGCTAGTAAAGAATCAAATGCCACTTTTCCATCTTCCATTACTTCTTTAGGATAATAAAACAATAAGAACGCATAGTCTTCTGTTTCATGTCCGTTCTTCCTTAATAGGAAGTTATAGAAGTCTAATTGATTCTGATAGTGGTCTGCTGTGTCCTCTTTTACAGCAAAACCTCTAGTCTTATAATCTAAAACAATCAGTTTCTTTCCTTTAACTAAAATGTTATCTACTGCGCCAGAAAGCACGTTTCCTTTTTTATCTTCCCATCTAATTCCTTTAAAATTACTTCTCCAGACTTTTAATAACTCTGATTCATTGAATAACTTTAAGCCTTTTGTATGCTGATGGTTTCTAATTTCTGGAGGTAATTCTCCTCTGTCTCTGAATTTATCAAAATGATTCTTTAAAATTCCATCCATTCCAGAGGGAAGTGAGGGAAAAATACCTTTTGGTCTATTCCACTTGCCATGTTTATCTAACCAAAAACATCTCTGGCATTCTTCCATTAAACTTAAACTTGAGTGTGAAAGTTTGAATTTCATGTAGTCTCCTATTACTAAAAAGTTAAGATTAATATATATAAAAGCCTTTAGCTAATTCGTTTGATAATTAATGGATAGTTTGTGGACAGTTGATGGACAAAAAAGGGTTTATGGAAGGTGCAAGTTTTTACTATAATTTAAGTGAATTGAGTAGAAACATTTATATAATCAATTGATAATATTATCAATATATAATATGGTTGAACAAGAAATAAAAGAAATGAAATTTAATGTAGAAAATATAATATCCAGAAGCCCTAGATTGGATACTTTAGTGATGGTCGAGGAGTTCATCAAAGAACATAGTGGAGAGTATAAGAAAACAGAATTGTTTCATAGTTTACCAAGAAAGATAATGTGGGGAACATTCAATGTCATTTTGCAATATTTGTGGAACAATAATAAGATTGGAATTGATAAAGAGGATTATATGATTTATGTTTGGAACCCAAGTTTGATAGAGAAGCTTAAAAATAGAAAAGCATATTGATATGTATGCTGATTAAACCGGCAAAAGAGGTTAAGTTTGTAGAACAGAATTTAGAAGATGATTTTGTCTCTCTTCCAGAAAAGCACCCTATAAAGAAAGGAATACAAAGGGCAATTGAAAATTTGAAGGAAAACGCTTTTCGTGGAAATAAAATAGAAAAAAGATTAATTCTTTTGGAATATATTAAAAAATATAATATTGATAACTTGTGGTGGTATCCCTTGCCTGATGGTTGGCGACTTGTTTATTCTATTGCAACAAATGAATCTGAAATTTTAGCCGTTATTATGGAATATTTTGATCATAAAAACTACGCTAAGAGGTTTAATTATAAAACTTAGGAAATTGCTTTTTTGAGAGATTTGTGTATTAGTTTAGTTTTTTCCTAAGAGCTGTATAAACTCTGCCTTTTTTATAGCCTAAACTGTTAAATAAATTAATTTGTTGTTTGTCTGCAAATAAATCAATCGTTTTTAATTTGTTAAGTTTTGCTATTTTTTCAAATTCTTTAACTAGAGCAGACCCAATTCCTTTTTTTCTATATTCTATCTTCACCATTAATCCTAGTAAATCTGCCCACTTTTCTTTCTTATTATATGTTCCAAAACAAATACCTATTATACTGTTATCTTCTTCTGCTAGAAGTATTATACCTTTTTTTACCAATCTTTTAAAATAATCCTCGGAAAATGTTTCTTGAGTTGTATCCATTTCTTTAGTATTGTCAATTAGCTTTTTTATCTCTTTTATGTCTGAAATTTTTGATTTTCTTATCATTTACTTCTTTCCCAGTTATATAGACTATTTTTTATCTAAGCTGTTTGATACTTTTAAAGTATTCTACTTTCTAATAACTAGGCTCAAAAAATTATGGATAATTATATAAATCATCTTTGGTTATATTTAATACGAGTGAGTTACAAGTAAGACCTATTTGTTATGATAGACGAAGAGCTTTATCGTCAAGAAGAGGATTAGAGGATTCAACTACTGGTCGTGAATATGATTTGGCTTTTTTGTCTCCAATTGGAGAAGAAGAGTTAGTAGGTTCACGAGGGTTTATTGCTGAATCAGTTTTAAGTATTGCAGATGAAATGCAAAAAACTTATGAACCTGAAAACTAAAAGATGATTCATTATGAAATTCTAGGAAGTTTATCAAGTGCAAGAGAAACTTCTCTTGTAAACGCTTCTTCGCTTTCTAGATCATAATTACATAGTCTTACTCTTGTTACATCAGAAGGTCTTCTACCACTATCCTCTTTTGAATCTGGAAAAGTTTCTCTGGTTACATATGCTCTCATTCTTGAGTCTGGAAAACTCATTACTCTAAACTCATAATCTGATTGTGTTGAGGCATTTCCTATTCTTTCATTACCTTTTTCAATGATAATTATTCGCTCTCTTCCTCCAAGGTCTCTAATAACACTTAAGGGTAAGTCTCTATCCCTATCTATATTTGCACGCCCTCCAACACCTGTGTAAATAAATTCAAAATTTCTTGTTATATCATCTTTTACCATAAAATCAACTCATTTATTAGGTATTTAAGTTTTTTTGTGATTTTCATCTTATTATTCTACTTTTGAACCAAAAGATATAAGAAAAGATACTATTTTTATTGTGGATGGAAAATTTTAAAGTTTATTCTGCTCCAAGGGTTTTTTATAATTCTATGTTGAAAGATATATTGAACGCTAAACGAAAAGTGTACTTGGAAACTTATATCTATAATGATGATTATATAGGCAAATTATTCAGAGAGGCTCTTTACAAGAAAGTTAAGGAAGGAGTTAGAGTAAAGATCCTTGTTGATGCTTGGGGCTCAAGCGCTAAGAAAGACTTTTTTAAAAAAATAGTCAATAGCGGGGGCAGAGTAAGATTTTTTAGAGAGTTTAAATATGTTGTAAGAGTTTTTACAAAAAATCATGAGAGGAATCATAGGAAGTTGTTAATAGTAGATGATAAAATTGTTTATCTTGGTTCCGCTAATATAACTGCAAAGTGTTTAGATTGGAGAGAGCTTGTTTTAAGAATTAATGGGTCTTCTGCTAGGGCTTTTAGATCTTCTTTTTTAAGGAGTTGGAGATCAGCTGGAAAAATTACTAGAAGAAAGATTAAATATTATTTAAACAAAGGTTTTGAAATAGTTGAAGATTTTCCACATAATATTGAGAGGGCTGCAGAGAAAAAATACATTCATCTTATAAAAAGAGCAAAAAAGAATATTTTTATAGAGACTCCTTTCTTTATTCCCTCTAAAAAAATAAGGAGAGCTTTGCAAAGAGCTGTCAGAAGGAAAGTAAAAGTAGATATAATTTTACCATACATATCAGATGTTCGTGTTGTTGATATTGCTAGAAATGCTTATTTAGGCGATTTGCACAATAAAGGTATAAATATACATTATTATAAAAAAAGTAAACTACATTCTAAGTTAATGATAGTGGATGATTCTTTCTTTATTCTAGGTTCATCAAATTTAGATTATAGGAGTTTTATACATCAGTATGATATAAATTTAACGGGTAATGATAAAAAGCTAATTGGAGAATTGAAAAAATATTTTCTTGAAAGCTTAAAACATTCAGAACCTTTTAGTTATGATGAATGGAAAAGAAGGTCTTCTTTTGGAAAAATTATAGAAATAATTTTTTATTATTTTAGGAGATATTTGTAGAATGGGAAAACCTATTTTCATAATAGAACATATGGAACAAAGAATGTGGAAGTGGTGCGTCATAGAGTATAAAAGTATTTCAAAAATTGTAGGAAAAGATTATTTGTGGATAACTAATGTGAAGAGAGGTTCGAAGGAACTTGAAAATTATGGTAAAGTTTTCAGAGAATCTATCAAAAGTATGAATTTGAAAAAGGTTTGCATCCTTGATCCTGAAGCGAAAAAAACTTTGGAAACTTCAGATAAAGAGAAGTTTGAATACTTTGTTTTTGGAGGCATTTTAGGAGACTACCCTCCAAGAAAAAGAACTAAGGAAGAGCTTACACAGTTTCTTAATTTAGCAGAATCAAGAAATATTGGAAAAGAACAACTAAGCACGGATAATGCGGTTTTTGTTGTTTCTGAGATACTGCATGGGAAGAAATTTGGAGATTTAAAATTTAAAAATGAAATAGAAATAAGGATAAATGGAATTGAATCGACAATTCTTCCCTATTCTTATCCAATTGTAAATGGAAAGCCAAGAGTATCAGATGAACTTGTTAATTATTTGAGGAGAAGAAGGGATAACTGATTATTGTATGTGAAGGGGGGAGTTAACAAACTCGTGGAGGCGTATATATCTTATCTACGATAAACGCTAGTTGCACGCTCCTCGCGTAATTTTTTATAGGCGATAAAATAATTAGATAATTTTAGGGAAATTTTTGATGAATTTTTGTGTGTTTTCCGGGTAATTGATTGGGGAGCGTGTAACTGAAAAACATCCTATTCTTTTAACCATCCAATAGACAAAACTAATCTGTAACCCTTTTCAATTTTTGTCACGCTATGTTCTGCTATATCTGGCCTAAAAATATTTGTTCGGTACTTGCTAAATATAACGTCCTGACAAACAAAATCTCCTCCAACATCTGCTTTTTTCAGAACAATATTCATCCTGTAATGTCTACCAGATTCAACTTTATCAAAATGCTGAGGGATCTCACTTCCTTCTGGATAGTAAAGTAAATAGCAATCAAAATTCAATCTTTCGGACTCAAGAAGTTTAATTTTTTTATAACCTGTTTTTTGTCTACCTTCCTCCCAAGGTAATTTTTTTACAAGTTCCTCTAAGATGCTCATTTTAACCTGAAAGTTGATTTATAGATCTTGCAAGATTTTCTCTAGCTTTATCTTCATATTTATCTCTAAAAAACTCTGTTGAATATAGTATGGGTCTTTTTGAGAAAGCTCTCAAGACGGCTTTCCTACCAGCTCTAAATTGATCTTCTGGAACCCAAGAATATTCTTTTCTAATATTGCTCTCATATTCATCAAAAACTTCTCCAGATTTACCCAATATAGACAAATCTATATCAACAAGAACTTGCGCATCTCTCTTAGTTGGAACTATAAGATGTTTTGTAGCAAGAACTAAATTTCCTACTCTTGAAATTCTTTCTAAGTTGACTCCACTATCAGCTAAAACTTTTCTAGCTAATTCTGCGCTTTTTTCTTCATTATCTTTAGCCTTAGAATCATAAACAACATCATGAAAATACCAAGCCACTTCAACTTCTTCTGGTTTGGCGGTTAAATCTCTAACAGAATCTAGTTCCACTAATCCGTCATTGATGTGCGTCGCATTATGATAATATCTTCCTGCTGAACTATAGATTACATCAAGATTAGCTTTAATCCGATAAGGATCTACTTTTGGATTATCTAAATGTAAAGCGAACCACATTTCCAAAAACTTTCCAAAATCTTCGTATCTAGCGTTCATTTTCACCCCCGAGATTGAAATAATTTAATACGTCACATAATGTTTCATCAATCTCTTCTTTTCCCTCAGAGTTGTCCAGTTCCCAAAGTTTTCCGTGGCGATCTAATTCTATTCTTTTTCTCAGAGTTGAAGCTTTTTCTTCTGTGTCATATTGGCTTTCCTTTCTTCTTAGAACTTGATCTGGAGAAAGATCTCTTTGTTCCAATCTTCTTGCCTGAATTTCTTCTTTAGCAGAAACCAGCACAACATTATTATTGCATAAATAAGTCATCTTTGATTCTGCCAACAAAGCAGCATTGAGAATTATCAGTCCTTTTTTACCATATAATTCTCTTCTGAGTTTTACCAATAAAGGAGTATACATTAATTGGTTTAATCTATTCATTTTTGAAGAGTCATGGAAAACAATCTCTCCTAAAGCCTTTCTATCAATTATTCCTTCCCGAGTTCTAACACATTCTCCAAATTCAGCAGCTATTTGGTCTCTAGTATCTGCATATAGTTCTTCTTTTAACTCTCCGAGAATTTGATGGCTTATGCTATCTAATTCTATATTATGTGCTTCTAATCCTTTATTTTTGGCTAAGGTTTCAAATCTTTTTCCAACATAAGACTTACCAACTCCAATTTCACCAGTCAAACCTAAAATATGCTGGCCAGACATCTTTTCTTCAAGTGCTTGTTTGACATTCAAGGGAACATACCCGTGTACCAATCCTTGTTCTATCTGGAGCGCCTTAACTGCGCTTGAGCTAAAGTGAGTCATTTCTTGCTTTGCAGGTATAAAGAAAGTGTCTATTCCAAGCCTCTGGCTTTCTCCAACATGATGAAGCATTAATTCATAGTCTAAATCTGATTCTCCTCTGATTCCTTTTACTACAGTTGCTATTCCATTCTCGGCAGCATAATCTACAAGTAACCCTTGAAACGATTTTACCTCAACATTTGGAACAGAGACTAATGCTTTTCTAACCAGATCAAGCCTTTCCTCTAAGCTAAACAAGTATTTCTTAGAAAGATTAACACCAATTCCCACAACAACTTTATCAAATATTTTCGACGCTCTTTCCACTATGTCTATATGACCATAATGTATTGGGTCTCCTGATAATGCATATATTGCTTGTCTTTTCATAGTCTATTGTAGAAAAATACCTAATTATAATCTGCTTCCATATTTTAAGCAAAATAGGTAAGATTTATAAATAATTTACCTGTAATCTATAATATGGACTTGATAGATAAGAAAATAATGTGTGCTTTGGATATGAATTGTAGAAAGCCAGTCTCTCAAATAGCTCACGAATTACGAATAGGAAGAAACGTAGCAGCATATAGGATAAAAAATTTAGAAGATAAAGGCATAATATCAAACTATATTTGCTCTATAAATCTTGGTAAATTAGGATATAAAACTTACAAGATTTATTTTAAGACACAGTTTTCTACAAAAACCTCTGAAAAACCTTTTTTTGATTTTCTGATACATCATAAATCAATTATTCATTGCTTGAAAACTGAGGGGTCTTTTGACTATTCTATTGCAATAGCCGTTAAAAACATCTTAGAATTGGATAATTTTCTCACAGAAGTAAAAACAAGATTTAGAGATTTTATTAAAGACTATTTTGTGAGTATAATTGTTTACACTAAAATATTCAAATTAAACAAATTACTTCTTGATCAAAAGGAAATACAAATTAAGTTTGATAAGTATTCTGGAGAAGAAGAAACGATAACCATAGACGAAAAAGACAAGAGAATAATTAGTTTACTATCACAAAGATCAAATTTATCTATTTTAGATATTGCAGAAAAAACTAAACTCACTCCAGATATTATTAAGTACCGTCTAAAAAAATTATCTTCTAATATAATTAACTCTTATAGGGCTCTTTTTAATTTAGGAAAATTAGGATACTATCATTATGTATTGATGTTAAAAATGAGGAGAGCAAGTAAAAAAGACGAAGAAGACCTAGTTATTTGGTGTACAAACAAGAAAAATGTGCTGTACTGCACAAAAAGAGTAGGTCATTTTGATTTTGAGATTAATATGGCAATTACAGACATTCAAGATCTTAACTCATTTATAGATGAATTCAAAGAGAAATTTTCTGGACTAATTGATTCTTATGAAATAGTAATTAATAGCAAACTGTTAAAACTAAACTATGTTCCTTTTTAATTAGTTACTTCGAGGGCACTTAACTGCTCATTTTTGCAAAGTTTAAATTTACCAATTTTTGAAAACTAACTTTTTTGATGGAAAAATCTTATCGTCGACAAACAACTCAATTTTCTCGTGAGACTCTTAAACTAAGGTTAAATAATCGCGGGGAGGTGTTAATCCTAAGGATTAACCATGCTGGAAGTTCATAATATTTAAATACTATTAAGTAGTATAAAGTAGTATGGAAAATGTAAGCTTAAAGATAGAAGGGAATTTCATGAATGCTATAAATAAGGTTATGAAAAGACATAATTATATGACCAAGACAGAGTTTATTAGAGAAGCAATAAGAGATAAAATAAGAAAATTAGAAGAGAAGGAGATACTAGAGGATAAAGATCTAATGGCTCAGATAAAGGCTAGTGAAAGAAACCGAAAGAAAGGAAAAGCTTGGGAATTAAAATACTAGTATAATTTATGTGATCCTACAGAGTCTATATAAATTATTTTTTTGGAGTCGTCTATAATGTATATCAACCTAATATTTGAGCCTAGCCAGCTGCCCATTTCCCTTTAAGCTTTCCATGAAGTGGATGAGCGCTGTTTGATCTCCTTGGTTCTTCTTTTAGTCTATCCAGTTTTTCTTTTATATCTTCTCTCAACATTATATATTCATTTATTCTTTTTTCAGTTTTCCTGTTGGAGATATAAATGGCGTACACTTATAATAAAATCTCTGGTTGTTTTAGATTTTGCTATTTTTAGTTTGAAGATTCGTAGAGGCGTTAAATTAGTAAAACCTGTTTTTTCATAATTTATTTTTCTTTCTTATCTTTCGGTTTTTTATCTTCTTTTTTAAATGGTTTTTTGAATTTGGAGAAGAATTCTGAGAAGCTCTCTTTGAATTCTGTTTTGACTTCTTTCATTGATAAATCTTCTTTATTTTCTATTTCAGATATGACAATTATATATCCTATCACTATTGTAAGTATATAGACTAGGAATCTTATGTTATTTTCTATAGGTGTTAAGAAAGAAAAAACTTCCCCAACAATGTAGTTATCCATAAAATGCATTATTTTTATTATAAACTCTGTTAGTAAGACGGCTCCTGGAGCGTTGAATATTGGAGAAGCCATGCTGAAAGGAAATTTTATCCTCATAAAAACACCACCAAGAATAAAATAAATGTTTAGGCCTATAATTAGTAAAGTGCTTGAATATAGCAGTTCGTAGATGTTTTTGAAGAAAGAGAATTTTAGATTTGATGAAATGAAGCTCAATACTATTAAAACAATGAAGAATAGGAGTAAAGACCAGACACGCGACATTACAACTTTAAAAATCGAACTCTTTTTTTCCATTTGAAGCTTAATTAAAATATATTTATAAAATGATCGCTCAAAACATTTAAATATATTGTTTGTCCGATACTCAAATGAGTTCAAAAGAAAATGAATATGTTATAGAAGTTGAGGGATTGACAAAGGATTTCGGAAAAGTTAAAGCAGTAGACAGCGTTTCTTTTAACGTTACAAAAGGTGAGATGTTTGCATTTTTGGGTCCGAATGGAGCGGGGAAGACAACGACAATCAGGATGCTAACTACTCTTCTTAAACCAACATCTGGAAAGATTTTTATTAATGGATTTAATCCTTTGAAAGAACAGCATAAAGCAAGATCTGCTTTTGGAATTGTATTTCAGGACTTTAGTTTGGACAACGAGCTTACTGCTTTGGAAAACCTTAGATTTCATTCTTCTTTATATAATGTGCCAAGAAATCTTTCGGAAGAGAGAATTGTCCATTTATTGAAACTTGTTGAACTGTGGGACAGAAGAAATGATTTTGTTAAAACCTATTCAGGAGGAATGAAGAGAAGGTTAGAGATTGCTAGAGGATTGATACACCATCCTAAAATTTTATTTTTAGATGAACCTACTCTTGGCCTTGATCCACAGACAAGAAACAAGATGTGGGACTATATAAAAAATTTAAATAAAGAAGAGAAAATGACTGTCTTCTTTACAACCCATTATATGCATGAAGCTGAAAAGTACGCAAAGAGGATAGCAATAATTGATCATGGGAAGCTTAAAGTTACAGGAACTGCAGCAGATTTGAAGAAAAAAACAAAAACTAAGTCATTGGAAGAAGCATTTTTGAAACTGACAGGAAATGAGATGCGTGAGGAAGGTGGAGTGGCTATTGATAGAGTAAGGGAAGCTGCAAAATCATGGGGGGTAAGATGAGTGCGGTTTATGTTATGTGGCTAAGGCAGTTGATAAGGTATTGGAGAACCAGATCTAGAATTGTAGGATCTTTAGCCCAACCAGTCTTGTTTTTGGTTGCTTTGGGTTTCGGTCTAGGCCCTGTTTTTCAACAAGCAGGCGCAGGAAACTATTTTCAGTTCTTGGCTCCTGGGATAATTGGAATGAGCATTTTGTTCACAGCGATGTTTTCTGGAATGGAAGTTATTTGGGATAGACAACTGGGATTCTTAAAAGAAACTTTAGTTTCTCCTTCTTCAAGATTGAGTATATTTATGGGGCGAACTTTAGGCGGAGCTAGTGTAGCTTTAATACAAGGAATTGTTCTTTTTATAATTACTTTACTAATCGGGTTTAGACCTACTAGTTTTGTATATCTGCCTTTGTTTTTTGTTTTTATGTTTCTTCTTGCTTTTGTTTTTACTGCACTAGGAACAGCCTTCGCAAGTAAAGTGCAAGATATGCAGGCATTCCCTCTGATAATGAACTTCATTATAATGCCTGTTTTCTTTCTTTCTGGGGCAGTCTTTCCTATTGATTCAGCTCCTACTGCTATAAAATTGATTGCCCTATTTAACCCCATGTCTTATGCAGTTGATGGATTAAGACTCTCCTTAGGTGGAGTCTCTCATTTTGGCATAGGATTAGATTTAATTGTGCTTTGTATTTCAGCTGTCGTTGTCTTATTAGTGGGAAGTTACTTTTTCTCTAAGATTGAGGTTTAACTTTTTTACGGATTATTCCTAAAAAATCACTTAGTCCCACTTTTAACCCTTCAGTCATTAATTTAGAATCTTCTTTGACTAGTTCTTTAACTTTATCGAGTTCGTATGCTTCAATTTTTTCAAGCTCACTTTCTTGAATTTTAAATGGGCCATCATTTTTTCCATGATAAACTCTCAAAGCATGTCTAACTTTGTTTCCTTCAATGTCTATTTTTCCATATAATGTTTTGAGAGAAAGTAAAGTTAATTTTGTCTTAATTCCTAATTCTTCTTTTAATTCTCTATAAGCTGCATCTTCATAATTTTGGCCTGCTTTTATGTGTCCTGATGCTGAGTAATCTAGAAGACCTTCACTTATCTTTCCTTTTTTTCTAGTTTGTAACCATATTTTTCCTTGAGAATTAAATAAAATCACGCAGGATATTCTATGCCAGATACCCTCTAAATGACATACTGATTTCATCTTTTTCCCTACAATTTCATCTTTTTCATTGACCACTTCAACGAGTTCATCTACCATAGGGTTATTTTATAATTTAGAATATAAAAAATTATGGGCTTATTGATCAGGTAGTTAATTACTCAAAATACAACAAAGCAGCCATAACAAGTATTCCTATTATGAAGAAGATTAGCTGTAATAACGACTTTCTCATTCTTGTCTCTTTGTGGAGTTCAGGAATAAGATCTGAGCCTGCGATGTAGATGAAACCGCCAATTGCAATAGGTATAAAGATTGTTTCTATTTTTTCTATTGAATTAGAGAGTGCGAAAGTTAATAGTGTACCGAAGATTGCGAATAATGCTGAAGCGAAATTTAACAAAAGGGCTTTTCCTTTTGTGAACCCTCCGTGAAGAAGAACTCCGAAGTCTCCTATCTCTTGAGGTATTTCATGCATTATAACTGCAATAGTTGTTGCTATTCCTGTTGGGATTGAAACTATGTATGAAGAAGCGATAATTATTCCATCTAGAAAGTTGTGAATTGCATCTCCAACTAAATTTGTGTATGCGAATGGATGTCTGTGTTCTTCTGAAATGGGCATGTGACAATGCTGCCAATGGATGAATTTTTCTATTATGAAAAATAAGACTATACCTCCAAGAACGTATAGAGAAGTTGTAAATGTAAAACCTTTTTCAATTAATTCTGGAAAAAGGTGTATGAAAGCATCGCCTAAAAGTGCCCCTGCAGAAAATGCAATCATGTATATAAGGAAAGATTTTAACTTTTCAGTTTTTATGCTTAATGTAAAGACACCTATAAAAGAAATTAAACTTACTATAAAAACACTTATTATCGAGTAAGAAATTATGCTTAACATTTTATTTTATTCTATCAGAGATTTTTCCAATCCAAATTGTTAACATTACGGCTATGATCGTTACAATTATAGCATAGAAAATCATGGCGTAGATGTCTGACGCTTCACCATATACTTTTTTAAAAATTGATTGAATTGCTTCGTTCCAAGCTAAGGCTGCAATAAGTCCGAAAGCTGCTGTAATTAGTGTAGCAAGTTTTTCAATGACCTCTTTTCTCATTTTTAATACAAAGGAAATTGATATTTAAAGTTATTGACAGTCTGTTGGGCAGTTAAAAGTGGTTTCAGCAGTGGTGCAGTTTTTACATACAACATTTTCACATATCCCGTTACCGCAACTTTGAATATCAGGAAGATTAGCACATATTCCTATGTTTCCTAATGGAAAACCTTGAAGACTTCTCCAGCCATTTATTGTATGAATTCTTTTATTTGGCGGGATGAAATTCGTTATACATAGAGAATTTGATGGACAGGAATAGTTATTGTTACCTTTGCAAAGACAATATTTTTCTTGGCTACATAACACGTCAAAATATGGCCCATTGCATAGTGCTTGGAATAATCCTCCAGACTGAAGACAGGTCTCTTTTTCAATTGATACGTTATTAAAATTGCAGAAATCTGTTTTTTTACATTTTATTTTTCCTTTATAGTCACAAGAACAGCTTTCACATCCTTTGAGGAAGGTTTCTCCTGCGTTATATTTTCCTTTTTCACAAGTGATGTTTTTGTCTTTATAGAGACAATCGGTGTTGCATGAAGATAAGGAACTTGCAACTATTTTTATACACACTTTTTTTTCTTCAAAACAATTTCTTCTACAGGAAGAGCTTTCGCAGTTATCTTTACAAAAAGAATATTCTGTGTTGCATGATTTAGTATCTATGCTTTTTATGAAATTACATTGCTTTTTACAGTCAAAACTAGAAGATGCGCTGACTAAACCCATCATTAGAAAAGATAGTACAATTATAGAGAGGAATAGTAACTTTTTCATTTTTTATTTACCTTAATCCATTATTTAAATTATTGTTGTTTAGCAAGGTATAGTTTGAAAAATATGCTTTAGAGTTGGTCTCCCCAGTTCCACTTTGGTTTCTCACCTTTTAAATAACAAATTAGAATGAGAATGATAGAAAGTAATAGTGTTAGAGGTATAAAATTAATCAAAGTATCACTTACTGAATGAGATTTTGAATCTATTCTTATAAAAGACGAAACTTCTAGAATGACATATAGGCCTAAAACAAGCCAACCTTCTAAACTAGAGGGATACCAACCCCAACCATATCTTTTTGCTTTAAACCATAACATACTTTTTGACATTATCTTTTTCTCTGATGTCTCCTTTTTGCCAATCTTTCAAGATTAGTCTTGCTGTTCTGTCTAGATCTATTTTATTTTTCTTAAGTATTAAGTTCTTTTTTCTTCCTAATTCTTCTAAAAGTATTTGAGGGTCGTTTTCTGAATTTATTTTGTAAAATGAGTCTAATAAACCTGGATGGTTTTTCATTATCTCAGAAACTACGAAATGAGGGTTTTTTACTTTGTCGTAAGTTCTTACCCCTATTTCTGCGTGTTTTTTCAGATCTTTTAATTCTGTGGTTGAGTTTTCATCTAATGGAATTATTCCAGGAGTATCAAGAATGAGTATATCTTTTGTAAGTTTTATTCTTTGTATACCTTTTGTGAATCCAGCTTGCGCAGAAGTCCTTGCTGAACCTTTTCTTGTTAGAATGTTTATTAGAGAACTTTTTCCTGTATTTGGATAACCGACTACTCCTATATGTGCTTTTTTGTGTTCGTCCAATATATTTAACCTTTTAACTTCAATTTTTATTCTATTTCTTAATTCTTTAACACCCAAACCCGATTTACAAGATATAAGAACATAAGGATAAAGCGTGCTATTTTTTATTTCGAGTAATAGATTATCCTTATTTACAAGATCTGATTTATTTATTACATAGATAATTTTCTTCCCATGTTCTTTTATCAGGTTTTCAACATCTATATTTCTTGTTTTTTCTATAAATCTTGAATCTAGGATTTCTAACACTACGTCTGAGATTTTTATTACTTCTGTTACTATTTTTGGGATTGCTTTCTTATGTCTGTTAGTAGGCATAGATCTGGCCATCCAGGTTTTTCTTGATGAAAATATGTATTTGACTCGCATTTAATTTTGTAGAGATTTTTGTTTATAAATCTGGGCATTTAGCTTTCAACACAGAAAAGAATAAAAATAAGGTAATTTGTTTTTATTTATGGCTGTAAAGGAATTTGGTGGAGACCAGCGCTTAGATGAGCTTAGGGGGCAGATTGCAGGAGCGATTGCTAGTAAAGGTGCAAGTGTTAAGCCAGCTTTGATGAGTGGTTCTGGAAAAAAACCAAAATTTGTCTTGGCTTGTCAACCTAACGATGTGCAACACTATTCTTTTCATGATAGGGTCCTTGATATTACTACAGCCGTTTATGGACAAAGAGGTTATTCTCCTCATGAAACATTTAGAGATAATGGGGGAGATCTTGAGGATTCGGTTGACGCTGCTATTGATGAAATAGATAAATCTAAAGGTGTATTGGTCCATCTTACTGAAAAAAGTAAGCCTCTTGGTTCTATGCTTGCTACGGTGGACTGTTGTCAGAGACCTTTTTTGTTATTTTGGCCTAGAGACAGGGAGAGTTATGTTTCAAGTGCTGTAGAGGAAATTGAAAATTCTTGTAGGCCTATTGCTCGTTTTTCTTACATTTCCAGAGATGGATGTTTAGATAAAATAAGATTGGAGCTAAAGAAATATTTTCCTTAATCCTTTATTATTGATTTGTATATAAATTCTAAGTAATCTCCTTTGTGTGAGTTTGCCATTTTTTTTATAATTAATTCTGGGGTGGAATTTGCTAATCTTCCTAGAACTGGATTATGGTCTACTATCAAGTCATAGTTTTCATCAAGGCCTTTCGCTTCAATTCCATCTATTCTGGCATATTCTGGGAGGTTTTTTTGTATTTCTTTTCCTAAATGAGTTGCGATAACAAGAAAACAGCCTTTTTTTATGAAGTAGTCTGCAGTTGCACAGACAATTGCTCCTGCAACTCCTGGTTCTGTTACTGATTCTATTTCATCTGCTAGAATTAGGGTATTTTTACCAGCTTCTATTTTTGACATTTGGAGCAGAAGATTTTCAAATGCTCCCTTGTTTGCTGCTCCTTTGTTTTTTGCAAAGTAATATATTTCTGAAAATGCAGGCATTTTTAGTTTTCCAGATATTCTGAGACCCAGGTTTGTTAGACTTATCAATTGAATTATGTGTTCAAGCAGAGTTGTTTTTCCTCCACTGTTTGCTCCCGTTAGAATTGAACATCTGCTTTCATCATTTAGACTAAATGAAATAGGTTGTGCATTTTCTAAAAATAAATTAGACGAAATTTCTATTATTATTTCGTTTGAATTTACAGGAAAACTTTTTTCTTCAGATGTGAAGTTTGATATCCCAGAAAGGAAATCAAAAAGTAACAAATGATCTGAAAGGTCTTGTAATTTTTTAGGCGAATTTCTTAATGGTTCTGCTTTTCTTTTTATTTTTTCTGCTGTGTTTGTGTGTTCTTTTGCTCCTTGACTTTTAATTAAATTTTCTAATTCTTTTTCTTCAATAGAAACAGGGATACTTCTTGTGAATAAGTTTTCAGGCATTTTAGAATTAGAGATGACTTTTTCAATAATTTTGTTTAATTCATCAGGCAGGGAACTTTTGCTTAACATTGTATACAGAGATTCTCCAGAAACTGTTAGTCCTTTTAATTCTGAAGAGATCTCTTTGTTTATTTCGATTAAACTTGACTCTACGTCTTCTTTTTTTATATTGTTTGCTTTACCATCATCAAGTAAAGGAGATAATTCTTCCAATTCACTTACTATAGATAATATTTCTTTATTTGTTTTATTTTGTTTTAGTATTTTTATGTTTTCTGTCCATCCAGATAGAGTTTTTAGATGTCTTTCAAGATAGGCTTCATCTACTGAATCTATGAATACAGATTGTGGTAAACCTTCTAACATTCTGGAGAAACCTTCACAATCTATTATTTGCACTATATCATAATCTTCTAAGGAATCCAGATCTGAGGGAGTTATTAGAAAACGTGTTGGGCAACCTTTTTTTTGTAATTCGTTAAATGTTTTTTCATCTTCTGTTACGGCTATAACACTATACTTATGGTTCCACCATCTTTTTGGTTCTTTGATTTCATTAAGAAAATTGTTTTCTATTTTTTCTTTTAGTTTTTCAAAGAAATTTTGCCTTTCTTCTTTTTCTTTTGAGTTTGGAAATGAGGAAAAGAAATTAAATAAATTTGAAGTGTCTGAGAAGTAGAATTTTGATGATAAAGTTGAAAGCAGTTTATTATGGATTGCTTTTGCATCTTTTGTCTTGTATATACTTTCTGATTCATTTTTCACAGGAGTTTTATTTTTATTAAAAGGAGATAAATTATTTTCTCTTATGAATTTTAACAGCTCTTTTTCCATAAAATCAGATAGATGCGTGGGTTTTAAATGTTTTATAGTCTGTTTGGATAATGTTGCAATTTTTAGCTATAAATTTAAAAACATAATTTTGTGATGGTTTAGATGAATAGGAATTTACTTATTAGTGTTGGTGGGTTGGCTGGTTTGTTTGGTAGTGCTATTGGGGGAATTTATACAGTGCTTCAGTCGAGCTCGAGTTCTTTTATCGGTCCTAAGGCTCAGAGATATGTTGAACTTAGAGAGAATTTGACGAATTATGTTGCTAATGAGTCATTAAATCTATCGGATGATCGGACTTCTGAATCTGGAGAGTTATTAAGACAAAATATTGGGGAACATAATGATTTAACATCTGATGCTGAATTAGCAAGAGAAGTTAGAGGTTATGAATCTTCTTTAAGGCCTAGGGACATGAAGTCGGATCCTGATCTCTTACTTTTTGGCTCTATATATGTATTATCTATCGGCTTAGTTTCATATTCTACTAGGTGTGAATTGGAAAAGAGAGTTAGAAAAGGGCTTGTTGAAGTGTTAGATTAATTAAGGAAAGTTGAAAAAGTGCCTTCTTAATATTTATAAACTTATCTTCTTTGCATTTTGTATGGTTAAAAACAAGAGCTTTCCGACATTTTGGTTTATAGTTTTGGTTGTAGCTGTGATTTGGTTTTTGAGTGAGACTGGATACATTAACTTCAATGTTCCATGGCTTCCTTTAGTTTTAATTATAGTTGCACTTGGAGCTATAATCAATAATTATGGAAGCAAGAAAAGACAAGATTAAATTGAATAAGCTTAGTAAGGAACAGCATGATATTCTGAGGGAAAAAGGAACTGAAAAGCCTTTCACTGGTGAGTATTTGCATAACAAGGAGAAAGGAATGTATAATTGTGCTGGTTGTGGTGCAGAGCTTTTTTCTTCCGATACAAAGTTTGATTCTGGAACAGGTTGGCCTAGTTTTACGGAACCGGCTAACACAAAGAATGTTGAGCTTAAAGAAGATTCCAGTCACGGAATGCGTCGAGTCGAAGTGATTTGTAAAAAATGTGGTGGGCACTTAGGTCATGTTTTTGATGATGGTTCAAATGGTTGTAAAAGATTTTGTATTAATTCAGCAGCTCTAGGATTCAAGAAAAAATAAAAATCCCAACCACAGCAAGTTGGAGGGTATTAACTCAGTTCGAGCAATAAGATTGAGTTAAATTTATTAATCCAAATTAGCTATCTTGTTGATGCAGAGAGAGGTTGATGAGAATTGTATTCTATTTGTTAGTACTTATCCTCCAAGAGAGTGCGGTATAGCGACTTTTACAAAAGATCTTTCAGACGCTATTGAAAAGAAATTTTCTCCATTTTTGAAAACTAAAATTCTTGCTATGAATAATAATGGCGTGAACGTTTACAATTATCCTAAAAAAGTTATTTATCAACTGAGTGATAGCAATCGACCTGAATATAAGAAAGTTGCAGAAAAGATAAATAAAAATGACAGTGTAAAATTAGTTTCTATTCAGCACGAATTTGGGATTTTTGGAGGAGAATACGGCGAATTTATAATTGATTTTTTAAGTGTTCTTAAGAAACCTTCATTTATTACTTTTCATAGTATTCTTCCATCGCCTGATAAAAAAAGACTGGATGTTGTCAGAAGGATAGCTGAGAAAGTTACTCAAATTGTGGTTATGACTCCTAAAGGTGTTGAAATTTTAAAGAGAGACTATAATATTTCAACTCCTATAAAAGTGATCGCCCATGGTATTCCAGTTGTGTCTTATGAATCGCAAAATAATCTTAAAAAGCAAATGGGATTTGAGGGTAAGATTTTATTATCTTCTTTTGGTATGATAAATCGTGGAAAGGGATATGAGTATGTTATTCAAGCTCTTCCTGAAGTTGTGAAAAAATATCCCAACATAGTTTATCTTATTGTAGGCGCGACCCATCCTGTTGTAAGAAAACAAGAGGGAGAGAAGTATAGAAACTTTTTAGACAAACAGATTAAGAAGTTTGGAATTCAGGATAATGTGAAATTTTATAACAAGTATGTAACTTTGAAAGAAATTATACAGTATTTGAAGGCTACTGACATTTATGTTTCTTCTTCTTTAACTCCTGAACAAATAACTTCAGGAACTTTAGCTTATGCTCTTGGTTGTGGACGGGCCGTTGTTTCTACTCCTTTCCTTCATGCCCAGGATCTTGTTAGCCCTGAACACGGAGTTTTATTGCCAGATTTTCATAACTCTGAATCTTTTAAAGATGCATTATTGGAAATATTAAAAGATAAGAAAAAAATGAAAGATATAGAACAGACAAATTATGAGTTTACAAGACATATGACTTGGCCTAACGTCGCATTGTCTTATGGAGATGAAATTAGAAAATTCTTTTCCATCCCAGAGACTTATTTTGAGGAGCTTCCAAGAATAAATACAAAACACATGAGAAGACTCACTGACGACTTTGGAATAATACAGTTTGCTAAATATACTAAACCAAATAAAAATTCAGGATATACTTTGGATGATAATTCTAGGGCTTTAATTGTTTCCGCCAAATTATATAATAGATCAAAGAGTCCTGTATTTTTGCAATTGCTTAAGACTTATCTGAATTATGTTAAATTTGTTCAGGGCAAAGAAGGTAGATTTTATAATGTTGTTTCAAAGGACAGAAAAATAAACAAATCTTCTTGGAGTGAAGAAGCTCATGGAAGAGCCATGCGCTCTTTATCTTTAGTCGCAAGCTTTCAAGCCATTCCTCAGGAAATAAGAAATGAAATGAAGGAAATTTTCTTAAAATCTATCCCTGTAACTTCTGAGTTTCATGCACCAAGGGCTATTTCTTATGTTATTTCTAGTTTATACTATTACAATAAAGATAACTATTCTGAAGATACTATCAAAAATATAAGAAAGTTTTCAGATTATCTTGTTGGATTGTATAAAGAAAATTCTTCATCGGATTGGAATTGGTTTGAAAATGAATTGACTTATTCTAATAGCAGAATGTGCGAGGCTCTTTTTTATGCGTATATCAGTACACAAAATAAAGAGTATCTTGATGTTGCTATTTCCTCTTTAAACTTCTTAATGTCCAAAACTTTTGAGAATGATTTATTTGTTCCTGTAGGTCAGAATGGTTGGTATAAAAAAGGTGGACAGAAGGCTTATTATGATCAACAGCCTTTGGATGTTGCAGCTATGGTTCAAGCTCTTTCTTTGGCTTATAAGATCGCGAATGATTCTGAATATGAGAGAAAGGCCCTACAAGCTTTTCAATGGTTTTTAGGAAAAAATACATTGAATCAGGTTGTTTATAATGAAGGTACTGGTGGATGTTATGATGGCTTAGATAAAAATGATTTAAATTTGAATCAGGGAGCGGAATCAACTTTGGCTTATCTTTCTGCGAGACTTGAGATGGAAGAATTGGTTTGATTAAAATGAGATTAAACTCTCTCTTGTTTTGTATCCATAGTTAATATGTGCTGTAACATTGAACGCTGAACAGTTGACCCACATTCATTAAAAGAAACTTCTCTGTCTTTTTCTCTTAATGACTTTAATTTAACTGTGGTTAGACCTGTGTTCGGATTACTCAAATAATCATTAGAGAAGCTTTCAGCCATCCTCATAGACTCTTGATAAGCTAGTTGATCATTTTCTTCAGAAAATGATTCTGTTCTTTCTACATTATCTGGACATTTCAAACCATAACCATTTGAAACTCCACAATCTATTTCGAATTTCGCTCTATATTTCATTTTGATTGGAAACTAGTTGAGTTTTTAAGTATTATTGCAAATCACACAAATGTATTTATAATTCTTAGATAGCTCAAATCAAGTAAAAGAGGTAAAATGGTAGCTACAAATGAATTTGATAATTATATAGCAGAGGCAAGAGACCCATTTAGAATTTTAGATACTAGCGCAAAGACTCTGCTTGTTGAAGCTATGGAAGGAACGGAAGAGACACTTTTTCCACTAAACGAAGTGGAGACTGCTATGGTTAGAATGAGAGATTTGTATCAAAGGGGAAAGTTGTATTCAAGATGGGAACAAGAGGTGAATGGGAAAAAGAGGGCTTTGGCAGTTCCAAATGAAGAATTTGGATACTTTCTGAGAAGATTAGTTCCTGTTATTCAGAGAGGATCTATACATTCAACTGCGCATGGAGGTGAAAAAGGGTGGAGCCCAAAGAGAAGTTTGGAAACCCATGTTCCTTGTGCCTCAGTTTTATCTTTTGATTTAGCAAACGCATTTAATAATGTTGGAATAAGGCAGGTTTTTGATTTTTTTTATAAAGCATTTGGTGACTTTGGACAAGAAGAAAGAATTGAATGTGCAGGATTTTTAGCACAAGTGTGTACAGTAACTTATAACGATCAAAGATCTCTTCCTCAAGGATCTCCTCACAGTATGCCTTTGTTTAATAGAGCCTTATATGATTTAGATGATTTGCTTGATTCGAAAGCTAAGGAAAGAGGCTGCGCATATACTAGATGGGTTGATGATCTTACTGTTAGTTCTCCCTATCTAGCCTCTCCAGAAGAGTTTATGGGTGCTGTTGCTCTTGTTAGAGAAACTAGACCAGTCGCTAGAGGAAAAATATTTTTTCAAACAAGTCAAAATCCAATTTATTTGCTTGGTCAGGTTATAGAAGGAGGGCGTGTTTTTAAAAATAGTCGCCAAGAAAGAGAGGAAAATAAAACTCCCAATTTAGATTATGCTGAATGGTTTGGTGGTTCTAGAAAGTATGAAAAGTGGGAATAAATTAAATTGGAAATATTTATAAGTAAGAAAATTCTTACACGATCATGGAAATTAAGACAGTTAGAGTTTCGGAGAAAGGGCAAATAGCAATTCCAACCTCTATGAGGGAAAATGTAGGAATTGAACAGGGTGATGAGTTATTATTAGTTGAAACAGAAGGAAAGATTTTAATCGAAAAGGCAGATAGGGTTTCTCAATCTATGAAAGATGATTTTGAGGATATTTTAAAATACAATGAAGACTCTTTAAAAGAAGTTTGGGACAATAAAGAGGATGATATCTGGGCTTCTTATTTAAGAAAATAACATGATATTCCAACAAAGAGAGTTAGTTTTATTACCTTATCCATTTAGTGATCAAGGAGGTAGTAAGGTTAGACCAGCGATAATTGTTTCAAATGATAACTTCAACAAGAGATGTGAAGATTGCGTATTGGTTCCTTTAACAACTGTAATAAAAAATGAGCCTTTCTCTTTAATACTAAATCAAGACAGTCTAGAATCTGGTAAATTGTTAAAACAAAGCAGGATTAGAATTGATAAAATTTTTACAATTAAGAAAAATCTTATTATTATGAAAATAGGAAAAATTAATGATAAAACTCTTGAAAAGATTAAGTTTGAAATTAGCAAGGTCCTCTAGGAAACAAACTTAAAATAATATTCTATAAATTGCAAGGTAAAACCTTTAAATATTAAACAATACTGTTATTAACATAAAGAGGAAAAATGGGTGAAATTCTAAGAAATAAATTGATTGGGGAGAAAAGTGATTTATGCTTTGCGAAATCTGTTGAGTTACTTGAAAAGGCTTCGACTCCAAATGGTTTTTTTGCTGCTTTTCCAGGATATGATGCTGTTTGGGCAAGGGATAGTATGATTATTTCTCTAGGTTCTTCCCTTTTGGGAGCGGATTTTAGAGAGACTTTCAAAAATTCTTTGATTACTTTGGCAAAACATCAATCAGAGAAAGGGCAGATACCCAATGCAGTTGATATTTTTTCAAAAGATAGGAAGGCGCATGTAGATTTTAAATCGATTGATTCTTCTCTTTGGTTCATAATTGGATGCTATGTTTTTAAGGAAAGATATAGGGATCTATCTTTGTTTGAGAAATTGGAAGGTAATATAAAAAAGGCTCTTGTTTGGCTTTCTTATCAAGATATGGGGGAGGATGGACTTTTAGAACAATTGCCTACAACTGATTGGCAGGATGCTTTTCCTCACAGGTATGGACATACAATTAACACGCAGGCTCTTTATTATAAAGTTCTTATAATTACTGGGAAGACTAAAGAGGCTGAAGCGTTGAGAAGAAAAGTTAATGAAGACAAAGATGATTGTCTTTTATGGAATGGAAATTATTATTATGCTTATAGATGGAAAAATCATAATAAATACAGAGAAATAGGTGAGTGGTTTGATTCTTTGGGTAATTTATTAGCTATTTTGTTTGGTCTTGCTGATGAACTAAAGGCTAAGAAAATTATAAGTTATATTAAAAAAAATAAGATTGACTTTCCCTTTCCTGTTAAAGCAATTTACCCTCCTATAAAACAGGGAACTAAAGAATGGAAGGATTACTTTAAAGATTCTGATGCTGGAAAACCTTTTTCGTATTTGAACGGAGGCGTTTGGCCTTATATAGGATCTTTTTATGTTCTCTCTTTGATAAAGTTAAAAATGTTTAAGGAAGCGAAAGAGCAACTTGAGAAAGTGGCAGAAGCTAACCTTTTGATGAACGAGAATTTTAGTGAATGGATACATGGAAAAACTGGAAAACCAAGCATTGGTGGAGGACAAGGTTGGAACGCTGGAACTTATATTTTGGCTTATGAATCTTTAAAAAATAAGAGGGTTTTATTGATTTAAAACTTTTACAATGATAAAATCAAAAAGAGAGGCAGTTCTTTTATCTCCTGAAAATATAACTCCTTCATCGACTAAATTTGAAGTTATTGGCACAATGAATCCAGGCGTAGCTAGGCTTTCTAATGGAGATATAGTTTTGTATGTGAGAGTTATAGAAAAACTGAAAAAAACAGATGATGAAAAATATTGTTATGCTCCCCGTTTTTCTGGAGAGGAAAAATTCAAAATAACAATTGACAAGTTTCCTAAATCGGAAATAAAAGACTTTTCTGATTTAGATTTTACTTTTAAGGATAATACAAAAAGACTTACTTTCATATCTCATTTTAGACGTGTTGTTCTTGATTCTTCAGGATTTAAAGTAAAGAGTATTGAACAGAAGCCTTCTTTTTCAGGGCTTGAATGGGATGGAGAACTGGGAGTTGAAGACCCAAGAATAACAAAAATAAAGGATTTGTATGTTATGACTTATGTTGGCTTATCAAGGACAGGAAACGTTTCTACAAACTTAGCAATTTCAAATGATTCTAAAAAATGGTATAGAAGAGGCATAATTTTTGGCCATCAAAACAAAGATGTTACAATATTCCCTGAACTGATAAATCATAAATATCTTGCTTTTAATCGTCCTGAGGGAAATTTTAATTTTACTTCTCCTAATATCTGGCTTTCCTTCTCTCAAGATTTAACTTATTGGGGTGAGTCTTTCGCATTGGAAATTTCACAGAAGGGAAAGTGGGATTCTGGGAGAGTGGGTGCTGGTCCACCACCTTTAAAGACGAAACATGGTTGGCTTTTTATTTATCATGGCGTGATAAATAGGCACATTAGAAAAGAAAAGAGCATATCTGATTTTTTACGTGAGCATTTTATTAAAGAGGATAAAGAAGAAGAGTTTAGGGATATATACTGTGCTGGCGCTCTTCTTCTAGATTTGTATAATCCTAAAAAGATTATTGCGAAATCTGAAAAACCTTTAATTTTACCTATTAGAAAATATGAAAAAGGAACTTTTGAAAATAAGGATGTATTTTTTCCTACAGGTTTGATTCTTGACAAAAATGGTTCTGATGTTTTGATTTTTTCTGGCGGAGGAGACGTTGTTACAACTGTAAAGAAATTTTCCCTTCAGGAGATTATTAGTAGCTTGAAAAAGGTTTGACTATAGTTTTAAATATAATATATTTCATTGTATTTTATGAGAAAGAGGCAGAGAAAAGTGTTTGTTTTTTTTGTTAGTGCTTTAGTGTTTTTATTTGCAGTCTATATGGCTTTTTTTCTTTTTATTAATCGCGAAGTGTTTTATTCTCCTTTGACTTTAGAAGGAACTGTTGAGATTGTTCACTATGATGGAGCAAACAGTTTTTTTGAATTTTATATTAATACTGGCGATGCAACTTATAAGCTTCAATTTTCCCAGGCCGATATTGAAAAGATCTCTATCTCTGGGCAGAACATAAGAATTTCTGGGAATTTTGTTAATACTGCTTCTGAGGAATCTATGTTTGGGGTTGATTCTTTGGAAATTTTAGATAGTGGTGTTGTTGCTGGTTCGGGAGTTTCTTCTTTAGGAGAACAGAGAACGGCCGTCATTCTTGTTAATTTTAATAATAACCCTTCTAATGCGCCTATGTCTTTACAGGATGTAAGAGATAGATTTTTTGACGCTAGCAGGCAGAAATCTATTAATAGCTATATGAGGGAGTCTTCTTACAATCAAACCTTCCTTTCTGGAGATGTTTATGGATGGTATACTCTTCCTTTTTCTCAATCTGCTTTTTCAACTCAAAAGTGTGGTTTGGGAATGTTAAGAGATGGAGCTATTAGTGTGGCAAGTCAGTTTGTTAATTTTGTAAATTATGATCGTGTCTTTTTTGTTTTTCCTTCTACGAGTTGCCCTTATTCTGGTTTAGGCACAGTTGGTTGGCTAAATGTGAATGTTCCAAGCCAAGGTACTTTTCCTCTTTCATTGAGTGCTATAAGTAATCCAACATATATTGATAGCGGAACTGCTGCTCATGAATTTGGACATAATCTTGGCGTTTTTCATTCTGGAGATTTAGAATGTGGAAGTTCGCCTTTTCAAAGTTCTTGCTACAGTTCTGCGAATATTGAAGAATATGGGGATATTTTTGATATAATGGGGACTTCTTTTTATTATGCCCACTACGGGGCGTATCATAAATCTAGATTTGGATGGTTATCTAGTTCCCAAGTTAAAATGCATAATAGACAGACACCAGTGGCAGTTAATATAGAGCCTATTGAAACTAGTTCTTTGGGAATAAAGACTTTGAGGGTTCCCTTTGAACCTACTACTGATATAGATTCTATTACGGATAGTTATTATATTGAATACAGAAGACCTATCGGATATGATTTATCTATTTATAATTCTAAAGGGCCTGGAGCATTTGATGGAGTTTTAATACGTACTGATGGAGTAATAGTTATTCCTCAGGGAAATAACCAATTTGGGAAAGTTGATAGTGTGCTTCTTGATTTTTCTCCTCACACCTCTTCACATGAAGATGATTCTTCTTATGTTGTTTTGCCTAAGGATCAGACCTATTACGATGCTGGACATGGTTTGACTATAACTCCTACCTTTTTGGGAGATGATTATGCAACTGTTGTCGTTGGTCCTAGGTGTGGAAATAATGTTATTGAAACTGTTGTTGGAGGGGAGGAGTGCGATGATGGAAGTAGATTAAATGGAGACGGCTGTTCATCTCTTTGCAGAAATGAGCAATCTGTTTGTGGAGATGGTTTAATCTTCCCTGGGGAAACGTGCGATGATCAAAATGCTGGCAGTGGAGATGGTTGTTCATCTATCTGCCAATTAGAGAACGGATATGCTTGTATTGGACAACCAAATGTTTGCAGTCCAATTTGCGTTGATACAGACAATGGCAATGTGCTTATTAAGGGAAGAGCGTATCTTGCAACAACTCCACAAAATTATCAAGAGGATATTTGCTTGGGAACCAGTAGTCTTAGAGAATTTGGATGCGCTTATAATTCAACATTAGGCGGTAATAGTGTAAACAGCCAAATGATTACTTGTTCTTGTTCAAATGGTGTGTGTATTCCAAGCGGTGGAACAAGGAAACAGCCGCTTAATCCAAGGTATGTCACACCATGGGATGCTGTTTTACCGCAGTGATGGAATAATTAACTTTTTAAGTCATGAATGCAAAGGAAAATTATGTCATTGGCTAGCTTGGTTGTCTATGTGAAAGGTCCTCTTGTTGAAAAGCCGAGCAAGGTTGCTAGAGTTTTAGGTAAAACTGAAATGATAGCTTATTATTTTAACCCTCAATTTTATTATGGAATTAATTCTTTTCCTCTTGTTAATTATGGTGTAAGAGTTCGTAGATTTAAATCTAGTGAGGCGTTAGACCGTGAGTCTTTTAAAAGTGTTTTAAAAAGAGAGTTAGAAGATGAGTTTAAAGAAGGTATAAGACTTAATGACAAGGGTCCGATTGTTCCTCCTGAGGCAATTGAAATTAAGATAGAGTATGAGTAATTTTTTAACTCTTTTTCAACGCATGTTTTTCTATCAGATCTATCATGCGTTTGGCCGTGACTTTATAGTGGAAGTTCTTTAGGGCATGTTCTGCGGCATCTTTTCCCATTTTTTCTCTTAGAGAATCATCGGTAAGAAGTTTTAAAGTGTAATCCGCTAATTGATCTATATTTGCTCTATATGCAAACGTCTTTGGCTCTTTGAATTCTATTTGATGTTCTGTTTCAAAACCCATCCAAGGATATGCCCATTCTTTTTCTAGTTTTATTTCTTTTTCTACATCGACTAAAAAGCCAGTTTTTTCATGAACTACTGTATCTTTTGGTCCGCCTACATTTATGGAGATAACTGGTTTACCACAGGCTTGAGCTTCCAATTGAATCATACCGAAACCTTCTAGTCTTGAAGGCGCAGCATAAATGTCGCAGGCATTTAACAAAACGCCTATAAACTCAGGAGATAATTTTCCTCTTAGATATGTAATTCTATCTTCGTCTAAGGCCAATTCTTTAATTAATTTTTCTTCTTCGTTGCCATGATCATCTGCGGAGAAACTGTCCCAGACTTTCAAAACATATTTCCATTTTGTGAATTTGTCTCCGATTTTTGAAAGAGCTTTAAACATCTCTTGGGCTCCTTTGCTTGTGGCATCGCCTCCAATCGTTAAAATCATTTTTTCATCTTCTTGGATATCCAAAAGTTTTCTTAATTCTTTTACTTTGTCATCGTTTCTTGGAATAGGGTGGAAATATTCTGGATCGAAACCAATTGGACATACGTGAATATTATCTCCTTTTACTCCGTCTCTTATGTAAGTAGATTTTACCCAATTGCTTGTTGCGACTAGTAGAGGTAATCTGTTTAGATCATCATGATAATTCGCAACCCACCCATCTGCATTGAACCAAGGAACAGCAAGCATACCGTATTCTTCTGGGTTATGTATTAGTCCTGGAGCGTCTGCCCAGAAACCTATTCCTATAACTGCATCTGGTTTGAAAGATAAATAACTCCATTCTTTTTGTATGTTGTTTTCACGATCACAAGGTAAAACTTCAACGCCATTTTCTTTTAATCCTTTAATTAGATAATGTCCTTGCATACTGACGCCATCTGGTTCTGGAGGGTGAGGATATAGAACAAGAAGTTTCATTTTGGGGAAAATGCCTCCATTTTACCACAGCTCAGAGTTTCAAAAATTGGATGTTTGAATCCATAAGTTTCTTCTATGATTTTTCTTTTCGTTTGATATTCTTCTTGATTTAATACAATTAAAATTTCGGCTTTTTTATCTGCTATTGGAATTGATAAAATTTTATCATGCGGTGCCTTTTCTTTTCCACTTTTGTAGGAAAAATAATTTATCTTAGCTTTCTTAAAAAAATTCTCTTTAGAAAGCGATTTTATTGTCTGATGTATTTCCATATGTCTTATATGTCCGTATTCACCGTTTTTTCCATGTGTAAAAATGTAATCATAATCTTCTTTTAAATTTTCCTGTATTAGCTTTTTTATTTCATTTTCCTTTAAAGGTTTTAGAATTTCATCATCTAGATTAGTTATTATGCTTTTTGCTTTGTAGATGTCGCAGACCTTTTTAAATTTTGGAGCTCTGTCTTTGTCATTTCCTCTACATAGGGAGAAGATTGTCCAATTCCAATTCTCATTTCTTAAAATCATTCCTCCCATCCAAATTGTTTCATCATCGGGATGAGCAACAATACAAACTGCTTTATTTTTCATTTCATTCCTTTATATGCCTCTTTATCAATTATAAATGTGAAATCCTTATGCTTTTTTAATATTGTTGCGGGGACTTTTTTTGTGATCTTAGTTTGGAAGAATCTCTTTACTATTTCAGTTTTTTCTTTTCCTAATGCAATAAGCATGATCTTTTTTGAATTCATTATTGTTTTTAAACCAACAGTTAAGGCATATTCTGGAGTTTTTTTATCTTTGAAAAAAATAGAGTCGTCTTTTCTGGTTTGGTCTGTTAATTTTACTTTTCTCGTTACACTTGAAAATGAACTCTCAGGTTCATTAAATGCTATGTGTCCGTTTTTTCCTATGCCTAGGATTTGCAGATCTATTCCGCCTAGTTTTTTTATTTTATTTTCATAATCTTTGCATTCTTTTTTTATTCCTTTGTTTTTTCCATCGAGAAAACTTATGTTCTTTTCTTGAATGTTGATTTTTCCAAATAGATTTTTGTTCATAAAAGTTCTAAAACTTTCTTTGTCTTTTTCATTTAAGCCTAAATATTCATCTAAATTAAATGTTTTTACTTCTCTAAAATCTATTTTTTGTCTTTTGCTTAATTTTGTTATTTCTTTATAGACTGGAATCATTGTTTTTCCAGTTGCGAGACCAAGAACGAGATCTCTTTTTTTATTAATTTCTTTGCAAATAATCTCGGCGGCAATTTTACTCGCTTCTTTTTTGTCCTTTACAAGTATTGTCTTCATTTTATTGTTCGGATGCTGAAGCGAGGTTTCTATCTATTGTGTTTAGATTTTCTATTACATAAGTATGTAATTTTTTTATAACAATACTTTGCATTTCTTCTTTAAGAGGTCCGTGACATTTATCTAAATCCTTTTCAGGATACATAGCCGCGCCTTTTTGAAAGACGCAGGTCATGCTGTATCCTCCCAATTTGTCAATTCCTAAGTCTCCAGTTTTTGGCTGTATTAATGTGACGTCTATTTCACACTCTTTTTTATTTGTGTTTCCCTTAATCTCATATCTCCAGGTAGCTTCTATATCATCATTTACAAATTTAGCACTTTCGCACTTTTTCATGTAACTCATGAAGCATCCAAACGTTTCACATTTTGGAACATAGAAAAAAGTAAGTTTTATGGCAAATAGAAGAAATAATATAGCTAGCGTTATGAAAGCAATAAGCTTCTTGTTTTTCATTTGTTACCTCTAATTCTTATTAGGTTGAGTAGTTTTTTGTATTTAAATTTATGGAAGTGTTCTAATTTTATGTCAGAGGAATCTTTATAAACCGAATTTTTCTATAGAAAATATGAAAAGAAGCTCAAGACGTTGGAAAAAGAAGAATCAAATGCGTTGGAAGTGGCAGAGAAAGAGACTTAAGAAAGAAAAGCGTAAGAGAAGACTTCATAGAGAAAGGTCTTTGTAATTCTAATATGAAATTGATTGATTTGGTTAGGACTAGTGCAGTTGATTCTGTCTGTTTGGGCAATATTGCTAGAAGTTTGGATGAACTAGAAGGAGTTGAGGAAGAATATGACAAGACTAGGTCTTTTAGTTTAGGGTCTAAGCTTGTTGATTTTGGATTGGGATTTACAGCAGCTATGGGTCTTGTGCTTGGAATGTATAAATATGCGCGTGGTGAAAATGATACTTTATTTGAACCTTCTTTAATTTTTCCAGCATCAATGATGGCGAGATTTACTCTTGGTATGCTTGCAAATAAGGCGCTTTCATATAATGGATTGGATCAAGATGATAAAAATTAAGAATTTTTAATCACAACAATATTTATATTGCCTGCTTTTTTAACTTGTTAAAGAGGTGCTAATGTCACAAACAAACATCTGGACGGAAAGGTATAGACCTGCTAAATTTGAAGATATGGTTGGTCAGCAGGAAATAATTAAACGGGTTAGGTCGTTAGTTCAGGCATTAAACATACCTCACATGCTTTTTGCAGGTCCAGCTGGGACTGGTAAGTCAACCTTGGCTTTGATAGTTGTCAGGGAATTGTTTGGTGAAAGGTGGAGAGAGAATTATTTAGAATTAAATGCTTCAGATGAGAGAGGTATAGATGTTGTTAGACAAAAAGTTAAGGACTTTGCTAGAACTAGGGCTATTGAAGGAGTTCCGTTTAAGGTTATTTTTTTGGATGAGGCTGACGCTTTAACTAGAGAAGCTCAACAGGCTTTGAGAAGAACTATGGAAAATTATTCTAACACTTGTCGTTTTGTTCTTTCATGTAATTATTCTTCTAGAATTATTGATCCTATTCAATCAAGATGTGTTTCATTTAGATTTAAGCTTTTAGAAAAGAAGGATATCATAAAAGTAATAAAAATCATTTCTGAGAAGGAAGATTTGAAACTAAGTGATGATGCCTTTGATACTCTCTATGAGTCTTCGGAGGGAGATTGTAGAAGAGCTATAAATCTTTTACAGGCAACTGCTGCAATAGCTATGAATATTAGTTCTGAAATGATCAGGATTATTTCTTCTAGTGCTAAGCCTGCCGAGGTGCGTGTTGTTTTGGATTATGCTCTTGCTGGAGATTTTATAAATGCAAGAGATAAAATGTTAGATGTTATGCTAAAAGAAAGTATTTCTGGCACGGATATTATAAAAGCTATACAGAAGGAGATTTGGAACCTTGAGATAGAGCCAGCGATCAAAGTTAGACTTACTGAAAAGACTGGGGAGGCTGAGTTTAGGATGATTGAGGGCTCGGATGAGTTTGTTCAGTTACAGGCTCTTTTGGCTTCTTTTGTTTTGGCTGGCAAGGGAGAAGTTTGGAATGATGCTAAACAAAACACCTCTCTCTGAGAAGTATCGTCCTAGAAGATATTCTGATTTTATTGGACAGGAAAAAATTATTTCTGAAGTTGAGTTTTTTTTGAAGAATTTTCCCAAGAAAAAAGCTTTAATTTTGCATGGTCCTTCTGGAACTGGTAAAACTTCTATTGTTTTAGCAGCTGCGCTGGAAAACAATTTGGAGATACTTGAATTAAACTCGTCTGATTTGAGGAATAGATCCAGTTTAGAGACAACTTTGAAACCTGCTGCTGAGCAAATCTCTTTGTTTAGCAAGGGTAAAATTCTTTTTATGGATGAGGTTGATGGCGTAACAGGAACTGATATAGGAGGCATTCCTGAATTGTTAAGGGTGATAGAGTCGACTAAATTTCCGATTATAATGACTTGCAATGATGTTTGGCAATCTAAATTATCTCCAGTAAGGGCAAAGGCTAAGTTAATTGAAATAACTAGATTTCCAATAGGTAGCATAATTTCTATACTTTTGAGAGTTTCAGAAAAAGAGAATTTAAGCAAGGATCCTCTATTTTTAAAACAAATATCTATTAAATCTCAGGGCGATATAAGGGCTGCTCTAAATGATCTTGATTCTTACGCTAAGAATGATCTTGAAGTTGATATGACGGAGAGGCGCGATGTTGAAGAAGATATTTTCAATATTTTGAGGAAAATTTTTAAAGAGAGAGAACCGTTTTTGGATTTGTTTGATAAAAGTTCTTTATCTCTTGATGAAATATTGCTTTGGATTGAGGAAAATATTCCTAAAGAGTATAAAAATGAATCTTTGGCTAAAGCTTATTATGCTCTGGGTGCTGCTGACGTTTTTAGAGGGAGAATTTATAGACATCAGTCTTGGAGGTTTTTAATATACCAAAACATATTTCAGAGTGCGGGTATTTCTTTTGCGAAAGATCATAATTTACAGGGGTTTACTAGTTATGAAAGACCCAAGAGAATTCTTAAGATCTGGATAAATAATCAAAAAATGCAAAAAAAGAAAAGCATCATGAAAAAGTATGCTCGGTTGGTTCATTGTTCTACTGCGAGAGCTATGAGAGATTTTAGCTTTTTGAAGCCGATAATCAAGCAAGAAAGTGTTATTAAGAAACTTGATTTGAGCGAGGAAGAGATAGATTTTTTGAATAAATGATTTTTGTTATAATTATAAGATTGGTGATATTCTGCCTAATATCTTAGTGCGATTCTCTCTGGGATCATTTATAATAATTTAAACGATAAATTTAAGAATAGATATTATCAACCTATTTTATGGTATACGAAGAAAAATATTTCGATAGAAAATATCTGAGGGAATATGCAGACAGTTTCGTGGAAAGTGGAGCCGGAACATTTGTAATTGGAGAAGATAGTAAAACTTTCTCATTCACCCGTCCAGAATTTGAAGGATTAGAAGTCGTAGTTCAACATGTTGATTTGTGTTTGTTAGGTTCAGCTAGACCATTACAAACAGTTATACGTGGAAGTAAGAAGCAGGTTAAGAAATTTATTGAAATGGCAGAAAAATCTACTCGTTAGTTATTAGAGCTTTTAGGATCAATTGGTTTGTACGAGTCGACTATTTTGTCTTAATATTGGGACAAAATGTTCGAACATCTTTATAATTTAGGATTTGATAAACTCTTCTTTGTTACATTAAGTATGATATTTTCTCCGATATCTTTTATTTTTTCATAAGGAATTACTAACTCTTTTTTCATAATTGTGTTGATAAAATTATTTCTGACATGAATATTTTTTATTTTATTTCTGCTTCCATATAGATCAATAGAATAAACAGTTCCTAGATTTTTTCCATCTTTATCAAATACAACCATACCTTTTATTTCATAGGCTACTCTTATATTAAGGAAAACTGCATGCTTGGTTATTTTACTAATATAGCTATTTCCTATAGAAACTCCTTTTTTTATAAAACCTTTATCCACAGAAATTCCCGCGAAGTTTAGATAAATAGGATCTATAAAGACTTTTTCTACAACACCTATAACTCCCCCATCAACGTCTATAACGTTTTTCCCTAATATTTCTTCAGAGGTTATGGCTTTACTCAAGTCTCTGCCAAAAGTACTTTTTTTTTGCATTATATTTTGATTTAAGGACAACTGATTTTCCTATATATTTAATTGCAGAGGAAGGTAAAATGAATTTTCTACTAAACATAGATCTGACAGTTAAACCTTCTATTTCATTAGAATCTCCTTTTCTCAAAACTTCTTTGACTTTTCCTATGATTTTTCCTTCTGATGTAATAACTTTTCTTCCTTTAATTAATGGCGACAATTCTATATTTAATATGACTGAATCATGAGACAAATGTGAAAAGTAGCCTTTGCCTATATAGAGAGGTTTTCTAAAAATATCTCTTTTAATTAAAATTCCTTCAATTTTAAGATTATAAGGATTTATTCTTATTTCTGAAATTTTTCCTATGATTTTTCCGCCTTTTGATAAAACATTTTTACCTGTTAATTTTTTCAGATTCACAGTTTTTTCTAAAGTGAGCTCGTTTTTTATTACGTGGTGTACTTTAGACATGTTTTGGTTAAGATATTCAAGTATAAAAATCATTTGGAAGACTGTATAGAGAAATATACTCAAACTTTTACTTAGAAATCAATAGAAAAAGTAATATTAAAGCGCTGTATTCTAAACTTTTACTTATTAAGATGATTAAAAATAATCTATACTTGTTGTATCTTGCTATGCCTAGGGCAAAAGTAAGCAATGGTGAAGGGAAAGGGAGAAAGTTAAATAGAAATATGCCATAAGCCCCGTATTTGTTTACATATCTTCTAGTTTTGTATAGTTTCTTTTTTGAAATAATTGGCAGCATGAAAGAACTTATCTTAGATCCAAAGAAGTAGTTTAATATTTGAGAAAGGAAAAAACCACATAAAGCCGCTGTGAATGATAAAAATGGAGGGTTTCCAGTCAGCAAACCGTAATAAAAAATCGCTTCATCTGCAGAGGGGACAAAAAATATGCCTCCGATAAAATGGCTGTAAAAAAGGCCAATGGGGCTTGTGTTTATTAAATCTTTTTTTATCGAATTCGCTGCAGCTCCTATAAACGGCAGATTTTGGAGCACGAGATATTGTATTACGGAAAAAAATAAAATAAAGACAATTATTAAAACTAAAATTGCAGAAAAGACTATAGCAGTTTTAATCTTCTCTTTGCTGGAATTTTCAGCAATAAAATAAAATTTTTGAGCCATACAATAATAAATTATTATTGTAGTTAAATCTTTTTAATTAATATCTATCTCTTATTTTATCTAGAAATGATCTCTTTCTTGGTTTTATTAAAGCATTAACACCTATAGCCACCGCTGCTCCAACTCCTGCGGCAATTGCTATTGAAGTTAGAGGGTGCTCTTTCACGTAATTCTCTGCTTTATCTTTTGTTTCTAAGAATTTCTCTTTTGCAATTCTTGCAGAGTTTACTGTTTTTTCTTTTATACCTTCTTTAGCCATTTTTACCTCCTTCTATTTTAGTAATCTGACAATTAAGCCAGCGAATAATAAAATACTTCCTACTATTAAAAATGAAATTGTTTTGCTTAGATTTAGGTATTCTATAAATAAGAAAACTACGGAAATTGCTAAGAAAATGAGAGCGAGGATTATAACCGCGAGACCTATAAACTGTTTTATTACATTTTTTTGAATAATATGGATTTGAGATGTAACTGTTTTGGTTATGCTTTCTTGAATATCTCTAGATACTTTTCCTAGACTTAAACTAAATATATCTTTAATGTAATCAGCTAAACTCATTTATTTATGAGCTCTTTAAGTTATATATATTCTCTGTGGAAATTGTTATTACTTTTGATTTGTGAAAATTAACTAGAATTTAAATCTTCCAGAATTTCTCTCCAACTTTCTATTCTTACTAATCTTGGATCTAAGAAATTTGTGTTCCATGGACGATTGAACAAATAAGCTCTAATGCCTTTCTCGACACATTCTGTTGCATATTTGCCGTTATCTTCTATTATACATTCTATTCCTTCTCTTAAGCAAATATCTGCTTTTGTAACTTTTTTACCATTTTTATTTTGATATTCTCCAATATAAAAAACAGGTGCTCTCAAAAGAGGCAAGTTTTTTCCAGCCATTTTTGTGTTTTTTCTTTAGCTTCGTTATGTCTAGCAGTTATAAAAGCAATTTCATATTTTCTAGACAATTGATGTAAAGCCTCTAACGCGCCATCTATAAAAGGTAGTTGGTCAAAAGCTTCAGACATATAAAAAGATCTTACTATCTCAATTGCTTCTTGTCTTGTTCCGCCCCAGACTTCTTCAAGTGTATATGTAAACACATCTGGGTAAGAGATCATTCTTTCTGCAGTTTGATTGTGGAATCTCAGCAACGGTCTAATAAAATCTACAGTTACATCATCTAAATCAACTCCGATTTTCATTTCACAACTCTTTTTTGAAGGTTTTTATTAATTGTTGTGTTTTAATTAGATTTTTTATCTAGAATTAATTTGTTTCTGTATTTGATGTCTTCTTTTTTCCGATACATAGAATATCATTTCCTTGGAAACATATGGAAAGTGTTGCTAGAGCAAGACCTAGATCTCTAATCATGGTAGTGCCGTAACCTAAAGAGAAAGCGATCCCTAGTAAATGCAGGCCTAAGATAAATGCACTCAATCTTACATGAATTCCTAATAAAAGGAACATTCCAAATGCAAACTCTAGTATTGCGTTAAGAATTACAAACATATCTGGAGATATTCCACTTAATGAAACAACCCATGAGGGAATTAAGTCAATGAAGTTATTTGTGAGAAAAAACTGGTTAAAGCTGAACCAGAGGAAAACTAGAGACAATGAGATCCTAACTATAGCTGGGGCATATTCTTTTAATTGTCTTTGATTCATCATATTAAATCTCCTTTGTATATAGTGACTTTCATGAACATAGGTGCTTTACTTGTTCCATGTTTTTTTGTAAATGCGTTTTCGAATTCTGCTGAAGTTCCGCAATTTTTGGCTATGGCATTTTCGCCTCCAGGGTGATTTGGTATAAATGAAGTTATATCATAAGCTTTACCTTTGTAACCAACCCAACAATCTTCCTTGGTGTTATGTGTTGCTAAAATTGAAGAGGTTATTTTATCATTTGAATTTTGAGTTTCCAATGGGTTTGAACTTCCAGAATTTGATGATGGAATTTCGGAAGATTGACTAGAGGTGTTAAGGAAGGTGTTTTTTTCTGTTGAAGGCATGTAAACTTGATTTGGTTCAAATCGGATGAAAGACATTATCCCAAATAAAATTCCAACAACTATGACGGCCAAAGTGATAAATGTCATTGATTTATTCATGAGCTGTTAAAATTTTTTTCCTTATTTAAATTTATGGAAAGATAAGATTATATTTGATAAAATAATAGCAAAAATTAAGCTTGCCCGCTTTGAACAAATTTTTTCATAGCCTGTTCTAGAACTATTTGTGGTGCAAAACCCTTTCTGCTGCAAGCTTTCATAAATTCATCAAAGACTGTTTGATCTACCATATACTCCAATTTTCTTTTTCTTGCGCCAGGAGGTGTTGCTGCCATATTAGTATTAAATAATATTTGTTTATAAATCTGCTGGAACCTTTCTAGAATTATTTGGTTTTCTTCCACAAAGAGTAGGAGATAAACATTACAACTAGAATTATTAAGGGAAACAGAGAATCTCCAAGACTGCTGCCATTTAATGCAAATGAAGCTGAAGCTCCTAATATATCGAAAGTAAATCCTGCATAAGCCCATTCTTTTATTGTTCTGAATTTTGGCTGGATTAATGCGATAACTCCTAGAACTTTAGCAACTCCAAGTATAAAATTAAGATAAAGAGGATATCCTAAACTAATTAAGAGATCATTTCCTTGTTGAGTTTGCATCAATTCAGAGATACCAGAAAACAACATTAACAAACAAAATAAAGATGTAACGATCCAATAGATCACTTTAATTGTTTTCTGCTTCATATTTACAATTAAGAAAAAGGCTATTTATATATTATGATTTTTGAGACTATTCTTTCGCATTTTTCCAGAGCATTTCAAATATCTTTTTTTGTTGATTTAGTATTTCTTTGTTTTTAATTATAATTCCAACTAGATTTTCTCCTGAACTCATAAAAGCAACCCTATTGCTATAGATAAAAACATTGGCTGAAACGCCGTTTAAGTCTTTTGAGAACTTAAGACTTGATAGTTTAATTATATTCTTTTCTTTATATGCTGGATGTTCTCTATCTTCTTCTGCTAAAATGGCTTTAAGAAATATCTTGTTTTCTGCTCTCTTATAAATAAAGTTGTCAGGATAATGGGCCAAGGCAGTTTTAGCCATAGTTCTAGATCCGTAGAACCACAATTCTTTATTTTCAGAGATAATATCATTTAAAACTGTTAGAACTCCTTTTTTACCCTCAAAATAAGTAACCCCTGTCTTCTCTGAGGTACTTTCTTGTATAGATTTTAACTTTGGCAATATTTTCTTTATTCTATCTTTTCTTTCCTCTAATAAATAAATCAGTTTCTCTGGTTGTGCTGCTTCATAATACTGCACATGCTCTTTCATTATCTTTGAAACAATTCCTTTGTTGATTAGAAGACTTAAATTATCGTAGGTCGTACTTCTTTTAATTCCTGTTATTTCTGCAATTCTATTAGCTGTAGAAATTCCTGTTTTCAATAAAGCGATGTAGGTTTGTATCTCATTTTCTGATAATCCAAATTCTCCTAATTCTTCGTACATATTAAATCTAAGAAATCTCAATTTATAAGCTTTTCTTTAGCCGTCATAAAGCGACGGCTTAACTTTATATAGCCTTTTCTTGTAACGACTATATGATGGTAAAAGATAAGGGTTTCAATGAAGAAAGATCAGAAATGTATGAAAGAGCGATTAGTGAATACCCTCTCGCACGAGCAGAAGATATTATGGCGATGCACAAACATCTTAATCCTAGTGAAGGAGAGATAATTTTAGGAGTGGGTGAAGGAAACGGGTTTTTCTGTAAGCCAATATTAGAAGCGATTGGAGTAAATGGAAAGTATATAGTTACAGAACCTTCTTATTCGCAATTAGAAAATTTAAAGCTCAGAACTGGAAACCCCCCAAATCTTGAGACATTTGTTATGGGGGCGGAGAATATAGACTTTCCAAGCGAAAGTTTTGACAAGGTGTGGTCGTTTGGAGCAATGCATCATTGCGATAAACAAGAAGAAGCTTTCAAAAGAATATATAATTCATTAAAAAAACAAGGCGAAATAGTAATTTGTGATGTATTTCAAGGCTCTTTACTAGCAGACCACTTTGATGAACAAGTCGCCAAATACTCATGCACTGGGCATAATGTAAAATTTTTATCTGAAAGGATGGCCTATTCATTATGTTATTTAGCAGGGTTTGATGATTCAAATATTATCATAGAAGATTTACCTCAAAAATGGCACTTTAGAACAGAAAGAGATCTTGGTAGATTTATTTATCTTCTTCATGGCATGTCAAAAGCTCTTGGAGGATCAGAAGAGGAAAAGTATCGATTTGTTTTAGACGGATGTAAAAGATTACTAGGGATAAAAAAAGAAAAAGGAGGTTACGCAGTTAATTGGCCTCTAAAAGTCTTGAAAGCTATAAAATGAAATCTCTAATAATTGGTGGAACAAGCAGTCTAGGAAAATATATATCAGACGAACTAATCTCTAGAGGCTCAGAAATTATAACTTTAAGTAGGTCATCAACTGGTTTGCAAGACTTTACTCATTTTCAATGTGATGTTCTAGATAAAGACAAATTAAAATCTATTTTGGTGAAAATCGGAGAACAAAATAGGATAATAGATAATATTTGGTGTGTTGCAGGATATGCTTTTCCAAAAAAGTTGGAGGAACAAACGCCTGATGTTTTTAAGAGACATTTAGACAGAAATCTAACTTATGTAAGAATTACATTAGAAACTCTCAAAAGCAATTTATCTAGAAGTAAAAACTCAATTGTTGTGACTTTAGGAAGTCAATGGTCTTACAGACCTGTTAAAGATTGCCCAGAATTAGCACCTTATATAGAAGCTAAACAAGGACTAAGAAGATACACTCAAAGTTTTGCCTTGGCTAATTCAGATATTAAAGCGAATCATTATTGTCTTCCTACGATAGATACAACCGCATATAGAAGAATTGAAGAAACTTTTAGGAATATATTAAGAAAAGAAGTGATTAAGAGTTATGATTCATTAGCTGATCCAAATGTTATATCAAAAAGTTTAGTTGAACACGCGTTTTCCTTTGATAGTTCTGGAAAAACGCTAGTTATGAAACCAGATGGTTTAGTTGAACTAATATAAAAAATAATAAAATAACAATAAGATTTAATAAAAATAAATAACTGAGAATTAACTAACAATTTTAAAAATTTACTCTTTAGAAACTTTAGAAGCTTTTGGGCCTTTGTCTCCTTGCTCTATTTCGAATGTGACAGAATCACTTTCGCTTATAGATACGCCGGAATTCAATCCTGTACTATGAACGAAATATTCTTTTCCATCTTCACCAGCTATGAATCCAAAACCTTTCATTTCATTGAAGAATTTTACTTTACCTTTCATTTTTATACCTCCTGTAATTGTAATTATTCATCTTTCTCTTCTTCATCTTCTTCAGCATCCTCTTCTGAGTCTTCTTCTACTTCCATTTCTAAACTTTCTAAGACATTTAGGATTCTATCAAGTTTAGCATTAATTTGTTTGAACTGTTCTGCTGAAATTCCTGTTTGTGAAGATCCGTTTTGATTATTTGAACTAAAGTTGTTTCTTGGGCTTTCTTCTTTTCTAAAGCAATCGCTGCAGTAAACTGGTTTGTCTCCGGTTGGTTTGAATGGGACTTCGCATCTTTTTCCACATTTATCACAAGTTACTTCATGCATTTGAACAGGCCCTCTATCTGATCTTCCAAAGTCTCTATCTCTTCCTCCGCCTCTTCCTCCGAAACGGCTACCGCCAGAACGGCTGCCTCCGCCGAATCCGCTTCTTCCTCCTTCTCTTCTAAAGTTTCCCATGTTTAATTATCTAAATTAGGCTATTTAAACCTACTTAAAGTGAGTTTTAGACACTAAACAACTGAGTAGGCATATCTCCTAGAGACACGGAGAGATTGGCGTTGAAATCGCTTCTTTCTTTTAAAAAACTTCGAAATGTCTCCAAAGCTAAATCTGGAGAATTATTTGTTCTGCTTAGATGGGAGAGAACTATATTTTTTAGTTTTTTATTCCCATGTTCTAATACTGCTAAACCTGCTTGTGTGTTTGATAAGTGTCCTGTGTCGCTTGTTACCCATCTTTTTAAAAAATGAGGATATGGGCCATCTTCAAGCATTTTTATATCATGGTTAGATTCTAAAAATAAGAAATCTGATTTTGCGATTTTATTATTTATGTTTTTACAAGCGTATCCTGCATCGGTTATTACTGAAATGATTTTATCTTTATAGTGAATTGAATAGGATACTGGTTCTGCGGCTTCGTGAGATTTAGTAAATGCCTCTATTCTTAATTTTCCTATTGTGATTTTATCATTTTTATTTATTTTTTTTATTAAATCTTTATTTGAACATAGGAATCCATGGAAAATTGTTCCCTTTGTCGCGAATATAGGTATATTAAATCTTCTAGCGAATACATCAGATCCAATTATATGATCTATGTGTTCGTGTGTAATAAATATAGCTTTTATTTTTTCTGGATTAAGATTCAATGAGTTCATTCTTTCTATAACTTTCTTCGTGCTTATCCCTACATCTATTAAGACAGCAGAATTTTCATCTTCAACGTAGAAACAATTTCCAGATGATCCAGATGACAAAGCACAAGCCCTCATTTTTCCCTCATTTTTATAGTTTAGATGGAGGGATTATTTAATTGTTTAGATTTTTTAAGATATTAATTTAATCAACTATCAGGCTATTTTTAAGTTTTTCCTTAATATTTAAATAGGACGTTGGATTTATTAGAAAAGAGGTGTTTGATGAAGAGAATTACAGATGTAAAAGAGTTGGAGATCATTGCTGATGAGATTAGAGAAGAGATTATCAAAATGCTTGTGGAAGCCGGATCTGGACATTCTGGGGGACCACTGGGAATGTCAGATGTTTTTGCAGCTCTGTATTTTAATATTCTAAACCATGATCCTAAAAAACCTGACTGGGAAGGAAGAGATAGACTCATACTTTCTAATGGACACATTTGTCCAGTTTTGTACGCGACGCTTGCTAAAGTTGGTTATTTTCCTTTGAGTGAGCTAAAGACATTGCGAAAACTTGGATCCAGATTACAGGGGCATCCACATCTTCATGCTCTTCCTGGAATAGAAACGAGTACTGGACCACTTGGACAGGGAACTTCTGTTGCAGCTGGAATGGCTTATGGAATTAAACTAGATGGCAAAACATCTAAAGTGTTTTTATCTATGGGTGATGGAGAGTTGGATGAGGGACAATGTTGGGAGTCTTTCATGTTTGCGGCTAAATATAAACTTGATAATTTAATTGGATTTGTTGATAGAAATAATATTCAGATTGATGGTCCAACTGATGTTGTTATGCCTTTAGATCCTTTGGCTGATAAATTTAGAGCGTTTAACTGGCATGTAATCGAAATAAACGGAAACGATATGAAACAGATATTGTCTGGATTTGAGAAGGCTAAAAATTATAAGGGAAAACCGATAGTTGTTATTTGTAAGACAATTCCTGGGAAAGGAGTTAGTTTTATGGAAAAACGTTTTGAATGGCATGGGAAAACACCTAACAAAGAAGAAGCCATGGAAGCACTACGTCAAATTTGTGAAGATGAATGCAGAATTAGAGGTTTTGATTCTCAAAAATGTAAAATTCTTTTAGAACAATCTGGGAGGCTAGAATGAAAATCGATTTAAAAAAACCTGAACTTGTTGCTTCTAGAGATGGATATGGAAAAGCGCTTGTTGTTTTAGGAGAGAAAAATAAAAATATTATTGCTCTTTGTTGTGATTTAACTGAATCTACTCGAGTAGAGTGGTTTAAACAGAAATTTCCTAAACAATACATTGAAGTTGGTGTTGCTGAACAGAACATGGCTGGACTTGCTGCTGGTTTAGCACTTATGGGAAAAATTCCTTTTATAAGTTCATATGCTGTCTTTAGTCCTGGAAGAAATTGGGATCAATTAAGAGTTAGTGTTTGTTATAATAATCTAAATGTAAAAATTCAGGGAGCGCATGCTGGAATTAGTGTTGGCCCTGATGGCGCAACTCATCAGGCTTTGGAAGATATTGCTATTATGAGAGTTCTTCCAAATATGAAAGTTATTGTTCCTTGTGATGCAGTTCAGGCCGAGAAGGCGACTATTGCTTCGGCTTCAATTAAGGGTCCAGTTTATCTTAGATTTGGAAGGGATAAAATTCCAGTAATAACTGATAACAAAACTCCTTTCGTTTTTGGAAAAGCGGATGTATATAGAAATGGCTCAGATGTTTGTATAGTTGCTTGCGGGAGAATGGTTTATGAGGCGCTTGTTGCTGCTGAAAACCTTAAGAAGGAAGGGATAAGTGCAATAGTTGTAAATTCTCATACTATAAAGCCGTTGGATAATCAAACGATAATTTCAGCTGCAAGAAAAACTGGGGCTATTGTAACAGCTGAAGAACATCAGATTACTGGAGGATTGGGAGGAGCAGTTTCTGAACTTTTAGTAAGTGAATTTCCAATTCCGATGGAGAGAGTTGGAATTAGAGATACATTTGGAGAGTCTGGAGATCCAGAACAATTGCTGGAAAAATATAATTGTACTAATAAAGATATTTTAAAAGCTGTAAAGGATGTTTTGAGAAGGAAGAGGAAACATGGATGATTGGATTAATGAACTGAAAAAAGTATTCAAGGGAGAAGTTTTAATTGATGAGGAAAGTTTGAATACTTATAGTAGGGATGCTTCTATATTTGAAGTGAGGCCAAAAGTTGTTGTTTGTCCTAAAAATGCTGAAGATATACAATATTTAGTTAATTTTGTTAATAAAAGAAAAGGATTGTCTCTTACTGCTAGAGCGGCTGGAACTGATATGACTGGAGGACCGCTGACGGAGTCAATAGTTGTTTCGTTTACACAGCATATAAATCATATACTTGAAGTAAGTACGAAACACGCGGTTGTTGAACCTGGAGTTTATTATAGGGATCTTGAGAAGATTACAGATAAGAAGAACGTTATGTATCCAAGTTATCCTGCTAGTAAATCTATTTGTGCTATGGGTGGAATTATTGCTAATAATTCTGGAGGAGAGAAATCCCTCGTATTTGGACAGACAGTTGATCATGTTAATAAGTTGAGAGTTGTTTTGGCAGATGGAAAAATTTACGAATTGAAGAAGTTAAGTAGAGATCAACTTAATGCCAAAATGAGAAAGAGAGATTTTGAAGGGGAAATCTATAGAAGAATATATGCTCTTTGTGAGAAGAATTATGATTTGATTCAGGCTGCTCGACCAAAAGTAACGAAAAATTCTTCAGGTTATTTTTTATGGCGTGTTTGGGATAGGAAGACTTTTGATTTATCTAAGCTCTTTGTTGGATCACAAGGAACTCTTGGAATGTGGTTAAATGCTGACGTTGATTTAGTTCCTAAAAGAAAACATTCTAGATTGGTTGTCGTTTCTTTAAAAAACTTAAATCAAATAAGTGAATTGATTTCTACTGTGAAGAAATATAAGCCTGAATCTTTGGAAAGCTTTGATAAACATACTTTAATTTTAGGTCTTCGCTTTTTTCCTGAAATAGCTAAAAAAATTAACAAAAATGTTTTTTCTTTCTTTTGGGGTTTCAGAAAGGAGGCGCTCAAAGCGCTTATTCATGGTTTTCCTATTTTTATTGTGCTTGTAGAACTTACGGGGGACAAGGAGAAAGAGATTCAAAATAGAGCAGATTCTCTTAGTAAAGAACTAAGGAAAGAAGGTATACAGTCAATTTCGATGCAAAGTGAAAGTGAAGGTGAGAAATACTGGGTTATGCGAAGAGAGTCATTTAACCTTTTGAGACAAAAAGTGAAAAACAAAATGGCTGCACCTTTTATAGATGATTTTAGTGTTAAACCTGAATATCTTTCTGAGTTTCTTCCAAAATTATATAAATTGCTTGAAGATCATGGCATAACTCCAACTTTAGCTGGACACGTTGGAGATGGGAATTTCCATATTATTCCACTTATGGACTTAAAAGATAAAAATGAACGGAAGAAAATTCCAATTGTTCTTGCTAAGTTTACTAAACTTGTTCATCAGTACAAGGGAACTATGACTGCGGAACATAATGATGGCCTTGTTAGAACTTCTTTTGTAGAAGAACAGTTTGGTAAGGAGATGATGAAAATTTTTGAGCAAGTTAAAGATGTTTTTGATGAAAAGGGAATTTTTAATCCCGGAAAGAAAGTACGCGGAGATCTTTCTTTTGCAGTTTCTCATATTAAAAAAACGTGATAGTTAAAAATTTTAAACAACTTGGAACAAGCAAAATCAGGAAAGATGCACTTGAGATAGTCAGTGCTGGGATTGAATCGGTGTTGCCTAAAGTTTCAATGCATAGAGAGCTAATTATTTCTGGGAATGTGTTAAGAATTAATGATAAAAAATGGAATCTTTCAAAATACAAAAGAATTTTTGTTGTTGGTGCTGGAAAAGCAGCAGCAGAAATGGCTGAAGGCTTAGAGGAAATATTGGGAAAGAGAATTAACGGTGGTTTGGTAATAGATACTAGAAAGAAAAAGCTGCCAAGGATTGAGGTTATTAAAGGCACACATCCTTTGACTTCTTCTATTAATGTAAGCGCTACTGAAAAGATAATTTCTCTTTTGAAAAATACTGGAAGACAGGATCTTATTTTTTGTTTAATTAGCGGTGGAGGGTCTGCTCTAATGGAATCTTCGAGAATTTCTTTGGGTAAACTGATTGAATTGAATAAACTTCTTTTGAAGAGTGGAGCTAAAATTCAAGAAATAAATACTGTAAGAAAGCATATCTCAAAAATTAAGGGAGGACAACTTGCAGACATTGTTAGATCTGGGACAGTAATTAGTTTAATTATGAGCGATGTAATGACAAATAAACTTGATTCAATTGCTTCTGGGCCAACAGTTCCAGACTCAACGGCAATCCGTGATGCTCAGAGGACCCAGAGGAAATATCATTTGCCTGAATTACCTTTTATTGAAACTCCTAAAAAGAATTTTCCAAACGTGACTAATATTTTACTTATTACAAATGTTCCTGCTGCTGAAGCGATGCGTGAAAAGGCGAAAGAACTGGGGTACAAATCTAGGATTTTAACAACTCAATTGAGTGGGGAAGCAAGAGAAGTTGGAAAAAGGCTTGCCCTTCTTTCTAAAAGAAATACTGCAGTTATCGCAACTGGAGAGACAACAGTTACAGTTAAAGGAAAAGGGAAAGGCGGAAGAAATCAGGAAGTTGTTTTATCTGCTAGCGCGTTTCTAAAAAATGGCGTAGTTGTCAGTTGTTCTTCAGATGGGGTTGATTTTATTACCGAAGCGGCAGGAGGAATTGTTGATGAGAATACTATAAAAGAGGCTAAGAAAATTGGATTAAAGGCAGAGAAATTCTTGAATAATAATGATTCCTATAATTTCCTGAAGAAAGTCAATGGGGTTATTGTTACAGGGAAAACGCATACGAATGTCGGGGATCTTTTTTTGGTATTGTGTGGGAATTAAGATTGGTGTTAACATTAGGTTGTGTAACAAGGAGACATATGTCACCTAGGAGCACATGGTGAAGGTGGATAGAAACACTTTTAAACTTAGAACAGCATACAATATTAGCAATCTTAGGATTGTGAGTATGATCCCCAGTGATTCGCAAGAGTTGCTGGATGTTTATTTTCTTTCTAATAATTCAAGAGGTATTTTTTAATGGAAGACACTTTGCTTTTTGTTGATGATGGCTTTTTCGGGTTAGTGAAGAAGCACTTACAAAGAAAGACAGGTAAAAATAAAAGATATTTGCAGACTTTTAGAAATATCTGTAATAAAGAAAATCTTAATTTGAAGCATCTCTATATTTATACTGCTCCACCTTACCAAAGCTCAAAACCAACTGAACAAGAAGATTTCTTGATGAGTAATTATCAAAATATGACATCAATGTTGCGAAATAAAAAATGGATAACCTTGCGAGAAGGGAGATGTCAAAAAATAATTAATGAAGAAGGAAAAGCAGATTATTATCAAAAAGGAGTAGACGCTTTAATTATCTTAGATATGTATGACTTTAAAGATTCTTATCCAAATATAAAGAAAATAATTCTTATAGCCTCTGACTCTGATTTTGTTCCCGTAATTAAAAGAATGAAAGAAAAAGGAATTTCAATAATACTTTACACTTATTTTGACAGATTGAGGAATTCAAAATTTTCAACATCAAACCATCTACTCGGTGTTGCTTCGAAATGGGTTAAATTAAGCGAAAAAGATTTTGAGGATGCTGGAAAATGAGCGAATGGGAAAAAGTTAAGCTTTCCGATTTGTGGACTGAATCTAAGATAGACTAAACTAATTCTGATTCTAATAAGAGAATAAAAGTCAAATTAAATGTTCAGGGTATAGAAAAAAGACCTGATAAAGAAGATCAAAAGGGAGCGACTAAATATTTCATAAGAAAATCAGGACAATTTATTTATGGCAAACAAAATTTTCACAAAGGAGCATTTGGAGTTATTCCTAAAGAATTAGATAATTATGAAATAATTCCTGTTTTTGAAGATCTTTCTATTAACTTATTGCCTTTGAATAATAATTGAGTTTTGAGTGGTTAGATTTTATTCCCATTTTAACATCCATTTATAATCTCTAACGCTAGAAAACCCAAGTCGTTTGCACATTTTCTGCGCAGAAATGTTATCGGAAGCTACAACGCACTCAGCAACTATCGCTCCCTCTTTTTGGGCTAATTCCCAAGATCTATTGAAACAAGTTTCAGCTAGTCCTCTTTTTTGATAAGAGAGATCGAGATACATGTTTTCCCAGGTTAATTTTTTGGTGACTGGCTGGTAAGCAGTTAGTAAAAACCCGACTACAATTTTATTATCTTCAATTACTAAAGAAAATCCTTGATCAACAAATCTTTCTAAAGTCTCTTTTGGCCAGAATCTATGATCTGCCTCGTCTTTAGTAGAGAATTCTGGGACAGCCATGCCTAAAGTGTAAACACTTTCAATATCTTTGGATTCAATCTTTCTTATCTGGGGATTCATAATAAGCCTCCATGAAAGCTCTATCTTCTTTAATGTGAAGGTCTTTACAGAAAGAAAATTCTCTTTCTTGCACTTGTTCATGGAGTTCATTTCTTCCAGGATATATTTCGCAAACAGGCAGAGGTATTGAGAAAGGCACTGCAACTAGAAAAGCTAGTTCATCTAACAAGTATTCTTTAGAGATATTAACTCTTTCAGATACAGAAGAATTATTGTCTACACGAGCTGTATTTGTAGGACTAGAAAGAAAACTTCAAACCTTATAATTACATTTTTCTTGAAAATCTGGATCATTTGAATATGCCTCTCTTAATATTTTCAAATTTTGCTCGTAAGAAGAGGTCATAAAATCTCTCCAACGAGTCACTTTGACCAAAGGATAATCTCTTGTTATCCTCTCTAGGGCATTTCTCATATTATCTCCTGCTATTCTTGTTCTCTCTTCAGCTCTCTTTTCCGAACTGCCATCTAAAGCCATAATATTATATTTTTTAGGAAAGTCAGCAATAACAAATAATCCGTAAAGAAAGTTGCTTTGCATGAAGTCGCAATATGAAGCCATAGCATTATGATTTTCAAAATCTTGTTTACCTACCGAAAGACCCATTAAAGCGACATAGTTCTTACTATTATTTTGAATAGTTCTATATCTCTCAGGCACAATTATTGTTGTCATATAAACGAGGTAAAACTATGGATATTAAAGAATTACTAAGATAAAATGCGATTAAAACATAATATTTATAAATCTATTATGTAATAATTGTATTATGGAGTTAAACCTAAGACAAAAACAATTATTAGAGCTTCTTTCTATTAATTGTAGATTTTCAAATAAAGATATAGCTAAATCGCTTCATTGCTCTGAAGACGCAGTAGAATATCAAATAAAGAAACTAATAGATGAAGAAAAACTAGCTTCTTTCTCAGTTCAATTTGATTATAGTCTATTAGGTTATACTCACTATCATTTATTAATTCGTCTAAAAGACGTAAATATTAATTACGATTCTCTATTCAAGATTAAAGAAATAATTTCAATAAATTCTAGTTATGGTAAATATGACTTACAACTTATCGCTCTTGTTAAGGGTAAAGAAGAATTAGAAAAGGCTATTAAAGAGGTTAAAAATATAATTGATGTCCAAGATATGGTTATAGCAGAGTTTCAATCTTATATTAAGAGATTTACCAACATTATCCCGCCAATAGATATCGAAGTTAAAATTCCAGCTAATAGAAAAAATAAAATGTATGTTCTTAATACAAAAGAGTACTCTATATCGGAAGATAGGTCTTCTATTAACCTAGATAAAATAGATAAGAAAATCATCTCTCTAATATTAAAAAGTCCTAGAATAAAATTTAGTGAGATCTCAGAAAAGACTAATTTAAACCAAGAAACAATTAGATATAGGGTTAATGGATATGCTCAAAGAAAGTTCATAATGAACTTTGGCCTTTTGCACGATTTTCAAAAATATGGGCTTTATACAACACAGCTTTTGCTTAATTTAAAAGATGTGAGTAGGGAGCTTAAAGAATTCTTGCACAAAAGTTCTCATATATTTTATTCGGCAAAACTTGTTGGAGTTTATAGTGCAGTAATTTATATTGTTTCTAAAGACCCTCTTGAATTAGGTGGCAAACTAAAAGAGATAAGAACAATTTTAGGAGATGACTTACTTAATATCGATTTAATTAATATGGAAAAAATTCACAAATATGTTCAGTTTCCTATGCAAGAACTCGATTAATATAGTTATTCAATCTCTAAACTAATAGGACAATGATCAGAACCTAAAACATCTTTCAAGATTATGCTATTTTGGAGTTTGTTTTTTAAACTTTTACTCAGAACAAAATAGTCGATACGCCAACCAATATTTCTTTCTCTGGCATTGTTGAAATAAGCCCACCAAGTATAATGTCCACCTTCTTTAACAAACTCTCTGAATGTGTCGATGTAACCTTCTTCTAGAAAAGAATCAAACCAATTTCTTTCTTCAATGGTAAATCCGGCGTTTTTTTCATTGGATTTTGCATTGGTAAGATCAATTGATTTATGTGCAACATTAAAGTCAGAAGCGATGATAACTGGTTTTGTTTTTTCTAACTTTTTACAAAACACTAAGAAATCTTTATTGAATTTTAATTTGAAATCTAGTCTTTTTAATTCCCTATGTGCATGAGGAAAATAGATGTTGATAACAAAGAAATCCTCAAATTCTAAAGTGATTGTTCTTCCCTCGCTATCAAATATTTCTTTTCCAATACCTTCTATAATAGATAGAGGTTTAATTTTAGAAAAGATAGAAACTCCACTGTAGCCTTTCTTTTGAGCGTGTGAGTGAAATTCATGATAGCCTTCTATTTTAGGTATTTTTTCTTTAGTTGCTTTAACTTCTTGAAAACAATAAATATCAGCGTTTTCTTCTTTCATAAAATCAAGTAAACCCTTAGTAATACAAGCATTGATCCCGTTAACGTTCCAAGAGATTATTTTCATTTATACTCTAGGAATTAAAATATTAAGAATCTTTCTAAATGATTAGCTGGGTGCAAATTTTTTAGATATCTGTTTTAATTTTTCTTCCTTTGTAATCTCTAAAAAATTTAAATAGGGTTTCTTTTTTTAATAAGAAATAGGGAAATTTTTCAATAAGCTCCCTTGAATATCCCATCGGAGTCATAGCAGTTAGTATCTCTTTCTTATGATTTCTTATAATATCTAAAGCAGGAACAAAGTCAGCATCTCCAGAGATTAAAACACAAACCTCACAATCATTTTCAATTGTGGAGAGTCTCAACATATCAACTGCAATCCAAACATCAATTCCTTTCTCTTTCCTCTTTATATCTGACAAATCTAAAAAATTAGCTTCTACAAGTGGCTTACAATTCTTACATAGGTCCAAATTATTAATTGTTTCCTGTTTTCTCTTTAAAATCTCTTTATTTGATAGTTTTTGCAGTTTTCTAGTTATTACATTAACTCCTTTTTTCTGAAGGGAATCTAAAAAGGCAATATGGTTGTAATATGTTTCTGCACCATCTTCTATACTTGGAACGGATGCATAATATCTAATCTCTTTTATCTTGTAATTCTTAACTTCAGAGAGAAATTTAGCTAGTCTAAGGATATCTATCTCAGACGGATTATAATATCTTTTAACATTGTGATACCAATTGTTAGCATCAATGAAGAAAATAGCTTCTTTTTTACTTTTTGAAGGAGTAGGAATCCCGGCATTACCCAAAAGAGCCATACCGGGGACTTGAATACTATTGTGGGTGTTTTCACCTTTAAAAGTGTTTTGCTTGTCCATTTTATTTTTACTTCTTTACTCATAGAGTTCCATTCTTTTTAGATTTAAGCGTGGGTACCTACAAAAAGATTAATGTAGTCACCTAAAATCAACTCTTCGAATCAAAAATTTCCGAATACCTCGGAGCAAGCTCCGATTCGGTAGGAAATTTTAAAGAATCTCTTTATATAACCTTAAAGGTAGAGATTAAATATGAAGCTTAGTAAAATTGTAGAAGCATTAGATGAAGAGTTTGAAGTATCTAAAGTAAAAGATGACTGGAGTTGGTTATTTGACCGCCTGTTTGTAAGAAAATCTCTTCCTTCTTTTAGAACGTCGTTACGCAATACTGGACTTATGATTGTCAATTCTCAAGAAGTAAATAAAATCTACACTGCTTTTTCTCCAAGCAGGTATGTTCTTGAAGAGATACACATGAAGGGTATAATTAACAGTCTTTTAGTTGTAAAACATCCCTTTGATTGGGATGGAAGAAGAAACGGCAAAGGTTTTATTAATTTTACTGAAAGAGATTATCAGTTAATGGAGGGAATGGGAATTTCTATTTATTCTTTACATATTCCCTTAGATAAAAATAGAAATGGTAAAATTGTTTCTACGGCTTATGCCTTTGCTAAAATTTTAAAACTTAAAGTTGAAGAAGAGTTTGGCAGCGAAAGTGAAAATAATCCAGACATTCTTCTTGGGTTAATTGGAAGAGTCAATGAAAATAAACTTAATGCCTTTCTAAAAAGACTTAGCTCTAAATTAGATTACAAAGTAAAAATAAGAAAAGTTAATGATTCAATTGGCAAAATTGCTGTTGTTACTGGCGAAGGCTTTGTTCCCAAGCTTATTCAAGATGCTAAAGACAGAGGAGTTAATACATATATTACAGGCATAATCACTCCAAATGCTTCTACTTATGATAAAAGAAATTATGGAAGTATATTAAAAGAAGTCAATAAGATTGAACTAAATGTTATAGGATGTTCTCACTATTTGACTGAAAAATGGGCTATGGAAATGTCAATTCCTTATTTTTCTGGCATTTGTAAAGCAGAGTTCATTGAAGATAAAGAAGCTTTAAACATCTTAGAGTAAAACATAGCTTTAAAACTGCTTTTTTCTGAATTGTATTATGATGAATTTCAAATTAATGCAATTAAGTGAAGGAATGTTGAGAACAATAAGTAATGCTGGATTTACAACTCCTAGTGAAATACAAGGAAAAACTATTCCTTTAGTTCTTGCTGGAAAGGATGTTATAGGTAGTTCTGCAACTGGATCAGGAAAAACACTTGCTTTTGGTGCTGGCCTTATAGATAGAATGAAAAAAGGTTTAGGAATACAGACGCTTGTTTTAACTCCGACTAGAGAACTTGCTGAACAGGTCGCTCAAACTTTACGAAGATTTTCAACTTATAAGGGTCTAAATGTAAAAGAAATTTATGGAGGTGTAGCAATGGGGCCTCAAATACATGGACTAAGAAATGCAGATGTAATTGTTGGCACTCCAGGAAGAATTTTGGATCACTTAGAAAGAAGGACTCTAAGATTAAGCCAATTGAAATATCTTGTGTTAGATGAAGCAGATAGAATGTTAGACATGGGTTTTATAAGAGATGTTGAAAAAATTATAAAAGAATGCCCAACCGAAAGACAGACTTTACTTTTTTCTGCTACTATTTCTGAAGAGATTGGACATATAGCTAAAAAATATATGAAAAACCCAGTCCATGTTTCTGTAAAGGATCAGATTGATCCTTCTCAATTGTATCAAAAATATTATGATGTTTCACAAGAATTGAAGTTTTCTCTTCTTGTGCATTTGCTTAAATTAGAAAAGAATGGTGTAGTAATGGTATTTTGTAATACTAGAAGAAATGTTGATCAAGTGACTAGCGGTCTTTATCAGTGTGGAATTGATGCTCTTGCAATTCATGGAGGGTTATCACAATCCAAAAGAAATTACACTTTGCAGGCATTCCATTCGCGTAAATCACTTATTCTTGTTTGTACGGATGTGGCTGCTCGTGGTTTAGATATAAAAGATGTTTCACACGTCTATAACTTTAACTTGCCAAATACTGGAAATGATTACATTCATAGAATAGGAAGAACAGCAAGGGCTGGAAAGAATGGAATTGCTATAAGCTTTGTTTCTTCTGGGGAACATAGTGAATTTAGAAGTATTTGTAAAGAGAAATCAGTCAATATTGAAAGTACTCTTATTCCAGGGAACATGAAGATTCTTCCTATTGAGATAAGTGCTCCTTCTAAACGAAGAATGGGAGGAAGAAGCGGTGGTGGAGGAAGACCGCGCAGAGGACACAATAGTGGGAATAGCGGCTTTAGACCTAGGGGCGATAGGCCTAGAGAGAGATTTGATAGGGGTGGTGGAAGAACTAATATGAAATACAGCAGAAGATCAAGGAGAAGAAACTAAATCATCAATCTGCAGATATATACAGAATTAAATTTAATAGCTGAAAATTTATTATTTACTCATGATAGACCTAGATAAGGGAAGCGTTGTATTCAAGCATAAACCGGAAGACTTTATTGTTGAAGAAGTATGGGAAAATTATAATTGCAAGATATCAGATTCTTTGACAGTCTTAGAAAATAATAGTGTCGATTTTGGAAAGTTAGACTGTAATGATCGCAGAAATTTCTTAACTTGTGATTTAGAGAAAGTAAACATAGATCATTTTACAGCCTTTTCAATTCTTTCCAAGGAACTGCATAACTTTCAGTATGAATTAGGATATGCAGGAGCTAAGGATAAAATTGCCTGGACTTGTCAAAGAATATCTATTTTTAATGCTAAAATAGAAAGAATTAGAAAATTTTCTTTTCCAGGAATTGTTCTAAAGAATTTTAGATGGGCTAAACACAAAATAAAAATAGGTGATCTTTCAGGCAATAAGTTTAAAGTCACTTTGAGAGATGCAGATAAAGAAACTATTAAAGTATTAAATAGAGTAAGAAAGGCTGAATGTCTTCCTAATTTTTTTGGAGCACAAAGGTTCGGTTCCGTAAGAAAAGATAATGTAATTATTGGTAAATTAATCTTGAAACAAAGATTTCAAGAGGCAGTTTTTGCTTATCTAACTGGGTTCGGCGATCAAGAAAGTGATGAAGTAAAAAAAGCTAAGAAAAAATTTAAAGTTGAAAAAGATTTTAGTGAGGCAAAACTATATTTTCCGCAGGAATTAAGGCTGGAGCATTCTATTTTAGACCATCTTTATAAAAATGACAAGGATTGGTTAGGTGCATTAAATACAATCGGTGAAAAGTCTCTATTAATAATGTGTCAATCCGTGCAAAGCAAATTATTTAATGAGATATTGGAAATCGCAATAGACGAACGTATTGATCTCAAAAAAATTAATATCCCTCTAATTGGATACAATTCAGATTTTCTTCAAGGTAGAATGGGAGAGATAGCACAAGAAGTTCTAAAAGCTAACAACCTCGAGATTAAAGATTTCAAAATACCTCAAGCTCCATATCTGAGTTTTAAAGCTTCTATAAGACAAGCTTTATTCAAAGTGAATGATTTAAACATTGAAACTGAAGAAGACGAGTTCTTTCCATTAAGCAAAAAGATAGTTTTAAATTTCACTTTAGATTCAGGTACATATGCAACAACTTTCCTGGAACAATTTTTCGTTCTCAGATAAAGATATTGCCTAAAAATATCAAATGGAAATTCAATTAGCCTCTATGGAAAACGTAACTTGCTGGGCATTTAGAAAGTTATGCAAAGGCGTTTCTGATTCATATACTGGAATGTTAAGTTTGACTAACCTTGTGAAAAGATCGAATACTTGGGATGAAATTGATACTTATCCAATTGAAGGACAGAGACAATGGATTCAAATTGCAACATCAAAAGAGATGGAATGTGCAAAGTTTTTTGAAAAACTAGAAGAAGAACTTAGAAAATATCCTGAAAAAAATAATATTTATGGGATCCAATTAAACTGCTCGTGTCCTTCTCCTAATTTGATAAGGATAGGACAGGGGCCAGCATTAATTAAGCGTTCAACTAAAACAAGCAATATTATCAAAGAATTGTTAAAGCAAAATAAGTATAAAGTAGGTATAAAGTTAAGATTGGGCTTGAATGAAATAGAAGTAAAACAGAAAAAAATAATTACTTTGTTTAGAGAATTAGAAAAAATAGCGAAAGAAAATTCTAATTTTACAAATGTAACTGTCCATTTCAAGCATGCTCAAGAACGTTCTTCAAAGGAATATGACTATTCACTTCTAAATGAACTAGCCTCGTATAAACTTCCTTTAGTTATAAATGGTGGAATAAAAAACTCTGAAGATATAAAAAATCTGATCAATAGAATTACACTAGAAAATAGAAAAAATACAAAGGGAGTAATGTTAGGTAGAGAAGCTTTGAGAAACCCAGATTGCTTTTTAGAGGTAAATAGTTTATTGGATGGAATCTCGTTTATCAAAAGAAATCCGCAGGAGATAAAAACAGAGTTCGATAATCTTTGCAAACAGCACATGCCAAAACAAAACTATTTGGCGACTATTAAAGAGAGATGTTCTTGGATGTAAACGCCCGGCACAAGATTTTCACTCCGTTCAAATCTTGGCTCGTCCGTTTTCCATCTCGTTTTGTTCAACTGGAAGAAAACGCCCGGACCAGGATTTGAACCTGGGAATCCGTGAGGAAACGGGATTAGCAATATAGTGCCCTTTTTGTAGCACTATACTAACACTTCCTCAGAAAGATTTATATATTCTTTATCATATTAATTAGTATATAAAGTTTCAAATATTATATACTAAAATGGTTAACAAGATAAAAATACCGCTAAGAGTAATAAACACAGAGAAACAGCTACTAGGAGTCAAAAAATGGAAGATTGCCGAAATTGATAAGAAAAGTGTTGCTCTATTCGTAAAAGACTTACAGCTAGGTAAGATAACAGGAAACCAGATGTGTGCTGGAACACTTTGGGTGTATGTAACAAATCTAAAAATCGCCTTAGAATTCCTAAAAAAGCCAGTATCTGCAATAACGCCCAAAGATACAGAAAAGTTATCCGAAGTTCTCTTAAAAGATGAGTTAAGGTATAGCATTAAAATTAAAGATAAAGAAGGTAATCTAACTAGAGAAAGTAAAACATACACCGAAACCAGTAAAATAAAAATTAAGGTTTCTATGATCAAGTTTCTAGAATGGAAACTAAAAGACAAAGCCGATAAACTAACAAAAATTCTAAAAGTCAAACCAAGGTTAAAAATGCCCACTCCAGACTACTTAAGCGAAACTCAAGTAGAAAAGCTGTTTAAGGCTTGCAGCACAAACACAGAGAAATTTTTCATAGCAGTATTATTTGATTCTGGTGCAAGAGCCGAAGAGTTTCACAATATTAGGAAAGAAGACATTGAACTGCCAAAAGGAGATAACAACTTCGTTAAACTATCTCTAAAAGAAGAGTATAGCAAAACAAAGGGAAGAACTATTGGTTTATACTGGAAGTATTCGTTATCAGCTGTAAGAGACTACTTAGAAGAAAGAATAAGGGAAGGAATTCAACCAGAAGAACCAGTTTTTAAGATGAAATATAAAACAATGAGAAAGTGGCTTAATGACTTTGGAAAACAGATTTTAGGCAGAAAAGTCTACTATCATTTATTTCGCCACAGTTCCAGTAGCCATTATGCTGACAAATTAAATCGTCAACAATTATGCGTCCGCTACGGCTGGGCCTTCCGCTCACCTATGGTTGATCGTTATATTAATCGAACATCTTTAGGGGAGAAAGAAATAGAGGAAAAATTCGAAAAGACAGAAATCGAAGACTTAAAAGTTGAACTTGAAGAATTTAAGCACAAAAATAAGCTCAAAGATGTAGAAATTAATACATTGAAAGATAATGTAGCCGATATTATGGCTTATATTAAAGAAAATGTCGATAAAGCTAAAAATAATATAGAAGCGTCTGAAAAAACAAAATCAGTCCCTGCGAGTTAAATTATTAATATTATTTTTTTCCGCCTTCGCCATAAGTCTATTGAATAAGGTTAAGACCTTCTCACCATCATCTGTTAATCTTAATATTACCTTTGCACTCCCTTCTATTCTATTTCTTTCAAGAATTCCAAGATTAATCATCCTGTAAACATGTTTCTTTAAACTCATATGGCTCATGTTCAACACTTTTTGCAATTCCAAAATACCTTTATCTTTTTTACTAGATTCAATTGTTCTTAGAATTATTAAATCAAGTTCATTGATTAAAATCTGGCTTCTTTCGCCTCGTTCTCTTCTTCTCATATCTATAATTATTATTAATAATTTATATACCTTCCGATAATATAAAGTTTGAAACTATACTAGTCTTATTCTTTAGAAACTAAAATTCAGCTTTTGTAAATCTGGCATCTGACTAACTGTTTTTTTAACTTTCTCTAGAGTTATATCTCCTTTGTACCTGATGACCTTATAAATAAAGTCTTTAAAAATATCCTTATTTATAACATCATCTGCGAGAGTTCTTTGATAAACTTCACAGATCTTTAACAATGGTTCTATAGCAAGTAGTTTTATTTCATCAAACTGACTTTCCGCTTTCAATTTTTTGATCGAGTTCCTGAACTTATCATAATCTTTTTCCGACTTAACAACTATTAACCAACTCTTTAAACCACCATAACCTTTTGCCTGTTTCTTAAAATCGTTGATATATTTAGTTTGATTTCTTCTTTCTGTAGCAGTTAACCCTCTACTATATATAGAATTTCCTTTAAGTTTTCCATCGAAACCTAAGATATAACTATTATTTCCAGATTTTAAATAACCTAAACCATCAGCTACAGATTTGTTTTGATATACTTGCCCAAGTTCAATCCAAGCACCAGATATAACTTTTAAAACATGGGTGATTAATCTTTCAAAATGATTACCCTTCCTCTGAATGGTTTTACCTTCTAGTAAGTTTAAATCAAAATTCTTTCCAATAAATAATCTAAGAATTCTTAAAGATTCTATAAGATTATCGTATCTCCATTTAGATTTTTTTGCTTCTATATCGTTAAGAATTGGTTCAATATCAAGTTTCTTTTTTGAATCATATTCCAAAAATATATTTGTGAAAACCATCTTCGCAGCAGTAAAATTATTTAACTCCAAATCTTTGGCTATATCTTGTTTCATTGTAACGACAATGACTGGTAGACTTCTCTCAGCAAACTTACCGACTAGTTTTTCTAAGCTACCGGATTCATGAAGATATAACAAGAATTCATTTTTATTATGTGTAAACTTTAAGAATTCTACTTTCTTTTTGTTGAAGTATTTTACGACTTCACCCTTATACTCTAAGCCACTTGCTTTTAATGCCTTAGTGATATATTCTCCTATCTTACCAGAATTACGGCTTATTGTTCCACTCGCTCCAAATTTAAAAAGCTTTTGACTACAGTTAGGGCAAGTTTCATTTTGGTTATCAAGAACATTTTTGTCTTCAAAATTAAAGCATTCCTTATTAAGACAAAGCTTAAAAGATTTTTTATAATATACGGTAATAAGCCCAGTTGAGTTTAGAAGATCTAATTCTTTTTTAAGAATAAACAAATCAGTTTCGTTTATCTTATTAGAGTCCAAAATGTGTCTTAATCTTATTGGTTTATCTTCTGGCTTTAAGATATAAATGTCTTCTTCAATATCGTATTTCTTTTTCAGAAATTCTGATATCTCCCATATCTGATTAGGATTTAGTGAAGTTGTAACAAGTTTTATGTGCCTAACATTGAAGTTGTGTGGAAAGATACTAAGAGAAATACTTTTATTTTCCTTAACGAAGCTAAGAAAGTTTATACTTTCTAAATTTTTTTCATTGTTAAAAATAAAGTTAAAATCGTTTTCAATTAATTCGTTTAAAGCATCTTCTTTTGAAGAAAAACTATAAACAAATTCTTTTTTATCTTTAGCAAAATCACCATCGACAATCATTACTTTAGTATCATTGATAATCTTCTCTAAAATATTTTTCATACTATCCTCTTTTGATAAAACTATTTTCTTAGAATTGAATACACTCTTTATAACTCTCTTCTCACTCATATTATTAAACGAGCTTCTAAGTGTCCAGTGATCACCCTTCTTGGTGATGATGATAAGATAATCGGGGTATCTTTTGTAGATGCCTTTCCTTCTTCCTAGTTTAATCGCCTTCCCAGTTCCTTTCTTTAGAACAAACCAAATTTTATTAGCTGACTTTCTGTAAAATGGACTTGGATAAGGTTCTGGTTTATAGTAAATCTTTTCCGTTTTGTCAAGCTTATTCAGCCTCATAGTGAGAGTTCTAGAATAATGCCCCAAATGCGCTATCTTAAAGTCACTATCTTTTATCTTTGATATTTGTGGAGTGCTTATACTTCTTTCCAGATGGCTGAGAAAAACTTCTAAAAGAAAATCTTTGTCCTTTTGCACTTTCAAACTCAAAGCTTTAACAGACTTTTCTCTGTCTTTAGGAAAACCATACATTTCCCTTAAAGTTTTCTGATAACGCTTATAAAATCCTTCTAAATTCTTATTAAGATCATTAGACGATTCTATTCCAAGCTCATGCCAAAATACCTTATTTTGTAAATCGATTTGCATGAAAAAGTCATGAAGGGCAATTATTTAGATTTTTCTAAAGTTCGCTTAAATTCTAACTAAATCAATTTTTCGTTCATTAAAGTGTTTTCTAATATTTCATAGGTTGCTTTAAAAGAAAATTCTACTAAAGCCCTATTTCTTCTTCCTTTTTCATCTTCTCTTTCTAAGTCTTTACTTCCATGATTTAAGTTGCTTCTTACTCTGTACGAGAATTCTAGAATTTCTAACAAGTTTTGTATATCTTTTATTTCTATGGTTTTTTTAGGATTGATTGGAGACATATCATATAACCTACCAGAAGCTCTTAATCTTAAAACTGCATCTTTAAAAACGTCTGATTTTCTCCAATGTTCAAAAAGTGTTTGATAGTTCTTGCAGAATTTGACTCTCATTTGTTTATTACTTTGATCAGGAAAATTTAATCCAAGATAAGCATCAAAAGACTGCCATATCTCTTTTAAGCCATCGGCATAGAATTGTTTATCAAAGCCATCGTTTAATCCACTAATTCTTTTTCTTGCTCTAATAAAGTAAGTTAAACAGTTCTCCTTTCTTTCATCGTCACCAATATTCATACGTTAAAATAAAATTGATATATTAAAGACTTTTCGCTTTAACTTCAATACAAAATGACATATTTTTAAAGTATAACTTATTTAGGATAGTAATTAAAATGGAAGAAGAAATTAAGAAAAAGTCTCCTTGGAAAACCATTGGAAAGTTTATTCTAATCGTGATAGTTTTTGGAATAATATATTTAGTCTTTATTGCACCCAACGAAGAAATAACTGGAAATGTAGTAAAAACAGATACAGACTTGATGAAGAATAAGATAACCTATGTTACTTATGATTTTAGTGGAAAGAACCAAGACGGAAGTTATTTTGAAAATAGTATCAGTGGATCTGGCGTTGTCTTTTTCTCTAATGATTCATTAATGGAAATATTTACTAATCGACATGTAGTAGATTGCAGCTACACTGATAATTGTTACCAAAGACTCAATGAGCATATCAAGATAAGAACGTATGATGGAAAAGTATATGATGTTTCAAAAGTGCTTATCGCTCCTCATGGTTTGGATATTGCAGTTTTAGAAGTTAAAACACCCTTATCTTCCCAATATACTCCTGCTTTAGTAAGAAAAAGTGAACTCGAGTTAGGAGAAAAAGTAACGGCTATCGGCTATCCTGCACTTTCAGGGATTAACAATGTTTTAGAGCTTTCAATAAGCGATGGAACAATAACAAACTTTAGGGACTTGTTAATGAGAGATGGATTTGCGTTTAAAGCTATTGATTCTGACGCTTATACAAATCATGGAAGTAGTGGTGGAGGATTATTTGATAGTGAAGGCAATCTTGTAGGTATAAACACATGGATTCAAGGAACTAAAAATAGTATTGCTATCAATATTAATGTAATTGATGATTTCCAAAGTTACATTTATTGTAATTCCAATTCATATCCCTTAGGAGATAAAAGTTGTGTACAATATTGTGAAAGAGAAGAAGTATTAGGAGATGATGGTTTATGTTATCCTGTTTGTAAAGACTTTTATTGTGAATCTCAAAAATTCAATGTTGAAGACTCTAGATGTAGTGATGGTTTAATTGCTGGTTCAGATGGATATTGCCATCAACCTTGTGAATCTCCTTCGACATATTGTTCGGGAAATAATTTATGTTATCACAATAAATGTGTTTCATGCCCCGATGTTAGAACAAAACTATTTAGTGATGGAACTTGTAGATTTTATGAATAGGGTGTGTTTCTTTATATAATCATAAATTCCATAGTTCTTTTAACACTATTGCCTGCGTTATCTATTGCTCGAATCACTATGTTATGATTTCCAGTTTTGAAGGAGACTTTCTTAAAACATATGTTATTCTTTAAACTACTACATAACGTTCTCCATCTCGGGTTAGAATCAGAATTATCAATATACTCCACAATATCAAAAGTATCTTTATTTTCATTTAATATAGTCATATTGAAACTAACAGACCTTGCAATCACTAAAGATTGAAGGTTAGATATTACTGGCGAAGTTGTATCCACTTTCACAGCTGTTAATCTAGACTCATCGGTATTATTTGCAATATCAATTATAGTAAACTTATATTGAATTTCTTGTCCGTCAAATGAACTTACATTTTGACTAAAAGATTTTTCGACGTTTCTGTTTGAATCACAACTTCCAAGATTTTGTTGTGAATTTCCTATTAATAATTGAATAGACTGGCAATTATCTTCACTATATTTTATATAGAAATTACTACCATTAGTATATTTTCTGTTTTGTGGTTTAGTTGATGAAATAGAAGGATCTTTAGAGTCAACAAAAAAAGAAACATTTACTTCAGAAACGATCGAATTATTTTTTATTGCTCTAAAGGTTAAGTTATGTTGACCATCACTAAATGAAGCAACTTTTCTTTTATCGTTTCCATAGCCAGTGCAATCTTTACAAAGATTAATCTCTCGATTACTTCCCAAGATATCTTTATAAGTAATCTTATCAACCATTTCATCAATAGTTAAATTCAAAGGTATGCTTCTTTCATTGTAGACCTTATTGACTGGACTAATTAAGTGGAGATTAAACAAATTAGAACAAACATTATTTTCATCTATTTGACCATTGCAGTTATTATCTTTATCGTCACAAATTTCGTTTGTTGGATTTAGTTCAATAGCATTACATACGGTTCCTATTCCATTTAAAGTGCAAACCTGAATTCCTACACCTCTACACTCACCTATACCAATGAAACAAGAAGAACCTTTATCATATCCTTCATCTACATCGTTGTCGCAATTATCATCTATTTGGTTACACATTTCTGTTGATTGAGGATTAATATTAATATTACTATCATTACAATCTGTTCCACCAACCTCTTTCAAATCAAATCCATCACTATCATTATCAAGATTGAGAGTGACAAGATTAACTCTCGCTTGATGGATATTAATTATATTATTTAGCATATGACCATTAACAACTGGCTTGTACGTTCCTATGTTTACTAATAAATTAGAAAAATGAATTCTTGAGTTTGATATCTCGTCTATATTATTATAAAACCATCTTCCAGTTATAGAATTCCTTTCTAAATCCACTAAGTCACTTATCCCTAAGGTTGGATTGATTGTGTGGTTCAATTTAAGAGAATTACTATTTAGATTAATTTCAGATTTATTTATTTGAATTATGACTGCTCCATTATTCACTAATTCAAAAGGCAATGGATCAGATGATTGTGCAGGGTGATAATATGCTTCTTCGTGAAAAGCATTCTTATCTAAAAATGGAGTTACTGAATTTTTGGTTAATGTATTCTTTAAGAATAGATCAATTATGTTTCCAACTTTTGCAGAATCGTCTATTCCTTCTTCTATATTTAATCCAAAAAACTTAATGCTGGAATGGAATTTATCCAAAACAATCATAGGGTAACCACTTCCAATTAAGTTAGAACTTTGAACAGAAACAACTCCATCATTTAATTCCATCCAGTTTGATAAGCAATAATCAAAATCTTGGTGTGGTGAAGTAGGTAATGCTCTGTCCATAGTACGAGTTCCAGTAATGGTTAGATAATCGACATTTGTGTTAATGGGTTTATTATTTATCTCCCAAGTATAATCGCTTCCAATTTCCATATCTCTAGTGGCCTCACTATTTCCGTACAATTTTTTTAATTCTATAAGTTCTTGACAAGCTGGATGATTTGGCAGTATATGGGTTTCACTTATTCCATCTATGATATTAGCAAAGTAAGAACCATACATCGGGCTACTTATAATCACATATTTTCTTATATCATTTCCATAAGGCACAACATTTCCATTTTTATCCACACCAATACCCTGAACGTATCCTCTTACTCCTAAACCACCCATACTATGTGAAACAACATCTATTTGATTGTAATTTTGGTCATAACCATAAGACAATAAATTTTGTATGGCATCTGCAATCATACCAGCATTATTTTTATTACTCATATTTGCTGGGGCATATTGTAATCTCCAAACTTGATAACCTTTAGATTCTAATGTTTGTTGTAAATTTCCCCACTCATTGCTAGGATTGTTTTCTATACTTTCGGCATCATTACTCCACCCGTGTATTAATAAGACTGGTCTTTTTGAATAATCTATTTCTTCAGGATGCCAAACATAAGCTGGACAAGTAACGCAAATTGGCCCTTGTTCCCACTTGCCTCTATACAATCCATATTTTATATTCCCATATGTATAGTTTAAGTTTGTTTGAAAATCACTATCTTGCTTACATCTATGATTAACAACATCCCACTCTTCATCAACATTACAACATCCATCTTCGCCTGTTAAGCTTCCAACACATGATAATCCAGCCAAACATTGGTTACTAGAATCGCAATCATATTCATTTCTTAAACATCCACCAAACCTCTGATCTTTATACAAACAATAATCGTCGTTTCCATTACTCAACAAAGAGCCATCATAACAAGAGGTAACTCCAAGTATATTTTCAGAATAACAAACAGATCCTAAGCTCCAGCATTCACTTTGATCACAAATATTAAACAAACCTGCACCGCACTCATCACATAAACTTGTAGATTGAATAGAAAAGGAGCGAGTAGAAAAAGAATGATCCTCTATAGGAATTATGTTCTCTAAACTGCTAGGATATAATTCTGAGAGATTATTAAAAAAGTCCGTTGCTGTTAGAGATAATATATCTTTTTCAGATTCTATATGAATAAGTTTGTTATTGCTTATCCATTCAATGCTTTTGGAGAATACAAAATACTTTTTACCGTTTATTTCAAAAGTCTTTTTTAAATCGACATCTTCTATTGTTCTATTGATATTTTCCAATAAATCTTTATCTGATTGAAACTCTAAAACATCCAGACTAACGACATCATTACCACTAGAATAATAATACCTAGTATAGTCATGTACATTACTAAAAATATCTGGCTTTTGTAAAGATTCTGTCCTATCTAAAACAAAAGAAGATTGTTCACTTGCCATAACGAAAGTTAGGTTCAACAGAAACATAAAAAACAAAAATACAGCTACTTTTCTCATCTTGATTTTAGGATATTGTTTATTATTAAGTTTATCTTTTCACAAATGTTAAATGAAAGTAGTAAATAGCTCATCTTACCTCCAACCCTTGTATTCTTTTAATAATTGATAGCTCTCCTTTACCGAACTCAGTAAGATCGCCCTTCCTTTTAAGTTCTAAACAATCTTTCTTTACTTCTTTTATTAAGTTCTTTTGTTCAGCATTCATTATTAATAATATTATTTTTCCTCCCAACATCTACAACCATATTCTGCAATGAATCCTCTGTCAGTTTGTGTTGTAACTTTGGTTATTTCACACGTTCCATCTGAACCGTATCTTATTTTGTATTCCTCTCTACAATTGAAAGGATAAACACTAGCCATCAAACCATCATAATCTTCAACAACAAAAGAAACAGAGTTCTGTCCTGATTCATAAGAAACTATATCTTTATTTCCACTTATAAAATAACCAATTCCCAATCCAATTATAAAAAACACTACAACTAAAATAATGGCTAATTTTCTTTCCATCTTATTGTGTATCTAATGTGTATCTTGTTATATAAAAATGTTTTGATACGCAAAAGGTATGCAAAGGGAGTTAGAAATCGAAAGAGCCGAGATATTTCGCGGACGCCAACATAAGCTTATTTTTCTTGCTTTAGAAGAAAAATCTTTTATGGTTTCAGAGATAACAAGAAAAGTGAACAAGAGTGTTGAACAAAGTAAGGAAGGAAAAACTTTAACTCTAAGGGAAACCTCTAGGGCTTTGAAATGGCTAGCTGAAAGAGGATACGCAGAATGTCTTAATCCTACAAAAGAGCACGGGGTTAAGGGTATTATTTACCGCTTATCAAACAAAGGAAAAAGAATTAAGAAAATTATGCTGTAAGGTCTCTATTTTTTTTGCGATGGCGCCTGCGGCGCAAAATTTACCCGACCGACAGCAACAGAGTCGACCAAATCCCAGTCCCCAGCGTCCAAATCGGAACCCCCGTACCGAATGAGCACACGAAGTCCTATATTTTGAGTTTCACTTGGCATGTAAATTGTTCTTTTTCCTTTTCCAGTTTCATCAAATTTTGGAACTCCGTTATCTAAACCATATTCAAACTTATAATTACTGCCCGTATTTTCTAACATCTTAGGATAATAAATCTGACTAACTCCGGGAATTACAATAGGTCTGACTCCGTGAGGCATAGAAGCATCAACTTCTAAACCAGCATTTACCACTAATAATCGTGAAGATAAATCGGACTGACTTAACCCAAAATCTTGTCTATGGTGTGTTAAACTATCATATAGAGATTTTGCTTCCTTCGGATTATATCCATCAGGACTTGTATCATACAACAAAAGCCCCAAGTCTTCCCAGTATTTATCTGGTTTGGGTAGTTTTCCATCTCTAAATAAAAGTTCGGATTGCAATGGAGTAATAGGCCATAGATTTCCACTTCTCAGTTGTGGATCATTTGCTATTGTTGTAATCAATGCCAATCTCTTTGCGACATACATATTAGGAACTTCTCCCTCACTTCTTCCTTTAAGAAACCCACCATTTTTAATTGGAATTTCTGCTTTAGTTCCTTTAAATTTTTCATTTGATTTAGTAATTAATTCTCTCCCAAAATCATCGTATTCTAAAAGAGAAGAACTATTCACGCTAGTAGGAAATTGTATAGGTATACTAGTTGGAACAGGCTTTTGTTTCGCAGGATTTCTACCAGTATCTTCAGGAGCCTCCCTGTTCATCCATCTTTCAGCTGTTTGTAAAAATCTTTTATTTATCATTTTATTTAACCGATTTCTTTAATTCCCCCATTGTGACTTTTTCTATATCTGAATCAGATGTTAAAGGTAATATTGCTACGTTATCTCTGCTTCCAAAAGTTTGTCTTAAATTAGCAACGTAACCATTATTTTCTGTATATAGCAAATGAATTCTATGTGTTTGAGGTATGCTTAAAACTGTTTGAACAAAAGCATCTAAGTTGCTAATTTCCATATCAGAAATAACGCTAATATCAAATTCTCTTTGGCTTTGCCCCAAAACACCTTCTAAGAATCTTTGATTAAATGTAGTTCCACCACCAGTAGAATATCTTCTTAATTCACTGTGAACTGTTTTTCTATCTTTAGTTGGATTTGTTAAATGATCGTTACTTCCAAAACTATAAACTGCTACTCTCGACCCATTTGCAAGATAAGCATTTGATACGGCAGTTGCTCCAACAATATGCGAATAAATTCTCTTTGACGGGGATATAACTTCGTCTCCTTTTGATTCAAACATACTTGGCGAATTATCTACAATAATAAAACTATCTGGAACTGATTCATCATTTCCATGAACCTCTCCTTCTTTTCTTACCCATTTCTTAGTTATTCCAGGTAAAATTCCAGGAGTACTAAAAGCATCTACTTCTGTGATTGAATCTCCAAATTCAAAAGGAGTATGACTATGTGGATATAAACTTCCATTCTTATGCATTTGTTTTTTTCTGATAGGGATTGTATATCTTTCAGCCAATGCTGTGTAAAAATTATCAGCTAGTTCTGTTATGCTTCTTCCAATTCCAGCTTTCTTTCCTAGAGCCTGTTGTCTTTGCTGTTTTTCTCCTTTCTCCGCATCTTCATTTAATATTTGTTTAACAATGTCTTCATATTCTTGAGGTGTAGAACATTCTTGAGCAAATTGTTTTAGTCCTTCTCTGACTTGATTATCTGTAAATCCTTCAAAACCCTCTTCGTTTCCAGAACAGGGATCGTTAGAGTTTCTTCCTTCACCTTGTCCGCTTCCTTGACCTTTACCTTTTTCGTCTTGATTTTGTTGAGGAGGTTGATAATCTTTCATTACCTGAACAAATCTTCTAAAGTTTGAGGTTTCTTCTTTTTTATCCAGGAAATCAATATCTTTTAATTTTCCAACTAATCCTCTTTCTTCTTTTGTTAATTCAACACCAAAATCTTGTCCTGAAACTTCTTGATACAAACCATATAATACTCTTCCCCCTGAATCTCCTTCTTGTAAGCCATAAGCCTTTCTCATTTTAGCTGTTGCTGGATGTTGAACTTCTTGTGTCATGTAAAGATTTGTTTGAGCTTCGGTAAATGCTGCTCTTAATTCACTTGCTTTATGGCCGTCAGTTAAACCTTGTGCGGATTTTTGTAATCTAAGAACATTAAGAACGCTACCTGGAAATTTCATAAAATGAGTTAGTTCATGAGTTAAAACTTCATTCATTGCTTCTTCAGTTCCGATCCCATGCTGTTCAAATCCTTGTATAAATGGTTCACTAACTTTTATTTCTAAATTCTTTATATCAATACAACCGTTAGGAATGTTATCAACTAGTTCTGGCTGTGGCAATTGAGGATAATGAAATCTCTTTCTAGCCCTTTGCCATTCTTTTCTCATTGTTTGTTTTAAACTTTCATTTGTCATTTTTAGCTCCTTATTTTTTTTGCGATGGCGCCTGCGGCGCAAAATTTACCCGACCGCCAGCATCAGAGTCGACCAAATTCCAGTCCCCAGCGTCCAAATCGGAATACCTGTCCCGAAAGAGCACACGCAATCCAATGTCTTCAGTCTCATCGGGCATATACAAAGTTCTATCGCCTTTCTCAAGTTGTTTAATTAATGGAAGACCACCTTTCAAACCATAACCTTCAAAGTTTGGATCTTCTCCAGCTTTTTGTAAAACTTCATGAGTATATGCTTGTGTTACGCCCGGTAAAATAATTGGTTTAACACCATGGGGCATACTAGAATCTTTTTCTAGTCCCGGACTAACTATGATTAATCTTGCTTCTAAATCGCTTTTACTTAATCCTAACTCTTGTTTATGCTGTTTTAGAGAATCATGCAAAGCCTTTGCTTCTTTTGGATTATATCCTTTTGAACTTGTGTCATATAAAACTAAACCTAAATCTTCCCAATAACTTTCATTGTTGGTTAAAACTCCTTCTTTCAATAAGTGTTCCGATTGAATTGGTGTTATTGGCCATAAGTTATGACTTCTTAACTGAGGATTATTATATACTGCTGTTATTAAACCAAATCTTTTCAAAGAATACATATTCTCAACTTGCCCATCTCTACCAACAGGAATCTCTGCCTGAGTCCCCCTAAATAATTCATTAGCTTTTGCAATTAGTTCTTGATAAAATTGTGCGTGTTGTCCATCATAACTAAAGATTGATATATCTTTGATTTTATCAGGAAAAACAGTAGCAACATTTGTAGGTTGGGAAGCTTTAGGCTTTACTGGTTTATTAGCATCCGCAGGAACTTCTTTATTCATCCAACGTTCTGCAGTTTGTAGGAATCTTGGATTAGGCATTCTATTTACCTCCTAAATCTTTAACAGTGTCTAAGAAAATAGGATGACCTCTTCCATCAGCATAGAAATCTTTAGCTTCTTGTATTGCTTGTTCCATTTTACCGTGTCCAGCCAAATCAATTACTCTTTGATAGTTAGCTTGACTTTCAGCAAATCTTTTCTTTACACCAGGCATTTCTTGAGTACCTTCTTGTAAAAGTGTTTTCGCGATGTGTAAATCTAATGGATCTTTTCTATCAGAATCTTTAAACGATTGTTCTGTTTCAGGAGTCCATTTTATTCTATGCCATAAAATGTATGGAGCGACTTGACTAATGTGATCTAAGTTAACTTCGCCTTCTCCTTGCAACCAAGCTAATGATTTTGCATATCTTACTAAAGATTTTTCTTCTCTTCTACTACCGCTTCCTACAAAAGTTGCATTCAAGTATAAACCGTTTTGTTTATCTCCTTCTGGATTATCAATACTTCTCTTCTGACCATATTTTTGAGAAGAATTCATTTCTGCAACCAAGAAAGCAAAATATTGCTCTGCATCTCTATCTAATTTAACTCCTCTAATACCTTGCTCAATCCCAACCTTATCTTCAGCATTCAAAACAGAAAAACCAAAATCTCTTAATCTTTCCTCTTGCTGTTTAACTATCACTTCTAATTCTCTTTGTGTTTCTTCATAAGGTTTTCCAGAAGTAAGAATATCTAAAGCTTTTCTTGTAAGTTCAGGATTTTTTAATATTTGATCTTTATCATTATGATAATCTTGAGCAATGTGTAAAGCATTCATCACCCCTGGAAATCCAGCTTCAACAGAAACATCAAATCTATCTAAAATTGGAGGAATTAAACCATTGTTTCCTCTATCAGCATAATTACAAGTTGCGAAAAATGGTTGTCTTCCAGTTGATACAAAGTCATTTAAGTAATTCCATTCTCCTCTATCAACTCCGTTAAGAACAACTGCTTGATTAGATTCTGGAATTCTGTTAAATTCATCAAATATCTTTGGTCCAATCATTACAAAATGTTGCCAAACAACATCTTCCTCTCCTTTGTGCATTTTACCATAATGGGGTCTTCCCACCATTTTTTCTTCGGTTAATTGAGGATTACCCCTAATTGCAACTCTCTTAACTAAATCTAATGGCAAACCATTGAACACTGCGTTAAGATATTCCGCTGAAGTTGTTTTACCTCCACCATACTCTCCAAATAAAAGCATATTTCCTCTGCTCAATTCTGTTAATGTTCCAAAAAGCAAAGCCGAGTTATATCTCTGCCCATTAGCTTCAAAGTCATCTCTGTTTAAATAAAAGTCCTGACTAATTCTTCTATATAGTCCTTGAACTTTATCCTGTAATGTATCTTTTTTACTGGCCATTTTCTTTCTCCTTCAATATTTTATTTAAACTAAACTCAATAGCATGAGATTTGTTTCTAAATACTCCACCTTTTATGACATCGTCTAACAATTTAATAGTTTCTTCTTCTATCGTAATACTTAGTTTTTGTTTCATCTTGTAAAATAGTGTGAAATCGTACTTTATAAACCTTTCTATTAGTGTAACTATAAAGTGAATACATAATATCACGGTACATCAAATTGTGTATCTCTTGTGTATTATCCAGCACGATAAATTCTTTAAACCGCTTTTTCAATTTTACAATACCCTGGCTTTGACGTGAGGAAACCTATTCCCAGAATAGGCTAGTGAAAGCGTCAACTTGGGTTACAGCTTATCCATAAGGCGAAAGCCGATAAAATACAGCAACAATAGCTGGTAGCTATAAAAGGTGTGTGGGAAGCCCTTTCGCGAACGCTCAAGTTGCAGTGAATAATGATTATGGATAAGCCAGCTCGTGTGCTCATTCGGAACAGGAATTCCGATTTGAACGCTAGGAACAGGAATTTGGTCAACTCTAATGCTGACGGTCGAATATCCCAAGCAAGCCAGGGTATAATATTACCATGAAAACCTACAAGAACTTGTATCCCAAGTTATGTTCTTATGATAATTTAGAAAAAGCATTCTATAAAGCAAAAAAGAACAAACCTAAAAAGTTTTATGTTAAAGAGTTTGAAAAAGACTTAGAAAAGAACTTATTAGAATTAAAAAAAGATTTAGAAACTCTTAGATATAAACCAGAACCACTAACTAAATTTACAATCCATGATCCAAAGACAAGAGTTATAAGAAAATCGATATTCAGAGATAGAGTAGTTCATCATGTGGTTGTCAATATTTTAGAACCAATATTTGACAAAACTTTTATTTTTGATACTTACGCAAACAGATTAAAAAAGGGAACGACAACAGCACTTACAAGATATGACTATTTTAAAAAAAAGGTTAGCAAAAATGGAACAAAAATAGAAAATGCTTTTGATAATAATAGTGTTAAAGGTTATGTTCTGAAAGCAGACATAAGACATTTTTTTGATTCAGTAGATCAAAAAGTTCTTTTAGATGTCATCGCTAAGAAAATTAAAGACGATAAAGTTTTGTGGCTAGTTAATACTATATTAAAAAACTTTGATAACGACAGAACAGGTATGCCTTTGGGAAATATGACATCACAATTCTTTGCTAATCTTTACCTAAATAATTTAGATCAATTTATTAAAAAAAGATTGAAGATGAAATATTATCTAAGGTATGTAGACGATTTTGTAATCTTGCATAGAGATAAAAGAGTTCTGGAAGATTGTAAGGATAAGATTGGAAAATATCTTATGAATCTAAGATTAGAACTTCATCCAGAAAAATCTAAGATTTATTCAATGTATCAGGGAGTTAATCTATTAGGATTCAAAGTATTTTATCATTATAGGCTAGTTAGAAAAAGAAATGTGAAAATCTTCTTAAACAGACTGAAAGAATTCGAAAAAGAATACAAAGAAGGTTATCTGCCAAGAAGCATTCTACTGGAAAAATTGCAGGGGTGGTTTGCTTATTCTGATTGGGGAAATTCCTATAAGTTAAGAAAGAAATTAGCCAGAGTCATAATTCAGAAATTTGAGTTTAAAGAAGAAAAAGAATTAGAAAAATTAGCTAAAGCGTGTAAAGTTTCTAAATTATCTTTTTAAAGTCATACTAGTTCCATCTTGATAAATCTTACATTTACCTTCCTTAAATCCTTTTAACTTCTTTTGAAGAATCTGTGCCGTATCAATTAGAACATCTACGGTCTTGTCAATTTCCTTTCTAGTGGATTTAGAACCTTTTCCAGTTTTTACAGTTATTAATATTTTCATAATTATGAAAAATGATTATTCTATATAATTGTATCTCATTACCAGACCAAATTGTCTTCGGTTATTTCAAAATTATTATTAATATTTTTTAATTCATCATCACTCTTCATTTCATAACTCTCAAACTTATGTGCTTTGTAAACTGGCTGTGCTGATTGCAAGTAAGGATATGGTCCCTTTCTATTTTCTTTATCTGGGTTTCTCGCTATCTTTCGAGTTGTTCTTTCTATTCTAACAAACCAACCATTGTCAATCTTTAACATAAGAAAATTCCACATGCCTCTTCTTCCTTTCTTTATAGCGATGCACATATACTCACCATCTCCGAAGTTCTCAGCTATAAGTTTAGCCATCTGTGCCTCCGTTATTATTGGTCCACCCCCAATAGAGTTAAAGAGTTGCTTTGATTGCTCATAGTCAATAGTGCATTTAGTTTTCCAATCGCTTCGATAATGATGCCGATATTGTCTTCTACTCGGAACAGTTTCTTTCTTTTTAATTTGTAAAAGTATTGGCGAGTTCATCTTAATAGTAGCCAGTAGCTTTCTTAACACCTTCCTTTATACCCTTGTCTCTTTCCTTACTTCTTTCCGTTAACCTATCCCCAAACTTTTTATTATAAGTTATAATGAGTTTTCTTACTGCAACAGAAAATCTTTGAGCTTTGTTCTTACTCAAACTATCTAACTCTTGGTCTAAGTTTATGTAACCAAAGAACTTTTCCATCTCTTCCTTAAACTCATCGTTATAAAATATCGTTCTCCTGTTGAATCCTTTTTTCTCTTTTATCATAAAATTAAATACTCTACAATGTTTTTAATTATTCTTCCGACAAAATTGATTAGAGAAGTTAATGTTAGCTAAGCTAATCATATTATTCGTATCGAATAAAAAAGAACCCTGTTTCCAACATATATATGGGTAAAGTGTAAATTTTTACTAGCCCTAGCGCAAACTCTCTAACAGACTATCTGTCGACGGCAAATGGTCAAATTATATAAACAATAGTCTTTAATTATTAATATAAAAATTAAACAAATAGAGTCTTTATTTATTTTTTTGAATCATAAACTTAAACAGTTGTTTAATTTTTTATAACCTAAAATGGATGTTGAAAACATATTAAGCACAGCTTCAGAAGAAGATTTAGTTAAACTTAGACAAGCACTTAAAACAAAATCTAAGTATCAAAAGAAAGGTGTGTATAGGGAAAAAGAAAACAAGGTTCGCTTCTTTAATCCTGATGAGTGGGAGAAGTTTATCTACGCTGTTAATCCAGAGTGGCGCAACTATTACTGGATGCTTATGCTTACTGGACTGCGTTACAAAGAAGCCAAGCATGTTAAGATTGGAGATATAGACTTTGCTAACAAACAAATCATTATCTTAAAACCAAAAGGTGGAGTACAAAGATACTGCCACTTATCTTCTTACTCTACTAAGTTTCTTAGGCAGTGGAAAGCATCAGACAATCTTAAAGAACAAGATACTCTTAGCTTCCCAACCATACAACATCTTATACAACTAATGAAAAGAGTATGCAAAGATCAAAGCATTAAAGATTATTCAGACTTCTCAGTCCATAATCTGCGTAAGACTCACGAGAACTATCTTATAGCTTTAAACAAAGATGAAGTAAAGATAACGAGGCATATGGGACATACTCTAAAGACAGCACAACAACATTACATCTCTTCAGCATTTATTAAAGATAAGAATCAGTTAGATAAGATTAGAGGATGGTTGAGCGACATCTTTGAGTGAGTTAATCTTATCAATTACTACATCAAGATTCTTGTTAAATTCGCTAAACGATATGGGAAGGAATCTATAACCTCTCTTTTCACATATAGCACCTATTAACTTAGCTTTCTTTTCTATTGCAGGAGCTTCCATGAACTCTATAATTATTTTGTTCTGAAGTTCACAATATCTATATTTACCGATTCTTTTAATTAAGAGATTGTGTTTAGTCGAAGCTCTTCTCATCTTACTGCTTATTCTTTTAAGACGTTTTGGGATTTTCATTTTGTTCTAATCCGAAGAGTTTAGTTTGTTTATCTTTAGAATTAAATTCTTTTCTTTGGTCATAACGCTCAACTTCCGCAGCTTCTAAAAAATTATCTTTATCCTTACTCCATTCTCCAACAACTTTAACTTTCCATCCTACTCTTATTGTAGGAATAAAACCGTCACAAAATATAGTTGTGCCATCTTTTAAAATAAAACCGCACGTAGGATAATTATATTCAAACACTTTATGCCGATACTTTATTTCTTTCACGATACCTATAATCTCAATTCTTTCGTTCATTGTTTATGCTCTCCGTTTTATTGTCTTTGTTTAAGACTTTGAAAAGTATGGCAACTAAAATAATAATTAGCACAGTTGCCAAACCAGAATAAATAAACAATCCAATTACTACATCACCGAAAGCAGTTTGCATACACTCAGTAAAGCTAACCATTGTTACCTCCATAAGTTTTTATTTCCTCCTTCCTAAGGAATGCTGGAGTAAGAACACATTGGAGGTGTAAGGTGATGGCGCTCACCTTCTCCAGCACCCCAAAGGAATATGAATCATCTTCGAGAGAGTAAGAATTAGTTACCATCTTTCTTATCCTCCAAATATTTGTGAATTCCAACCTCATCATTAGAATTATTAGACTTGTTTAATGCGTTATCCAAAAATTCAGATACTCTAAAATCAACTTTAATATCATTCATCCAGATATTATTCTCTAAGCTTATGCCTTCAAGAGTTCTGCATCTACTTAGGGCAACATAGACATGACCATATTCCCAAGTGCCACTCGATATATCAATGTGAACTCTGTCTAGTGTTTGTCCTTGACATCTATGTATTGTTAATGCCCACGCAAGTTTTAATGGAATTTGATTAAGCTTTCCAATTACTTTTCCGACTATTCTTCTAGTACTATAATCATACTCATATTTTATTTTCTCCCAATCAAATCCAGTTACATCTACAATAGAATTATCTTCATCTAATTTTACTTTCACAAAATCTTTCCCTAATTCTTCAATCCTTCCCAATGACCCATTAACCCATCTCCCCCTAGAATCATTCTTAACAAAGATGACCTTTGCATTTTTCTTTAAGCTAATCTCCAAATCAACAGGAAGATTCGAGACTCCTAAATTAAAGTCTCCTTCTATCTTTGCATTGTAAGTAAATAATTTTCCAGCCAGTCTATTTAATCTATCCTGATTAATGGCACTAGCAACCTTATTAGTTGGTGTTAATGTAACAAAATCATCTCCTACAAGTTTAGAATTTACTTTTTTATTTATTAATTCTAAAGTCGCAGAATCTATCTCTCCAAGTCTAACTTTATCTAATAGTTCTATAAAACTAGCATCTTTTTGTCTGTAAACCTTTGTAAGATTAATAATCTCTAAAGGAAAATGACCCATAACTTTTGCATCAAAGAAATAAGGTGATTTGTAAATATGTTTCAAAAAAGCACCAACTTCATTCTCTACAACGGGAGGCAGTTGATATAAGTCTCCGAAAAGTATCATTTGAACTCCACCGAATGGTTTATTAGAATCTCTGCCGTTAAGTCTCATAAAGGCATCAATAGCATCAAACATATCTGCTCTAACCATAGAAATCTCATCGATTATTATAGTGTCAATGCGACTAATGATAGAATTATACACTCTTTTAATATCTGTATAATCCAAAACTTTAGGAGGAAATCTAAAAAATGAATGAATTGTTTGTCCTCCAACATTTAAAGCAGCTATGCCAGTAGGAGCAACTACTACGACGTTCTTTTTTGTATGACCTACAAAATACTTTAACAAAGTAGACTTTCCTGTTCCTGCTTTGCCAGTGACTAAATACGAGTTGTTAGTCTTCACTATCAGATCTAAAGTTCTCTTAAAATCATCATTTATCTCAATCTTTTCCATTTAACACTCCTTTTTCCTCTTCACTCTTATCATTTTGAGAATCACTATCTTCTGTATTAGGTAACCTTCGTAACGTTGGTAACGTATTGGAATGCCCATTAGTAAAATCGTCAGACTTTTCTTTGTCAATAGGTAAAAGGTTGTGAAGGTTTCCAAGGTTACCATTTTTATGAAAATTCCCGAAAATCTTGGATTTATCAGGGTCTGCCTTCTCTTTTGTGAAGATATACTCCTGTCTTGAAGATCTTACAGAGCTATCCTTAACTAGCATTTTAATGTCCGACAAGACTCTCCCTACAAATTTATTTACTTTATTCCCGAATTTCGTCTGATCTGAACGTTTAGTAAAGTCCAAATAGGAAAAAATGTCTTCAGCTTCAATTATTTGCTTTATTTCCCATTTTGTCATAGGCGTGTCTGGTTTTCTTTCATAGCAAAGTTCAAAGAGAGATTTCATGTCCATTGTTTCAGAATCTCCACCGAGAGTTATGCTTTCCCTATCAGGAAAACAAGGTGATTCGTACCCTGCTGCTTCCATTATTCCACCACATATTTTTGCCCACTCAGGAAAACTCGCAAAATTTATACTTCCATCCAAACGACCTTTTTCAATCCAATTTCTAACAAGGGCATATATAGCAGATAGAATTAGTTCTCTATTATCCAAAACCCATCTATGTAAGTTAGGTCTTTCAAATTTTCTAGCATTGGCATCTTCTATTTCCAAAAATAATCTTACAAATCTAGAACGATTAGCCAAGTCAGGAGTAAATCCAATTCCAACATTTCCAGACAAACTAAATTCAAGTTCATTGTCAAATATGGGAGATTCATTTCTACCAAGAATTCTGTCTGAGTATTTCTCCGAGGTAATTATAGCTTCAAATACGGCATTATCTAAATAACCTTTATTATTTGCAAAATGCAATCGTTTTCTTCCAGCTATAAAAGCAGATAATATCTTTTTTCTAAGTTCATCATCAGAAGTCCATTTCATTTCTGAATTGCATATCGGTGGTTCTTCCAGAGCGGTTCCTTCGTATATAAGACCTGTAATTCCAGCGAGATAATCTTTACCAGCTCTTTCTCTATTAGCAGTATAGAAAAAAACAGGAGTTCTACAATTAAATCGAGAATATAATCCTCTTAGGAATGGAGTTATTAAACCAGCAATAGCATTAATATAATCTTGATTGCTCTTAAAAACAAATTCTTTTAGTATCTCGTAGATAATTTCTTTCGCCTCTTCTAAACTCATCTCAGGATTTATTATTTTTGGAGAATTATAAGGAAGCCATGACTTAAACCTAATATCATAGCCAGTTTTAGGGAATGTAAGTTTACCATTATAGATTATGGGAAGAGGAACAGTAAATATTCTATTTATGTTTAATAAAGTTTCTTCAAAAATATATGATTGTAGAGAGATATTTGCCAAATCAGAAGTCATAGACTTAGGTTGAAACTCAAGAATGATCTCCTCGTCTTTTTTTACAGCTGATAAATTCCCTGGAATTATGAACTTCTCAGCTAATGTAATAAATCTGCTTGGTCTAACTGGAAGAAAACCCGTGTATTTTTGTTCTTTCTCATTTTTTATCTTACCTATTTCCACAACCTCTCTTGAATCAGCCCTAAAAAATAGAAGATTTTTATCTTTGAGAACATCAGCAACCTCTTGAGCAAATATTGATACTAGTTTACCCGATTTAGGAAGTTTTATCTTAACTCTTGTATCTGGATCATCAGTTAAAGCAAAATTTGATATTCCTGCCCTTTCAATTAGTTTATTAACAGCTTCTTCTCTGCTAATATTCTCTGCTTCAGAAACAAAGTCTACTATATTTCCTTCCTTACCACAACCAAAACACTTAAAGAAACCACGTTTGTCATCCAGACTTAAACTAGGGGTTTTATCATCGTGGAAACAACAATGATAGTTAGGAGTTCCTTTGCCTTTTTGCGCCCCATACTCCAAGGCTAAATCGCTAAGCTTTATTTTAGAAACAATCTCAGCAGTGATGCCTGAGGACTTTTGGACAATGAAATCTTTCTCTTTAATCTTATTTACATCAATAAATAATCCTTGTTGAGATTTTGCCATTTCTTTCATTGTTCCATATTTCCAATGTTCGACAAATGGAACTGCTACTAGATGAATGCCACATAAACTAAGGTCTGCAAACTCGAATGATTCTGAAGGAACATAATATTTTATTATAGCTTCTTTCTGTTCTTTTGTTAAATCTGTGTCAGAGGATAAAACAATATGTCTGCATTTGCCTTGATGATCGTGTAACTCATAACCCAGCTCATCCTTCTCGATTTTTGCGATTGTTTGATCTACCCATTTTTCTCTTTGTTCTTTACTTGACTTTTTACCTTTGTTTTGTTTATCTCTACTTTCTTCATCAAATTCAATAAATATTTTTTTAGGACTAATTCCTATTAAATTAATAGAAGGATCGTACTTCTCATCTCTATAATCTGTCTCCCAAGTCTTATTCGTATTTCCATCTCTAATGCCTTTGAGGTATCTCTGCCTTTCATATTCTTTCAACCATTCTCTATGTTTATTTTGTATTTCTGTCATTTTGTTATCCTGCTCCAGCTCGATTTGTTGTTTTTCCATCTTGTAAAAAAAATAAGCTTAACGTGCCGCTATAAGTTGCGGTACATGTTGAAGCATCGGAGATACACTTCTAGCAATGTTTACTAGAACAGTTTGGTATGCTCTGGTAAATCTTCGAATAGCCTTTGATCCAGGACATACTGTTCCGTATCGAGTTATTTCTTGCTTTATCTCTCTGTAACTATGGCCACGCATTCTCAATTGAGCACAGCGCACCATAACAGCTTCGCTATATTGTCTCGGCATTTTTTACAACCTCCTTATAATTCTTAATAGAAAGTCCGCTAATTTTCAGTAGTTGCGCCATTTTTTACCTCGTTTTTTTGTTCAATTTTATTTTCAAACATAAAAATATCAATTTTCTTAATGCAGACTTCAAGCAATTTTTTAGCTTCTTTAATAGGATCGATTTGATTAGTGTCTTGCATCTTTCCTCCTATAATCGTATCTCTTACATCGTGGACAATTGGCAGGCATTCTTTCAAGTCTCGAATACCAGACATGACCACAGAGGTTACATCGTATTTTTTTCGGTCTTCTTGTTTTATCCATCATAATGATAATAAAATTTAAATAGTATTTATTAGTTATTTATTTACTAAATAACATAAAAGTAAATATCAAATGACATACCTAAAAACAGAAGAAATAGAAAACTTAACTAAAGAGCAAAGAGACAACTTAGGAATAAAGTTAATTAGAGGTGATGATCAAAACGATAGAATTGAATGTCGTAAACTTGCATGGATTTTCTTTTTAGATTATCATAATCAGCCAAGTGCATTTAGTTTACTTCAACCAGATCAATACAAGGAGAATATACAGACTCACAGAATATCAAAACATGAACAAGAGTCAAAAAGAAAAGAGGTTCACAATAAAAGAAAAAAGTTGAACGACAACACAATCGATAAATGCTATAAGGTTTGGATAAGGACCAATTTCTTATCTACTAAAAAATGGACAGAAAAAAGAAAACGTGAAAACAACCGACCTAAGAAATTATTTACAATGTATAAGTTTAGCTTATCGCCGTTCTTTACATACTATAACAAAAAACTTACAACACCATTCACAAAAGAAGAAGAGAAAATATTAGAACTTATATTTCTACCAAATCCTGTAAGAAGCAATCTTTACAAAGATTATGGTGAGACTGATTTTTTAGAAGCATTATTAAAATATTATACTCGATTCTATATTTATTATCTTAGAAACCCTATAAGAAATAAAAGAGAACATTATTTTAATAAAGACTTTTTCAATGTATGGATTTATTCAAATGCAAAGAAAGGATGGAAGTATGACGAAAGAAATGATAGAATATACACGGTTACCGCAGCAAATAAAGAATCTAGGATAATTGACGCTTACGATAAAAAAATGCAGTTCTATGAAGATCCAAACAAACCGATAATTTTTAACTTAACGCCAATAGGAAGAAAAGTTAACAAATCAGATCGATTGATGAAGTTTTCTAACAATTATTATTCAGTTTACGAGTCCTTACATATTTTATATAAAGAGATTATGGAGAAATTAGATGCGAAGATGATAGAATTACTTTTGCGTTCTTAAAAACTTCCAAAAAAATAATTAGCGCAACTTTTCGTAGCGTCTAATCCAGCGTTTTATCGCTTTTATTTTAGGGCCATTAAGCTGAACCACAATCTCTTTAGGTTTCTTACCTGCTCTATGAAGCTCGATTGCCTGATCTTTTACATCTTTGGCATATCGCTTATAGTCTCGCTTAGCAAGTTCCTTCTTTTTAGGTTCTGGCTTAGTTTTAGCCTCTTTTGCCTCCATATTTAACACCTCCATTAATATGATGTAGAAAATCATTAGGGAAGAAATTATTCTTCATTAGCGAGCATTTTAGGAGCAATTTTAAGCTGTTTATAGCATCCTTATTTTGAGATATATATTGGAAGGTTGAAATTGTCTCGTTATTCTGTGTCATAAAAAATAAGCCAAATCTTAGCATATAAATGTCACTTGTAATTTCGCAGTCACAAGAAAAAGAGATAAGGACGCCAAGGCCAGGATTTGAACCTGGGAATCACTTGCGTGAAGAGTGGTTAGCAACCACTTGGAGTAACCGCTGTCCCACCTTGGCGTTTCCTTTGTCCTTATCTTCTATCTACTTATTGCCGCCCGTGACTTATATGGTTTTTGCTCCAGAATTGCTAGTTTTTAGTATAGTGCTATTTTTATAGCACTGTATTAGCAATCCCGCGCCGTAACCGCTGGGCCATCCGGGCTTTTTGTCTGTCACAGCGAGCAAGTCCGCAACGAAGTGAGGAACTGCACAGCAAGAACAGATCAAAAATGATTAGAAGTTATAGGTTTTAAAGTTTGTCATAACTGGTTTGCTTGGTTTGTAAATTTTAGTAATACTCAAACAATAAGGTATAAATATCGATAAAACTTGAGTAAGTCAGAAAAGGAGGTGCAAAATGAAAGGAGATATGAAGAGCATGAAGGATGGCTGCGGAACATGTTGCATGGGCGCTTGTCCTAAGTGCCACGCTGTTGTTTGCCTTATAATTGGTATCATCTTCTTGATAAATTCCTACTGGCCATTTTCTGACTGGTGGATGTTAATCGGAATACTTTTAGTGATAAAAGGGGTACTTAAATTATTGATGCCTTGTTGCTCACACTGTAGATAAATAAAAACAATTTTATTTTTATTTTTATTTTTTAATTATAAAACTAGAAGACAAAGAGTCTTAGATTATGTAAGTATCTGATGGAATATCTGCGACTATTTCTTTTCCTGATGATGTTACGATAACAGGATATACTTCTATTTTTTCTATGTTTGTTATTGGTAGAGTTCCTGAAGAGGGGATAGTATATGCTTTTGTTTCATATGGTTTTTTTGGAAGGTCATAAACTTTTGTTGAATAAGTTTCTGTTTTGTTGTAGAAAACGATGAGAAGATAATTTGTTGCTGATGCTGAAGCATAATTGTTTGTTATGGTGTTTGCTAGATCGACAATTATTTCGCTTACTCCTGGCTGTTCAGAATAACTATAAAATTTTCCTCCTGTTTCTTTTGTAAAATTATGAGACATCAAATCGTTTATACAAAGGCCTTCTGGTTTATTTATGTAATAAAGGTGTATTTTTTTATCTTTAAATTTGTTCATCGTTTCTTGCATAGTCTGGGGTCCGTGATAACATAATTCCATAGTGGACTTAAATTCACTTGCAACTTCAGTGTTTATTGTTTGCAATATTTTATCATATATTTCTTCAAGTCCTGAACCATCTGGAGAGAAATAGTAATATTCTGGTTTTGTTGAAATGTTTTTTAAAACATCTTCATTAACAAAATTTGTTAGACCAATTGTAAATATAGTTATTCCTTGACTTTTTGCGAAGTTCGCTGCGGCTATTACTGGTTCAGGACCATCGTCATTTTGTCCATCTGTAAGAAGTATGATTATTTTTTCTTTATTTATAGATCCTTTTGTAATCAAGTGATTTGTTCCATTTAATATGCCTAGAGTTATGTTTGTTCCTCCACTAAATGTTGTTTTATCTATTGCATCCTTGATATCTACACTTGAGGTCGTTAAGTTATGGAAAGATCTAATTATTGTTGAAAAACTTACTAAACCTATGGCGTCTTCTTTGCTTTTTAAATCGACAAAACTTATTGCTGCTTTTTTTGATGCATTTGAAGATAATATCGTAGGGTTCTTTATTATTTCATTTTGATCACCTTCGTAGATTTTTATTGTAACATTTAGAGAGGGAGGAGGATTATTACTTGGCCTTAGGTTCCACCCCCAGACTTTTGCCTGCCAGTTTCCCATTTCTGGATTTTCTATGTAAACAACTTGTGGTTTGGTTGAAATTCCACTGAAATATACATTTTGCGGACCCACATTATTTGGGGGATCAACTATTGATGCAAGAACGTTTGGTCTTGAAATGCCGTTTTCAAAATACCAAGCTGTTGTGTTTTTTACATTTAGACCAAATTCAGAACTTTCTGAACCAAGGTAATTTGAATCACCATTCCATTCAACCGTTACAGCTAGTCTTTCTTTGTTTGAGGACTTTGTAAATAATACAGCTGGGCTATAATCATTTCTAGGAACTGGAATGTTTGAAAAGGTTAGGATCGGTTGTATTGTCGTGTTCAATGTCCAACCGCTTTGTGTCATACTTGTGGAGGCGTCATTTATCAGCATCACATCAAGAGATTTTCTTTTTGGTACTGTGCAATCTTGTGCATGAGGAGGTGCGTCAGTTAACATTATTACAATTTTTTCTGTGTTGTTTCTGAAATTAAACCCTGAAATTGAATCTAGCGCTGAAAGATGCGATTCAGGTATATCAGTTCCCCCGCCAACTGTTATATTGTTTATTTCATTTTTATAAGTTTCAATATCTTCTGTAAATATCATGCTGTTGAAAAGATGGGTCTTGTTTGGAAAATCTAAAGCATTACCACAGGGAGATGCTGGGAAATCTTTAAACTCCACAAGAGCCAGGCGATAATCTATATTTTCAGCTTTTAATTTTGAACCAAATGAACTGATCATACTTTTTGTATCTTGGATTTCTTGCGCCATGCTTCCAGTAGAATCAATTGCAAAAACAATATCAGCAGACTTATTGATTATTGTTTGATTTACTAAAATTTGTTCCACTGTTGAACTGTCTATTGTTATTTTTAGTGTCTCATTTTGGATTGATGCTTTTTTTATGTTAAATTTTTCTGAAATTAATCTTGATTTTGCTTGTACGGTTTCTCCATTTTCTGAGATTTTGGAATAAATTAAAAGCCAGGCGATTAAGATTAATGCAAATGTTAGCAAAATTAAGAGAGTAGTACTTATTACTTCAGATAACCCCTTCTTTTTCACTAAGGATTATAGTTATAATGGCTTATAAATTATTTTGTTTTAATTAAGACTATCTAAATAAGAATGAGCAAGCTGTTCGTTTTCTGGAGATGTTTGTCCATAGTTTCTATCTCTTGTTTCTGTTAGTCTTCTTAAGGACTCGTTTATCCATGGAAGTTGATCTAAGAATTCTACTGCTCCTCTTTCGTTTGTAGCCTTTCTATATTGTTCAACATTAAATGGTTTTGGTGCAGCATGTATATTATCATCCAAAAGAGAAGTTCTATCTAATGGAATTGTTCCTTCTCCAACTGTTCTAGATGTTAATTCAATATCTTCTATATCTCCTATTGCCCAGATCCTTAATCTTTCTGCATAGGTATTCCATTCTTCATTACTCATATATTTCTCGCCAGACCTAAGTATATAAACCTTTCTATTTGTGTCACTTAAGAGTTAAACTATTTCTTTGTAAATTTCTCTGCTCTTTGAATCATGTCTTTTTTTAAGCCTAAGAAAATTCCACCTTTTTTGCTTCCGACATATGTATTTTCCCCTGGTTTTATTATTTCGTTTAGAGAGTCTAATTCTATGTCTACGTGGGTTACAGTGGCTCCTGACTTTCCTTTTAGGTGTATGTAAACATCAGCTTTGCCTATTTTTATTTTACCTTCTCTAGGACCAGACATTTTAGTTCCTTTTTCCAGATGTTAAAAGAACATCACTTATATACACAAATCCTGAAATTAGACCGAATGCACAAGTTAACAGCGCGAAATAAATGGAGAAATTGAAAAATGGATCTTTTATGCTTAGTAAAATTAGAGGAAATGTGACAGCTTGTAGAAATGTTGTTGCTTTCCCTATAAATCTCACATGAGGAATTATTTTACCTGAGGCTATAGCAATTACTGCAACGGGCAGGGCAATAATTTCACGGGACATTATAAGGAAAATTTGCAGCATATAAGCTCTTGTTAAATCTCCAACTAAAATCAAGTCTACTATGAAAGCCATGACTGCACTTACCATTAAGAAACGGTCTGCAACCATATCAAATTTTCTTCCAAATTCTGTTTTTTGATTAAATCTTCTTGCGATTTGACCATCTAAGAAATCTGTTATCATCCCAACTGTAAAAAATAAGGCTATGACCTTTAGATCATATCCTGAGAAAATTAAATAAACTGTTACGAAGGCTATCAAGACTCTTAGAAAAGTTAGTGTGTTTGGAACGTTCCAGATATTTTCTTCTGCCTCTTTTTTGCTACTCTTTTTCACTATGGATTGAAGAAGAGTTAGTTTAAAAATTTTAACCTTCTTGTTTTTTGTCCTTAATGATTGGATTTAGCGTCTAGCAAAACTTTAAAAGCGGATTTACTTGAAAGATACGTAGCGGGGTGGAGCAGCCTGGAGTGCTCGCGAGGCCCATAACCTCGAGGTCGTGTGGTTCAAATCCCACCCCCGCTATGGATTTTGAGGGATTTGAACTTCAAATACTTCAACTCAGAGAGTTGAACGTCGCCAAAATCGCTTTGTGATTTTTAGCGCCCACCTCCCGCTATAACTACTAATTTCCTGCCACGACTCTTCTTTTGAGAATTTTTACAGCGGAGAGATTTCAATATAAATAATCAGATGGTTTTTTATATACCGATATATATCCTATTTGATGTGGAAAATTAAAATGTCTGTTAATTATGAGAATGGAATTTTTGCCCCACGAGCTAAAAAGTTTAATGTGGGAATTCATGGTTATATGCTAAACTATCATCCTATTAGAGGAGATTATTATTTCACTGTATTGGCTTTTGTTGAAGGGGATGATAAATTAAAAAAAGATTTTGTCGAAGATATGAAAAAAGACAAGAGAGTTCAGAAAGTAGAAAGCCAAGGAGATTTTTTTGTTTGTAGAGCTAAAGAGTCTAAAAGCAAGATAATAAAGAAAGCTATTAGCTTATTTTACAATCCGTTGTTGATTCAAGTAAAGCCATTTGTAATTTTTCCGAGTGGGTGGGAAACATTGGAATTGGCTTCGTTTGAAAGAAAACATTTAGAGGAAATAATTAAAATCTCAGAAAAAGACTTTAATA
>CAYITD010000001.1:22842-190082 GCA_964366325.1 Candidatus Woesearchaeota archaeon | reverse complement strand
ATTCTTACAGAACTAATTTTCGGTAGCCCTAGGACATATGTCCCTTGGCTACACATGTTTAAAAGCAAAGGTAATCTTTATAAACTAATTTTTTCAGTAATTTACATGTTGAAACATAAGAAGCCTAGACAGAAGGGGAAGTTTTCTTTTAGTAGATACTTTCAGAAATTTAATGATGGAGATTTAGTTGCCGTATCTAGAGAACTCACTTTCCCATTTAGTTATTCAAAGAGAACTAATGGACGAACTGGTAGAGTTTTAGAAAAGAGAGGAGAAGCTTACTATGTTGAAATTAAAGATTTGAATAAGCCGAAGAGATACTTGATAAGACCTATACATCTAAAAAAAATCGAGGCTATAAAATGATTCTTGGAAGAGAGCCTGTAACCATGGCTGAAGTTAAAGATATAGTTGATAAAATTGAAGGCAAGGAAGAGATTAAACAGTACTTGAAAACCTTTACCAAATTGAACAAGGAAAAAACTCTTAAACTCAAGGAAGAACTTAGAGCATTAAACAATCTAAAAATTAAGGAGGAAAACGTAGTGAAAATAGCTGACTTCTTGCCTAAAAAAAATGAAGATGTAAACAAGATTGTAACTGAGGTCACGCTAACAGAGGAAGAGACAAATGCTATACTCAATGTTGTTAAAAAATACTAAAGATGACAGAAAAAGAAGAATATGCGATAATCTTGGATTATCTGCCTTATGGTTACCCAATGGAGAAGAACAAAATGCCTGTTGCTCAAGGAATAGGCACTAAAAGTTATCCCTTGCTTGAACTTGTTCCAAGAAGAGGGATTGCACTAGGTGTCAAAGAAAAGGTTTATATAGGTCCTGAAAAGAGAGATAAGATATATTTCATAGCAGGCAGGTTGCCTAGAGAAAAATTGACTGAAACTGCAAAGGCTCAATTGGCTGAGTTCGCTCAGAATATCGTGGTTGAGAGAAAGGAAGAATTTGTGGAATTTTTCAATAAGGCTCAGGCTATAAATACAAGGTTGCATCAACTTGAACTTTTGCCTGGATTTGGGAAAAAGCATACTCAAGAGATATTGGAAGAGAGAAAGAATAAACCATTTGAATCTTTTGAGGATATAAGAACTAGAGTTAAAACGGTTCCAGATCCAGTTAAAGCTATTGAGAAGAGGTTCCTTGATGAACTGACTGTTAGACAAAGGTTTAACCTATTTGTAAAATAAAATGGCTGAACAAAAACAAACCCAAGAAAAGCAAGCTCAACAAAAACAAGTTGAAAGAAGACCTCAAGAAAAGGTAGAGGAATTGTTAGTTAGAATCTCTGGTAAGGACATTCCTGGTTCTAGAAATATGTATGTTGGGTTGACAAGGATAAAGGGTGTTTCTTGGAATATCTCTAATATACTGTGCTTAAAATTAGGCTTCCCAAGAAATAAAAAAATTGCTGAGCTGAGTAAGGAAGAAATTCAGAAGATAGAGAAATTTATGAAAGAAATGCCTATTAAGGAATTTTTTAAAAACAGAAGACTGGATATTGAAACTGGGGAGAGTACACATAAAATTGGTTCTGATCTTGATATTACAAAAGACTTTGATATAAGAAGAATGAAGAAAATGAGAAGCTATAAGGGAATAAGACATATTCAAGGACAGCCTGTTAGAGGTCAAAGAACAAGGTCTCACTTTAGAGTCAGAGGTAAATCTACAGGAGTTAGAAAGGGAGGGAATAAGAAATGATAAGAAAAAAGAAAAAATATGAGAAGCCTAGAAAAATGTATGAGACGTCTAGAATAGAAGAAGAGAATGAATTGGTTAAGAAATATGGTCTGAAGAATAAAAGAGAGATATGGAAAACAATTTCGAAAGTTAGATATTACAGACATAGAGCTATGGATTTGGCTAGAGCACCTTTGGAAGAACAAGAAGTTTTATTAAATAAATTGAAAAGCATTGGACTAAATGTTAACGATATAACTGATGTTCTGGCTTTAAAAGTTGAAGATCTTCTGAATAGAAGATTGACTAGTGTAGTTCATTCTAAAAAATTGGCAAACAGCACAAAACATGCAAGACAGCTTGTTGTCCATAAAAAAATAGTGGTTAATGGCCGTATCGTAAATTCTCCGAGTTATTTTGTTCCTGTCATGTTCGAGAGTAAGATTGAAGTAAAAACAAAAGTTAATAAACCTAAAATTGAAAATAAGGAAGAGTCTGAAGATTCGGAGGAAACTATATAATGGAAGCTATTGAAGAAAATGAAGGAGAAAGTCAGGAGATTGAGGCTAGGCAGAAGAATGTGGAGGGTAAAGTAGGTGTTGCTTATGTTTTTAGCTCTTCAAATAATACAATTGTCCATATAACTGATATGGCTGGGAATACCATATCTAGAATTTCTGGAGGAATGATTACTAAACATAGCAGACTTAAGTCAAACCCTACAATTGCTATGTTCGTTGCTAAAAATGCTGCTGAAAGAGCTAAGGATCTAGGATTCACTAAAGTTTATGTTAGAATGAAAGGAAAAACTAATTTTGGTCATGGCCCTGGCGCACATGCTGCTGTAAAGAGTTTAAGCAAGAGCGGTTTTGATATTTTAAGCATATTGGACACCACTAAAGTTCCAAGAGGCGGACCTAAGAAGAAAGGTGGAAAGAGAGGAAGAAGAGTTTAAAATGGAAGTAGTAAAGAACACAGAAGAAAAGTTGATATTGCGACTTGAAGCAAATGAAGGATTGTTTAATGCTATGAGAAGAAGTGTTTCTGAGATCCCTACTTTGGCGATTGATGATGTTGAATTTTATAAAAATGATTCTGCTTTATATGATGAGATGATTGCACATAGATTGGGGCTTGTACCTTTGAAGACTGAAAAGGGAATGTCATCTAAGACAAAGATTGAACTAAAGCTAAGCAAGAAAGGACCCTGCACGATCTATTCTAAGGATTTAGAGGGTGATGCTGAAGTTATATATGGAGATATCCCTATAACAATACTTAATGATGAACATAAATTAGAATTTGTTGCTACTGCTACACTTGGTTTGGGAAAGGAACATGCAAAACATACACCTGGTTTGTTTTATTACAGACATATTTTGGAAGTTAAAAGTTCCTTGCAGGTTGATAAAGTGGTTGAGAATTCAAAAAATGGAGCAATAAAACCTGAGAAGAAAGGAAGTAAATGGTTCTGTGACTTGAACGAAGCTGATGTTAAAGAGATAGAAAAATTAGACAAAGAGGCTATAAAGGATTCTCAGGAGATTTTGGTATTTATAGAATCTTTTGGAAACATGCCTGCTAAAGATATTTTAATCGGATCTGTGAAGGCTCTTGAATCTAACCTTGATGAACTTGAGAAGAAGATCAAATAGAGTTATTAGAAAACATTTATAATATTTTAAAGTTTGTTAACTGATGAGGTTTGATACTTTCTATGAAATTCTTAGAAAAAATTTGAGTGAGAAAAAGTTAAATTTGAAAATAATAGGATATGTTAGGCATAAAAAAAATTATCCGATATTTTCTATAATAAACAAATTAGATAAAAAAAGAAAAACTATTTGTATCTTATCTGGAATTCATGGGGATGAAATAGCACCCCCAATTGCTATGCTTAGTTTTATAAAAAAGTTTAACTTTGATGAATCGAATAAATTTAATTTGATTTTTATTCCTATTGCAAATCCAATAGGATTTGAAAATAAAAAGAGGGAAAATTATCAAAATATAGATCTGAATAGACGATTTTCAGATAAAAAATTATTATTTGAAAATAAAATTATATATAATTATCTTAAAAAATATAAAATTTATTTCTTCTGTGCAATGCATGAAGACTTGGATGAAAATGAGTTTTATATGTATATATTTGAAAAAAAGAAACAAAATATTTACAGAGAGATAATTAATTTATCTAAAAAACATTTTAAGATAAAAAATGGATCTGTCGAAGGTGCAAATGGACATTTATCTGAAAATGGACTTATCAGAAATTTGAAAGTTAATGATGGATCTGTAGAATACAGATTGTTTCATGAGGGCTCTTTGTTCTCAATGTGTACGGAAACTCCCGGGAAGAAAAAATTATCTCAGAGAGTTAAACTTAATGAAAAAATAATCGAAAAGATTCTTAAAGCTTTGAATAGAAAAGTCGTATAGAGAGCTTTTTAAATGAACTTTTTCTTGATAATTTAGCGGAGATGCCGGAGCGGTCAAACGGGTCACGTTAAGGCCGTGATAGCTTAGTGCTTGCGGAGGTTCGAATCCTCCTCTCCGCATAATACTGAAAGTTAGGTGCGTGGTTTACATAGTGGTTTAATAGCTAGAACAAAAACAAACACCTATGTAAATATACAATTACGAAAAAAGACTGCAAAGTTTAGAAAGAAATATAGACCTAGATTCTGATATTTCTAAGGAAAACAAAATTCTTATATTGAAATTCAAAGAAGAATGCTTTGCCCATAATATCGGACTGGCTAGAGTTGTTCGCTATCTTTATTGCTTAAGAGATATGGCTAGATGGCTTAAAAAAGGATTTGCATTGGTTAAAACTGATGAAATTAAATCTTTGGTAGCGAGTATAGAAAGAATGTCTAAATATAGTCCAAGAACAAAATGTGAATATAGGGCTACGTTGAAAAAATTCTATAAGTGGCTTAAAAAGAATGATAGCCCTGAAGAAGTCAGTTGGTTAAAACTTAACTTTAAACCTCATAATACTAAGCTACCATCTGAACTGCCTAATGAAGAGGATATAACTAAAATGCTTAATTTTACTAAAAATCCAAGGGACAGGGCTGTAATCATGAGTTTATACGAATCTGGATGTAGAGTGGGAGAATTCATTAAACTAAGAATAAAAGATATTTCTTTTGATAATTATGGCTGTTTAATTGACGTTACTGGAAAAACTGGAGGAAGAAGAATAAGACTAGTTAATTCATCTGTTTACTTAACAGAATTGATAAACAAACATCCTGACAAAGACAATCCTAATTCTTTTTTATGGCTTAAAAATAATACTTTAGAAATGATAGAATATCCTGCTTTGTGTAAATTGTTGAGAGTATCTGCTCAAAGAGCTAATGTAAAGAAAAAAGTAAATCCTCATAATTTTAGACATTCTAGAGCAACTTAAGATATTTTTTGGGTGGACAAGATCTAGCGACATGGCTTCTGTTTATGTTCATTTGTCTGGAAGAGATGTAAATGAGGCCTTGTTGAATACTTATGGAATAAAAACAGAAGAATCTAAAGAACCAATAAATAAATTAGGATCGAAAGAATGTTTTAGATGTAAAACTAAAAATGAAACTACAAATAAATTCTGTAATGTCTGCGGTTTCACGTTAGCTGAAAAAGATAAAAACAATTTGCTACAGAAAGAATTTGAAAGAAATGAAATGGACGATGCTATGAGTGAACTTCTTAAAGATAAAGAGGTTATGGATATCCTGGCTAAAAAACTTAAAGATAAATTATTGGAAAATAACAATGCGCCAAATAAGTTTCTCTCTATTTCAAGACAATTTTAGAGGTGACAAAAAACAAGGAGAAGTGACTGCCTGGAGTCACCTAGTTTTTCAGAGTTTTTTCCAGTATTATATACGACAAAATAGGGAAATTCAGCTGTTTTGTCAGTAAATTAAATAAGAAATATCCTTTAGTTTCTAAATTAAAATATTAATTAAATAACACTCTATTTTTTTCGCGCGGCACGTACCCCGAGCGACGCAACAGCGTAAGACGGACCCCAATCGCAGTCCAGGTAAGCCCCGCCCGAATCAGCAACGAACCCAGCGACAGAATTATTGTCTTTACCTGGTTGCCAATAATACAAACTTCCATCTTTTATATTTGCTGGAGGCAATCCGTGAGAGGTAGCATTTTTCAACCATTCATCTAAATCAATCCCAGGAGTTTTATTACTTGCTAAATAACCTCGTATTTCTTCAGAATGTTTAGGAATAATATTTCCATTAGATACACAATGTTCATAATTCATGTAAACTTTTCCACCTACTATGCCTAACTTTTTGTCTTTAACTTTAAAATCTGCGTCTAGCCACTCAGATCTCCATGGATTTCTAACTGTTAATATCTCATCTAAAACTGCATTAATTTTAGTTTTATTAAGATTCCTTCCAGTACCATCATGAACTTTACCAGAACGCAATAAATTTAGAAAATCTACAAATTGTCTAATAGAAAGCATTTGCGATTCTTCTTGAGACAAAGCCAGATGCGCATCTTTCCAATTTTTTCCATAGTGAGTTCTATCCATTGCTACAAACAAATCAGGATAACTATAACTTCCATGACTTCTGCCAGTTAAAATAATATATTTTTCTGGATTCTGAATATTAACACCAGGCTGGGAAGAGCCAGATGAGTCTGGAGCAGTTGTGGCATTATTTTGCAATAAAGCGTCAGCTATTTCATCTAATCCATTTGGATTTACAGGCAATAAGGGTCTAAAAGAATTATGCATTTGCGTACACCTCGTTGGCTTTACCTATTACCCGTTTAAATATATCTGTAGTTGTTCCATTAATTACTTCGGCTCCAGCTCCACGTAAATAACTTCCGTGACTCCCTGGGTGAATTTCGTATACTGTTACTTTATTAGCTTTATTTCTAGACCTTAAATTACTAACCGCATTTGTTGTTTCAGCTTCATTTCCCAAAAAAGTATCAGTTATAATTAAAACTTGTCTAGGATCTGTCCCCTCACTTAATGTGGCTGTTGGAAACACTGTTCCGCCATTATAGTGGACTACCAGAGTCTCAAATACTTTATTTAATTCGCGCGTATTATCTTGTGTCACGGATTGTCCTTTACCGCTAAAATTAGTTACACGAATATTTGCTCCCTTTCTGTGGGCTTTTTTAGCAACAACAAAGCCTGCTAACACAGGCAAACTGATTTGCTGAATAGGATTAGGCATGCTCATTGAAGTATCTAAATAAATATCTAAATTAGGTACTACTTCTTCAAGACCTCCGAAAGCATCTCGTTTACGTGTGTTCCATGCATAAGTATTGACTCCAGGAATAATTTTGCCTCCTGCATGTATTGAATAATCAACATCAAGTCTCTCCGTTCCCATTGAAGGATTCCACTTTACAGGTTGGAAAGGATTTGTTCTTGGTCTTCCAAAAGGTCTTGTCGCAAACATAACGTCATAAGATTTTGAAAGCATATCATAAAACTGAATGCTTGCTTGTATTGCGTCCCCTTTTCCATATCCTGCCATGATTTCCTGGAATTCTTTCATTCCTTCAGCATTCTGTGGCAATCCATCGCTACCAATTTGAGCCAGACGTTTTGCTAGATCTTGCGCAGTTTTTTCATCAATAGTTTTAGGCAAGTTATTGCCTAGGCTATTATCAAGCCCACTATCTCCATCCTGTTCTTCATTTTCTAAGAACTTGCTTATAATTTCAGCATAACGGATGCCATTATCTTTCCAAGTATCTCTATTAAAGTAATCTCTGGTAAACAATTCTGCTAGATCTTGCGCACTAGTTTTCTCTTCGGCACTCAACTTTGTCTTTTTCGGCAAAATATCCCTTTTCCAAATAAGTTCCATACTTCTTCCATACACATTCCATAACTTGCTGCCTTTCTTTTCTTTACTTAACCCTTGATACACCCAAGAAATGTCTTCGTCTCCCTTCTGAACAAGACGAGTGTTAATGCAAGTATCAGTAAATAAATTCATAATATTTTGCGCAGCTGCTTTTGCATCATAAGGAATTTTCTGAGCTTCCAATGCCTTACTCATAGCATGATTTAAAGTAATGAGCGTAACAATATCATAAGGGCAAAACCTATGACCCACTTCATGTTTTGCAATTGCTTTCGCTGCACGTTGAGGATCAGTTGGGAATTTCTGTACAATTCTTTCGAGATTCATATAGGTTTGAAATTCAGGATATTTCATAAAAGCGAATTCTCCTTCCAAAGCTTTTCCAATTTCTCCCATTCCTCTAACTTCTTTAAGATTGGAAGGAGCAATGACATAAGGAACTGAAGGAGAGTTCCAACTCTTTAATGCATCACTCCATGCTTCATTAACTCTAACGTCTAGTGTTTGTGCCATAGTAAACTCCTATTTTTTTCGCGCGGCACGTACCCCGAGCGACGCATTAGTGACAGATGGACCCCCATAGCAGTACAGGCCAGCCCCGTCCGAACCAGCATAGAACCAAGCGACAGATCCATCTACAGGAAACCAGTAATACAATTTTTCTGTTGCTGATTTTTTCTTAGGGAGCCCTTGTCTATTAAAACTCGTAACGTCAACCCATGAGTTTTCACCAACATAAGCTTCTAGAGCTTCTGATTTCCCTGCTGTAAGATTTCCGCCAGATAACCTATGGTCATAATTAATTTCAAGAGATCTGCCTTTAGATGTAAATCGAGCATCCAACCACTCAGATCTCCAAGGGTCACGTTTTTCTGTAATCTCGTTATAGACTTGTTTAAGGATATCTACAGCAATTGGTTTGCCTTTCCCGTCATACACTTTTTTACTTTTATCTATCCCTGCTTCAAGTAATTCTCTTAAATCAATAAACTGGCGCGGATTTAAAGTAACATTTCCTAATTTTTGATTTAATTTTAGAGCAGTTTCCCAATTAATGTTTCCAATATAGTCATGTCCGCTTTGTTCTTTACCCGTATTTTTTACCTTAATTCCCAATTCTTTTGCAGCTTTCTCTACAGTTGCATCGTAGGCTAGTCTATTCATATCTACAACTAAATCAGGATAACTATAATGGCCATGAGTTCTAGTTGGTAAAATAATACGTTTCTCTGGGTTGTTAATACTTGCAGGAAGAACATTTTCCTCATCATCCTTAGGAGGAGCATTATCTAATAAAGCAGAAGCTATATCGTCTAACCCTTGTGGGTTTACAGGAAGCAAAGGTCTAAGGTTGTTGCGCGTCATATTCATTTGTTAAACTATAATTATACTCAGAAGATATATGATCGGCCAAAGTGACAGCATACGCTTTATCTTCAGCACCTATCTGAGTAATTGCATTTTTAACAACACTACGAACTTGATCTGGAGTAATATCATTATCTTTTATCTTATGAGTTCTAACAACCTTCAAAGCAGCAGCATAGGTTTGTAAAAGTTTAGAGTTTCCTAGAAGTTCATCATAGTCTGTTTCTATTCTTGCTACTAAATCCTCAACAAAAGCTATACGATCATTAACATGTAAAGCATTTTCTGCTGTTGCTTTTTGAGTCGGCTGAAGTTTATGCCATAACATATAAGGAAGAATGGTTTTAAGATGCGCAGGAGTTACTTTAGAGTCTCCATTCATCCATGCAAAGGCTTTTGCATATCGAGGCATTGCTTGTGCGGTTCTCACACTTAATTCATTTACCGTATAATTAAAGGGAGAATCCTTAAAATGCCCTGGTGGAGAGTTATCTTGATTAACTTGCCATGCGTTTCCCTTTGTAGCTCTGGCAAGGTTTGCGCTTGCAGCCTCAGAAAATCTCAGCGAGCTATAAACAAAGTCGGCAAAAGCATTCATTTGCGGAACTTCATACTCTACATCTTGAGGAATATTTTTAATCTCTGCTCTCAGTTTTTCAAAGTCAAGCTTAAGACCTTCAGGAATATTAACCGCATTACCGAGACCGCCATTTAATTTCTCATCTCCACGTTTTCTAATTTTATTTAAATCCCATGAAGGAGGACTTGTTACCATAACTGCAACATCGAAACGATCAAGAAAAGGAGGAGTAAATTGGAAGGTGCCTTCATCCGCATAATTTGCAGTTACATATAAAGGCCCTTGCTCCGCTTTAAGAAGTTCACCGCCATATACAGCTTTACCTGTATCCGCTAATCTCATCATGATACTTAATACATCAGAAGGAGTTCTGTTTCCTTCATCAAGAATTTTTACAGCACACTTCAAGAATCTATTTGGAATAACTTTTCTTTCTCCCGTACTTACAAGCTTACCTATATCATAAGAAGCAACCATCTTTTCTTCAGTTAATTGAGGATGACCTTGGATTTCAGAAGCAAGAATTTCTTCAAGACTAGTTCCTGTGAAGAAATGTCCTGCAAACTCTGCACCCGTAGTTTTACCAATACCTGGAGCTCCAGTTATTAACATAGTTCCGTGATTCAAAAGAGAAGTGAGTGATGCAAACAATAAAGGAGAAGCATATGCTTTTGTTCCTGGTTGAATAAGAGGAACTTTGTACCCTGCTCCGCCTGCTAAAGCTACCATTTCTGGCTTTTCTGAGAAAACATCAAAATTAGTATTAACATATAGACCTCTATCGCCGATTAAGTCGTATAATTTTCTTACTTTCTGTTGTTCTGTTAAATTTTTATTCTCTGCCATTTTCTTCAGCCTCCTTAACTATATTTATTCTTACCTCTACTATCGTTTTAGGCCTTAGTTCTTCTTGTAGATATTTAGGAATAAGTATGACTGATTGTTTGCCGTGCTTTGCTATTCTTTTTGTTATTGTGTAGCTTTTAGCTTGATTTTGTGTCATTTTTATGTGTTTTATGTTGCTTTATATCAATTTTCCTAGAAATATTGAGTATTTAAATCTTTCTTTTGAAGTTACTTTAGAGTTACAACATAACTTATATGGTAAATTGTATAAATATTTTAAAACAAATTTTACAAGGTAAGAATGCCTTAGAGGGCTGTCAAATTCATTCCTTATTCAAGGAATTACTATACCTAGACAGAACTTAACAGGTTACACGCACAATCATAGCGCTAAAAGCCATAAAATACAATAACAATAGCAAGTAGTTATGAAAAACCTTGGGGAAGTTTGGAGTGAAACCTAAAGTTATGGTGATACTTAATGATTGTGCTACAACTGTCGCTAGGTTCAATGCTAATTCAGACAGGGCTAACCTGAACTGCAATAGGAATCCATCTAACACTAATGCGTCGCTCGGAATAACCTGACCTCTAAGGCTTATAATATGAAAAGATACAAAAATGTCTATCGAAAACTTTGCAGTTCAGAAAATATCTGTTTAGCATATTTAAAAGCAAAAAAAGGAAAGAGCAAAAAATTGTCTGTTGTTGAATTTGATAAAGATTTTAAGGAAAATCTTGAAAATCTAAAAACAGATCTTGAAAATATGAATTATAGGCCTAGACCTCTCAAAAAATTTATAGTTAGAGATCCGAAAACAAGAACAATACACGCTTCAGCTTTTAGAGATAGAATTGTGCATCACGCAGTAATTAACATTTTAGATCCAATTTTTGAAAAAATATTCATTTATGATTTTTTTGCAAGCAGAAAGGATAAAGGTACACATCCAGCTATACAGAGATTTGATTATTTTAAAAGAAAAGTCTCTCAAAATGGACTTATCTTAAAGACAGCTAGTTCGGGGGGGGGGGCGAACAACTTTATAGTGCGAGATTATGATTCAATTCAAGGATATTGTTTGAAAGCAGACATAAAACATTATTTTGATAGTGTGGATCATGAAGTATTAATTTCTATATTAAGAAAGAAAATAAAAGATGGAAAATTTATTTGGCTTGTAAGATTGATCTTGAAAAATTTTGACTCTGAAGTTAAAGGGAAAGGGATGCCCTTAGGGAATTACACTTCTCAGTTTTTCGCTAATGTTTACCTTAATGAACTAGATTATTTTGTTAAACATGAACTTAAAGCTAAATATTACATAAGATATGTTGATGACTTTGTAATTTTACACAGAAGCAAAAAAAGATTAGAATATTTCAAAATAAAAATCATAGAATTTCTAAAAAACATAAATCTTGAATTGCACCCAGATAAATCAAAAATAATTCCATTGAGAAAAGGGGTTACTTTCTTAGGTTATAGAGTTTTTTATTATCATAAGCTGCTCAGAAAGAGAAATATACGTATTTTTATAAGAAAGTTTAAAGAAAAACTAGACAATTATGATCCGACACAAACAAGCCCAAACAAATTAATTGAAGAACTGCAAGGCTGGTTTGGATATGCAAAATGGGCTAATACCTACAAAATAAGAAAAAATATAATTGATAGTATTGTAGAAAAATTTAACACAAAAGATGAAGAGACTAAAAATAAAATTTATGAAAAATTATAGAACGTATATATTATTTTATGACAAAATATAAATATAGAAGCTGTTTCAATGTTATATAAATTACATTATGTAACTGACCTTAACTTTTAGGGAAAGTCGTCCTCTCCGCATTTTTACACAGATAAATTTATTCGACGTATATTGCAGGCTTATTTGGCTTAGCCTTTGAGGATTTTCCTTGTGGATCATATTTGTTTTTATCAGAAACTGAAAAAATCTTAACTGGTTTATTAATACGAATTGAAATTTCTTTTTCAGAATAATTCTCGAGTTCGTGAGGAAGCACGTAGAGATAAACTTTTTCTACTTCTTTATTTTCTCTTTCTGAGACTATTTTAAAGATATTTAGTATGTCTGAAACTGTTTTCTCTGTAAGTTCTTCTGTTTTTTCAAATTTTTCATTTATTTTTGACCCATCATAAGAAGGCCAAGACTCCGAAGACAAAATACTTTTATTTCCTAACTTGCTCCAAAGCTCTTCTGCAATATGCGGGCATATAGGAGAAAGGAGTTTTACGCACTTTTCAAAATCTTGTTTTGAAATTTCATTTTCTAAAGATTCGAAAAGAGATCTTAATTTGATAACAGCGAAATTATATTTTAAATACTCTATATCATCTGTTACTTGTTTTATGGTTTTATTTATTTTTGATTCTAGCTTTTCACTTGTCTTACCTATTTTAAGGTTTTTTGCATAATCAAATATTTTTCTGATAAATTTTAGGGAACCCTCGACACCATTTTCGCTCCAAATTATGTCTTTATCTGGACTCGCTATAGAGACTAAGAATAAACGAGCAGTATCAATCCCATATTTTTCTGAAACTATTTCAGGAACAATAACATTGCCTTTTGACTTGCTCATTTTTTCCCCATCTGGGCCTAATAGAAACCCTTGGTTAAATAGTCTTAAAGCGGGTTCGTCAAATTTAAGCAATCCTAAATCTCTTAGAAATTTCGTGTAAAACCTTATGTATATTAGATGCAAGCAAGCGTGTTCTTTTCCACCGATATAAAGATCAATCGGGCACCAGTAACTTACTTTCCTTTTATCAAATATCTCATTTTTATTTTTCGGATCACAGTATCTTAAATAATACCATGAGGAATTAACAAAAGTGTCCATTGTGTCTGTTTCTCTCTTTGCTTTTCCGCCACACTTAGGACAATTTGTGTTTACAAATTTACCGTACTCTATCAATGGATTTTTTACCTTCTCAAATTTTATTTTATCAGGAAGAACTACAGGAAGATCTTCTTCTGATATAGGAACAGAACCACAGACACTGCAATTAATTATAGGAATAGGTGTACCCCAGAATCTCTGTCTTGAAATTAACCAGTCTCTCAATTTGAAGTTTGTTGCATGATTGCCTAATTTTTTCTCCTCTAAGGCCTTTGTTATATGTTCTTTAGCTTCTGAGCTGAAAAGATCTGAGAAAGCTTCTGAATTCATTAGAATTCCTGTGCCTTCATAAGCTTTCTCTAAAGCAAAGCAAGAATCTAAAGCTAATTTCTTCTTGTTTCTATTTTCAGGAACATCTCTAAAGGAAGTTAATTTTGTTGAAAGTTTAATTTCTGCGCCATTATAATCAAAAGAGGTTATATCCTCAAAATTAATATTCCAATACCTTTTCTTTCCCCACTCTCTGTCAAAGTAGCCATGTTCATCTTTTTCTATTGTAAATATATCAAACTCGATATCAAATCCGTTTATCTCTTTTGTATAAAGTGCATAATTTGAGTAGTCTCTTTTATTATCTCCTGGTTCTCTCCAGTCTTCGTACCCATTATTTGTAAAATAATTTTTCCAAAAAGCAAAATCTTTCTTTGGAATTAATATATCTATATCCTTGTGATTTCTATAACGCACGCCTCTCAAAATGCGAATGCTAAAACCTCCGCTTAGGATAAATTCTTTTTTTTCTTTTTTCGCCTTTTCTACAAATTTCTTAAATTCTGACTCGAGAAGATCTTGTGCGCCGTTTTTTTCTTCTTCTGAAGACATTACTGGGTTAATTTGCAAACCGTACTTCTTCGCAAATTCAAAGTCTCTTTGATCGTGTGCAGGCACAGCCATAACTATTCCAGAACCATAATCAGCAACTACAAAATTACCTACCCAAACAGGAATTTTTTCTTTTGTCAATGGATGCTCTGCATAACTTCCTGTAAAAACTCCTTCTTTGTTCAACTTTTCTATATCTTCTTCTTTAACGGAATTTAGTTTCCTAACAAATTTTTCCACTTCTAGCTTTTTTTCCTTTGATACAAAATCCATAAGTCTTGCATGTTGTGCTGAGACAACGAGAAAAGTTACTCCGAATAAAGTATCTGGGCGCGTTGTAAATATTTTCCAATTTTCGTTATTTATTTTGAAAACAACTTCTGTCCCTTCACTTTTTGATATCCAATTTCTCTGAAGTGTCTTTATTGTTTCAGGCCAGTCTGTTAATTTGTTAAGAGAGTCATATAGTTCCTCTGCATATTCCGTGATTTTTAAGTACCATTGTTCAAGATGCTTTATTTCAACATTTGTCTCTTCGTGCCTCCAACATTTTCCACCCTGAACTTGTTCATTTGCTAAAACTGTATTACATTCAGGACACCAGTTTACTGGAGACTTTTTTTTATAGACTAAACCTTTTTCAAACATTTTTAAGAAGATCCATTGATCCCACTTATAATATTCAGGTTTGTGAGTTTCTATTTCTCTTGACCAATCGTAACTTATGCCTAAATTTTTCATCTGTTTTATATAATTTTTTATAGCTTCTTCTGTGAACTTTTTTGGGTGAGATTTAGCTTTGATAGCAGCATTCTCTGCAGGAAGACCAAATGAATCGAAACCCATTGGGTGAAGAATATTAAAACCTTGCATTTTTTTATATCTCGCAAATATATCCCCGATTGTATAATTGAGTGCGTGACCCATATGCAACCCTGAAGAAGAAGGATACGGAAACATTTCTAAAATGTAAAATTTCTTCTTTTTTTCTATTTCTTTAGCTTCAAAAACTTCATTATCTGCCCAGACTTTCTGCCATTTCTTTTCTATTTTTTTGAAATCTATTTTTTGTGCTTCTTTATTCATTTTAGTCATAAATAAATGGGATTTATATGCCTTTTTAATTTATGATGTTATGATTTTTGAATTCTAGGTTTGAAAATCCGCATAATTTATATATTGATTTTTACTTGCTATTTTGAGGTGAAAAGTGAAGATAGTATTTTTTGAAATTCAGGGATGGGAAATAAGCGAGATAAAAAGTAAGCTGAAAGGACATGATGTTAAGATTTTTTCTGAGCCACTCAATTTAGATAATTTAGATAGAGCTAAGGATGCGGAGATTATTTCTGTTTTTATATACTCTAAAATTAATAAGAAAATTATTGATAAATTAAAAAAAGTTAAGTTGATTACTACAAGATCTATGGGTTATGATCATATAGATGTTAAAGAGTGTAAAAAAAAGAAAATAAAAGTTTGTGTTGTCCCGACGTATGGTGAGAATACTGTTGCAGAGCACGCATTTGCCTTGTTGCTCGCTCTATCAAGGAAAGTCCACCAGTCATATTTGAGGAAATTGGCAAATGATTTTTGCATTGATGGCCTTATGGGTTTTGATTTACAGGGGAAAACGTTGGGAGTTATAGGGGCTGGAAAAATAGGAAAACATGTTATAAGAATTGCCAGAGGATTTGAAATGAATGTATTGGTTAACGATAGACATGAAGATGATTTTTTGGCTGAACAACTTGGATTTAAGTATGCCTCTCTGGTTGAGGTCTTAAAGAAATCTGATGTTATTAGTTTGCATGTTCCCTACTCTAAAGAAAACCATCATATGATAGATGCCTCTTCTTTTGAGAAAATGAAAAAAGGTGTAATTTTAATAAACACTGCACGTGGTCCATTAATAGACAGTTCTGCTTTGTTGAATGCTCTAGATAAGAAAATTGTTTCGGGTGTTGGTTTGGATGTTATTGAAGGTGAAAATTTGATAAGAGAAGAAAGAGAAATTTTACACCATGAGAAAAATAGAAAGGATTTAGAGCTTTTGGCAAAAGACCATGAATTGCTAAGAAGAGATAATGTTGTCTTTACACCGCATATTGCTTTCTATAGCAAGGAAGCATTAGAAAAAATAATAAAAAAAACTGTTGAAAATATATTAGGATTTAAGAAAAACGGGTTAGATAAGGAAAGTGTTGTTGCTTAAAGAAATTTAGCGTAATCTTATTAAACCTCTTAGTTGTATTTCTTTTATGAATAATAAGTTTTTTCTAGTAATAGCAGTCCCATTATTTGCTATTTCTGTTGTTTCTCTCGCACTATATTTGGTTAACTACCAAGGCAGTGATTTAAGTAATTCTCCAAAGAATTTAGAAAGCTGTAAAACTCTTGTTTTTAATGGTGAAGGTGCAATTAACTTAGTTTTCTTTTCAACGGAAAGAGAGGCTAAACAATATTCTGAACATCTGCTTAGTGTTGATCCATTTAAAAACCAAAAAGAAAAGTTCAATATATATTACATATCTGATTACGAACCAAAATGTGAGATTTACAAAGGCATAGCTCTTTTGTGTTATTCGAATGATCTAATAAAAAAAGCTTCTTCCTGCCCAAATGATTATATTCTTGTTGTTAAGAAAGAAGATGCAAATGTAAGAAGCTCTTCCTATACTAATGTTATGAGCATAAACTCTGTTCATCCTCTAAGCGTTTTAACACATGAATTTGGACATTCCTTTGCTAACTTTGCTGAAGAATATGTGCCTGCTAAATTGCCAAGAGGCACAACTAATTGTGTTGCTTCGTGTGAGGATTTTAGCGGAGAAAAAAATGGATGTTATGAAGGCTGTTCTGACGCAGAATATAAGAGATCTATTGAAGACGGAGTCATGAGGACTTTATCTACAGATGATTATGGCATATTTAATAAAAATTTTGTTCAAAAAAGAATAGATGAGGAATATTCTGAAAATGTAAAAACTATAACTGGGAATGTTGTAAAAGACTCCAGAAAGTGTGAAGAAGAAAAATACTACGCAATAGAAGGTGAATATAACGCTGAAAATAATGAAGTTAAATTTCTTGATAAAAATATTGAAACTGGTTGTGTTGGTGGTAATGGATATGGGTCTTTCGGAATAAATTTAATTGATACAAAGGGAGAAGCTATGATAAAAGATAATTTTAATCCTGAACTGATATTTACCGATGCTCCTGCTGATGAAGGAATAGATGGAGAAACTATTTCTGGAAACAATAAGTTTATCATAAAATCACCTATATTGGAAGATGCTTCGGAAATAGAAATAGAACATTATGATAAGAAAACTAGAATTGACATTAAAGATTTAGGAGGTAGAGCATGCGTAATTTATTGAATAGAAAAGGAATTTCAGATGTTGTTGCTGTTTCTACTTTAATTCTTTTAACTGTAGTTGCTGCCTCCATGGTTTATGTTAGTGTATTGGGAACTATAAATAAGGCAGGCGCCCAACTTTCTCCAGAAATAAGTTGTTTAGAAATGCAAGGAAGATCACCTTTTGAACTGAAAGATGCCTGCTACAATCAAAACACAAAGGAGATTGAAGTAAAGATGAAAAGAAAACTTGGAAATTATGATTTGTCAGGTGTGGATTTTGTTGTTAGTACTTCTAATGGTGAAATGAAAAAATGGCAATGTGGAGATTTGTGCGGAAATTGTATTCTCCCAAATATTGAGGAAACAAAAAATTATTATTTTTCTTTCTCCGATAGTTTGAATTTAGATAGTCTTGAAATTTATGCTGAAAAATGTTTGATAAGCAGCAGAAAAATAAGAATGTGCTAGTTCGAAGGTCTGTTCTCTAACTTTTTTATTCTATGCTCTAGTCCCTTTATTTTGTCGTTTAGGCTTTTTCTTTCTGGCTTTTCTTCAATTGAATTAACAAACTCTTTTAAATATAGATTAAACAGTGTACTTAACTTGCCCCCGAAAAGGTTTAGCTTGGATTTTGCTTTTTCTAAAAGTTCTTTGTCTACTGTAATGTTTACTCTGATTTTCTTCATGAATATTAATGTGTATTAGAGTATAAAAATGCTTTTATTGGATAGGTTTAAATAGCTTTCATTTTCAATATAAAAATGAAGAAGAAGCAGAACAGAATAGCTGAGATGAGCAAGACTAAACTCAGATGGAGAACTAGAAGGAAGACTAGTCCAGCTATGAAGGAAGTTTGCCTTGAAGCCATGAGAAAACCAGAGTGGCGTGAAGTTGCTAAAATCCTTTCTTCGTCTACAAGGAAACAAACCAGCTTGAACCTTTTTCAGATTGATGCAGAAACGAAGGATGGAGATACGGCAGTAATAATCGGAAAAGTTTTGTCAAAAGGAGAACTTACGAAAAAAATAAGAATCTGTGCACTTAGCATATCGGAATCTGCTAGAGAGAAGCTTGGAAAAACAAAATCAGAATTTTTGAATCTTTTTGAAGAGATAAAGAAAAATCCAAAAGCGGAAGGGATAAAATTGTTAAAATGAATAAAACTATCGTAATCGATGCATCTGGAGGGATCTTGGGAAGAATAGCCAGCAATGCCGCTAAAAAAGCTCTTTTAGGTAATAAAATAATTATATTAAACTGTAACGAAGCGTTGTTGATGGGTGGGAGAAGAATGATAATTGAAGAATATAAAATTGCAAGAGTTCGAGGAGGATCAAGCTTAAATGGCCCTAACTTTCCTAGAGAACCTTTTAGAGTAATGAAAAGAGCAGTTAGAGGCATGCTTCCATATAAACAACAGAGAGGCAGAGTTGCCTTGGAAAATGTCATTTGTCATAATAAGACTCCTAAAGAGTTTGAAAATTCTGAAAAGATTTCGTTCAAAAAAGAAGCTAGAGGTCCAACATTTAGTTTGTTAGATCTAAGCAAGGAGATATAAAATGACTAAGAATGTTAAAAATTTTGAAAAAATGATATTTACGGGAAAAAGAAAGACTGCAGTGTCTAAACTTAGAGTAAAGCCTGGAAGTGGTAAAGTTTTCTTTAATCATTTAGATCATAATGAGCTTGGGTTGTTTCACAGATTAGCTTTAACTGAACCTTTGAGAATTTATGTTCAGGAGTTGGAAGAGGAATTGAAATATGATTTTTACATCAAAACTTCTGGAGGAGGAAAAGAAGCTCAAATTCAGTCCGCAAGACTTGCAATTGCTAGAGCTCTTTTAGGCATAACAGGTTCGGATGTTTTAAAAAAGGCTTTCATTAAGTACGATAGAAACATGATAGTTCCAGATTTCAGAAGAAAGGAAACAAGGAAACCTGGGGATTCTAAAGCAAGAGCAAAGAGACAGAAGTCGTTTAGATGATTTATTTACTGGTTCTGTTTAGCTAAATTGAGATTGAAGAATTATCAAGAAAGTTATAATGTATAAATCCTAAATTAAGCAGCCTTATACTGCATTTCAATTTCTTTGAATCTAGCTATTCTCTCTTCTCCACCTAGACCTTGAAATTCTTGGGCATGCTGTGATTCTATATATCTTCTAACTGAAAAAGCTCTTAGACCACAGGCTGCATAATGTAGTCTTTTACCCAATCCTTTGACTGTTCTCAGGATATCAGAATCGCTTGAGATTATAATGGTTTTTTCACCTTTTCTAGCATGATCTAGTGCTAAACCTATCTGTTGTAAGTCGACCCAACCTATCTGTCCTCTTTGTTGTCTTTCTTTTGTAGAACATTCAAGAGCTACTTTTGAAATCATATACTCATCTTCTATTGGGACAAATTCAGATACAGTTTTTGTACCTAATAGTCCCATAAGTTGATTAATAGAATCTTGAGGGAAAACTTCAGGAAATCTAGACAATTCACCCATAACTCCATGCGTTACGTAAGTCTTCACTCTTTTCGCAGGAGAATATCTAAATTTGAGAGCATTTGCATCAAAATAAGCAGTAGCTCCGCTAGTTCTATCTCCAAATTTACTACGGACTACTTGGTCTAGGCAGATTGTGTATTTCATTGAAAGTCAGAAAATAAATAGATTGTCTAAAAGTTCTCTACTCAACCACAGCAAGCTGCTGAAGTATTCGCGAATTTTTTCGCTTTATGACTGACAATCTCTAATTACCGTTTGGCCGATGTTTGCATCGGCGTATTAGATCCAAACGGAAATAAACGAACTTTTCTGGGAAGATTCCCTATTTTGACGCTATAAAAGCTTTTCTGTTATGCTAAATTTATAATTTGGAGAAACATTTATATATTACTTTCTCCCATAAGTACCTATGGGTGAAATGAAAATAAGTATAACTGATGGCGTAGAAGAGATATTTAGAAAAATAGCTATGAAAAGATTTGGATATCGTAAAGGAGCTTTTAGTATGGCTGCAGAAGAGGCCATTAATAATTGGACTTTTTCTTCAATTGAAGAAGAAAAGTTAGATGATCCTGTGAATGCTATTGCTGGTTTAATGAAACATGTGAAAAAAAATTCTGTTGAGTTGCAACATGAAACTGGAAATATTTTGGGAGAAAAATATGTTAATAGACGCAAACATTTTTCTTGAGGTTCTTCTAGATCAGGAAAAAGCTAGTTCTTGTAAAAAAATATTGGAAGATATTAGAAAAGGAAAAACTAAAGCAATTATAACGAATTTCACAATAGACTCCATAATTATTATAATGAATAGAAATAAAACAGATTTATCTTCAATTGAACTATTTATCAAAAGTCTTTTATCATATCAAGGTCTTACAATTTATCAAATAAATTTTAAAGATAGACTAAATGCGCTAAAATTGATTGAAAAATATAATTTAGATTATGAAGATGCGATAACTTTACAATCTGCAATATCAACTAACAATAAAGAGTTATTGAGTTTTGATGCTCATTTCGATAAAGTCGAAGAAATTAGAAGAATAGAACCCTAAGGAATAGGAAACAAACTTAACTTAACCATGAAAAGAGGCGTATAAGAATTCATACCTCTGTCTGGTTCGCTTTTGTATAATCCAAAACTATCAATTTTAAGATTTATGGACTCAATATTAGAATATTCTTCTTTAGACTTTTTAAAATCAGGAGATAATTTCTCTCTTCTGAGAAGAGTTATATGCGGGTTGAACTTATCATTACTTTCTAATCCAGTTATGTCTTTAATTCTTTTGTATAATTCATCCAAGTTAGACTTATCTCTAAAGCCTAAGGCGTAAAGTTCTGGCTTGTTTTTATTAGGAAAAGCAACTATTTTATCTCCTTCTAGCTTAAATTTAGGAAAAGAAAAGCCCTTTAGTTTTTCTTTAAACGTTTTAACAAGACTATCAGATAAATCTGAATAAAATATTAAAGTTATGTGGTATTCTTTGGCTTTTGACATCTCTGGATCTTTTGGTAAAGTTATTTTACCAAGAAGCTCGCTATAATTATTTAGATTTATTCCAAAAAAACATCTCATAAATGGATTAAGATAAAATTGATTATAAATTTTCCTATTAAAATGAGAAAATTATATTGTGGGATAAAGGCCATCAAAAGGATTTTTTACTTTTTTGATTTGGTCACTGGAGATGTGAGTGTAAACTTGCGTTGTGTTTAGGGAGGCGTGGCCTAGGATTGCCTGGATTGTTCGTATATCTGTTCCATTTTCTAATAAATGGGTCGCAAATGAGTGCCTTAAAGTGTGAGGTGTAACTCTTTTTGTTATTCCTGCTCTTTTTCTCGTCCCAGAGATTATTTTCTGGATGTTCCTTGTTGTCAGGGGTTTTTCTTTTGAAAAAACATAGAGATTTTCTTTTCCTCTCATTTCTATGTATTCCTTTATTTCATCCCCGAGACCTTTTGAAAAAACAAAGATACGATCTTTTGAGCCTTTTCCTTTTCTAACCCAACCAGTATTTTCATTAAGATTAAGATCTTCGATTTTTAATTTAACAATTTCAGAAACACGAAGACCTGTTGAATAAAGAAAAGAAATCATTAAACGAGATTTTATTGTATCTGTAGAATTTATTAGGTTTATTATTTCTTCTTTAGATAAAATTTCTGGAAGCTTTTTCTCTTTTTTTGGAAGAGGAATATTTTTAAAATCTTTTTTTAAAACCTCTAAGAAAAAGAACTTTAATGATGCAGCGGCAAGCATGATAGTGTTTTTTGACTTTGTATCGAACATTTCTGAGAGGTAAATTTTAACATCGTCTTCATTTAGATCAAGAGGAGATTTGTTTATCCTTTGCATAAATTTTTCTACAAAGAAAGTGTAGTTTCTAACAGTTAAAGGTGAAAAACCTCTTATTTTCAACTCTGATTTCAACTTATCTATCGATTCCATCTTTTTTACTTTAAAAAGAGAAGTTCGGTTTATTTAAATGTTTAGCTAGATATTTTAGAAAATGACTAACTTAAAATTCTCTTTAGCAAACTATAAATATCTAGCTTTTCTTTTTTTCACATGGTGAGGATGAATAATTATAATGGTGGTTTTGTTGATTCTCATAGAAAACACAGGAACGCTTTGTATTTGCTGGTTGTTTTTTTAGCTATACTTCAAATCACTTCATTTGTTTTGTTGAATCTTCAAATTTCCAGACTAAATATGAAAATAGATTCTGGGATAAATAAAGTTGAAATAGATTCTAAAGAGTTTACGACTAAATTAGTTGGAAGCTATAATGATCTATATCAAGAAAATTTTAAAGATATTTCTCTTTCTCTAACTGATGCAGAGAAGAATTTTAACAGAGAGATTAAATTGATAAAGTCTACACAAAATGATTTTTCTGGAATTGTTGAAGATGTTGTAAAAAGCGTTGTTAGTGTAACTTCTGATAACTCTTTAGGCTCTGGCTTCATTGTTAATTCTGAAGGGTATATTGTTACAAACTATCATGTTATTTCTACAAATGAAAAGAACATAAAAGTTATAACTTATGATAAAACTATATTGCTTGCCGAACTAATTGGTAAGAATGAGAAAAAAGACCTTGCTCTTTTGAAAATAGACGGAAACTATAGGGCAATAGAACTTGCAGAAGATGAAGATATACAAGTAGGAAAGAAAGTAATTGCAATAGGCAACCCTTTAGGTTTGTCGTATAGTGTTACGGAAGGCATAATCTCAGCCATTGATAGATTGGGACCAAGTGGATTAAGAGAATATATACAAACTGACGTTTCTTTGAACCCTGGAAATTCTGGCGGACCTTTAATAGACATTCAAGGAAAAGTAGTAGGTATTAATAATTTTAAAATAGGAGGTGCTGAAAGCCTTGGATTTTCTCTTAAGAGTAGTTCTGTAAAAGAAACTATTAATAATGTGGCAAACCAGACAATAATACCTTAATGGCTCTAAAAATAAACTCCTCTAATCGAATAAACAGAAGATATCTTTTATTTGAAAATGAAACAAAAAAAGAAATTGAAAGCTTCCTTATAGAATATTTAGGGATTCTTGGTGTGGCTAAAGCAAATGTTTTTTTTATTGAAAAAGAGAGTAAGACAATCTTATCAATAAATAGAAAAGAACTTGAAAATGTTAGAGCGGCTGTTGAGCTTTCAAATAAGAATATTAAAATAAAAAGAGTATCTGGAACTCTTAAAGGATTGAATAAAAAATGATTAAGACAAAAAGAGGGCAGGAAGTTTTTGGGATGTCTTATGGAGTTATTTTTTCAATAATTTTGATCATAGCTATAATTGGAATTGGTTTTTTTGTGATACAACATTTTTTAGAGCTAAGTCAATGCACAGAGATAGGAAATTTTTATAAATCGGTTCAAGAAAAAGTTGATGAGTGTTGGAATTCTGGAATATGCAAGGATGACTTGAAAGAATTTGAGTATAAACTTCCATCTAAAATAAAAAATGTTTGTTTTGGCAGCATTGATTTGCCTGCGAATAGTGTGGACAGCCCGATAAAAATTAAGATTGAAGATTATGCTTTTGAAACAAGTGAAAATCTTTTTCTGTATCCACCTGAAGCTGCTTGTGATGGAAATCTTTATTCCCTTGATTTAAAGCATTCTTTAATTGGAGGATTTTTCTGTGTCTCTACTAGTGACCTCGAAAAAATCAAGCTAAATAAAGAGGTTAATGATAGTGTTGTTAGAATTGTGAGAAAGCTATGAGGATCAATAAAAATCCCAAACGCAGCAAGCTGCGGAGCATTGAACTCAGTTCGAGCAATAAAAGAGGTTTTGAATTTAGTTTTTCATGGATTTTTGCTTTCATAGCTGGTGCTATGATAATATTTCTTGCTGTTTATGCTGCAAATCGTCTTGTTTCAACTAATGATTTTGTTGAACAGGCTAAACGAGGCAAAGAAATAGGCATTTTGCTAAATCCTATAGAAACTAACTTAGAAGGTGCTAAATATACAAGAATAATTGTTCCTGAAGAAACAACTATTTTTAATGGATGTGAAAACTCAGGTATTTTTGGGAAACAAAAGATAAGTGTTGCTTTAAAGTCTAGCATAAATGAAGAAGAAAAAGAATCTGCTGGGGTAGAAAGTAGTTTTAAAAACAAATATCTGTTCTCTAGAAAAAGCATTAAGTCTAAAAAAGAATTTTATGTTCTATCTAAGCCTTTCAAATTTCCTTTTAAAATCGGAGATATTATGATAATGTGGAGCGATAAAGAAGAATATTGTTTTGTTAACGCACCTGAAGACATTAAAAAAGAGCTTAATGACTCATTGAAGCTGGACATGGTTTCATTCAGCAGAACTTCGGAAAAATGTGCATCTGGAAGCAAGAAAGTTTGCTTTCCACCAAGAGGAGAAAATTGTGATATTGAAGTGTCATTTAACTCTAAGAGCATCTCATTTAATGAAGATAAAAAAACTGTATATTTTACATATTTTGATGATTCTGACAAATACTCTTTATTGTACGCGGGTATCTTTTCAGATCCTGAAGTGTATGAATGCCAGATAAAGAGACTTATGGGGCGAGCTTCTGAACTATCTAGTTTATATGAAGATAAATCAGTTTATCTTCAGCAGCAAAAATGTGGTTCTGCTAACTTAATAGGCGATTTAGAAAGTTATAGAGCAGAAAGTAAAAGTATGGTTAATGATGATTCTAGTTTAAGAATTAAAGATGATAACTTCAACTCTCTTGTTATACAATTGGAGGAAAAAAATGCAAAACTCATATGTAAATTATTCTAAATTAGGGCAACTGAAAATACAACAAATGGCATTCATGCTAGTCGCAGTATTTATCTTGTTTTCTATGGTTGGCTTGGTTTATGTTAGTATAACTTCAAGCCAGATAGACTCTGAAACTAAAGCCTTGAGAAATCAAGAGGCTGTGGAAAGTGTAAAAAAACTTTCTGGAACTGCTGAGTTTGCATTTAAATCTGGAGGAGATTGCTCTTCTTGTATTGATTTAGATAAGACCTTAATGTTAAAAGAAAGAAGCCAATATAAAAACTTCTGGAATTTTGACTATTTAATGATTGAGAAAGTATATCCGAACGAAACGGAAAGAGAATGTACAAAAACAAACTATCCAGAATGCAATAAAATCACAATCATTGATTCTAATGATAAAAAAATAGTAACTAAAACTACATTTGTTACGCTGGCTAGATGGGACCCTAATTTAGGGGCTTCTGGGGATTTCAGATATGAATTGGGGAGGATTCATATTTCTGCTAAAAATATTGAAAATGGTTGATAAAAATCCCAAACACAGCAAGCTGAGGGGTATTTTTAAGCCTCAAACTGAGACTGGTCGCAACAATTTGCGAAGTATTGAACTCAGTTCGAGCAATAAAAGAGGGCAGGAAGAAATGGTTGGACTTGTTGTTATAGTGATTATAGTTGCGGTAATTTTCCTTGTTTTTCTTGGAATAAATATAAGTAAAAACAATGTAGTGAAAACACAAAAGAGTTCCGAGACAAGCCACTTTCTTGATGCTATGGAGTCTTTTACTAGTGAATGTACGTTAAATGGCTATACTTATTTAAGTTTAAGCGACCTTTTTGAACACTGTAATAAAGGCTCTTTATGTGTTGGAGGAAAAAAATCTTGTGAAGTTTTAGAGGGCAGTTTAAAAGCGCTTATAGAAAAAAGCTGGAATTTTAGCCCTGAGAGTGCAACAAAAGGGTATAGGTTCGAAGCTTTCTTTGAGTCTGAAAGTGGAAAGAGGAATAAACTTGATCTGAAAGAATTGGAAAATGGTAACTGCACTACACAACTTAGAGGCGATGATAGAGTTAAACCTGTTGGGAAAGGAGACAAGATAGTTTACTCCTTAGTTCTTTGTTAATAACTGTAAGGAGTTGGATTTTGAATATTTAAAACTTGATATGTATATACATAGAGTCAACAACCAATATAGGCCTTAACCTTTCTCTGTTCCCAGACTTTTCTGCCAAGAGATCTAAAAATCCAAATTTTTCTAGCAGCTTCACATCATCACTTACTGATTTAAAGTCTCTTTTTAAGAGCTTTGCAAGGTGATAAATAGACTTTGGCTTTTGTGACTTTATAGTGTGTAATAACCTAGCCTTTTCGTTTGTTAAAATTTTCCTTATAGTAGCTAAACCTTCAAAGTCATATTCTTTCTCACCTGAAAAACGTCTAAAAAATGTACTAAATGTACCTCTATCGTCGGTAATTGTTATCTCTCTTGTTCTTGATTTTTCGGCCATTTCTTTATATGTGTTTATTTACTTTAGATATATCTAACATATATAAAGTATATATATGTTTCTATTTATAATATAAGTGTAAAAATAACATATATTTGAATTAATGCGAAACTTGTATCAAAATAAAATGTGTCATAAAAAAGAGTGATAGCGAAAGGTTTATAAATAAATTTTAAATTTTAACATAAAACTTGCTTATATAGCTTCAAATAACGAAAGCTTTTTAAAGCGTTTTTATCTTAATGTTTTAACCTTATTGGGCTATGTATTGGCGGACTTTACGTCTCCTCAATGAGGGTGTCCTGTGGGACTGCCAATGTATAAGACTGAAAGGAGGTTATAAAAAATGTTAAAATTTAAAAAAGTTGCAAGCATATTGGCTGGCGCAGCTATGTTCGGATCTACTGTAGCTTTTGCCGCAGCCGCAAATTACCCTTCCCCTTTTATAAGTGGGAGCAATGCAGATGTTGCAGTTGTTTGGGGAATGGCTGGGCAGAACACTGATCTTGCTGCTGCTTTGGATATAACAAACGACTTAAATGCTCGTTTGCTTCAAGCAGGAGGAGGATCTAGTGGAGGAAGCACTGGTGGAGGTACTCCAACAGGTGGAGATTTTGTTAAGCTTGAAAGATCATCAACGAAATTCCAGTTAGGAAAGGGAGTCTTAGATGTTGTCTCGGGTACATTAAACGATGATGACTTAGAAGTTCTTTTGGCTGATGGAGTTTTTCTAGACAATGATAATGATGAATTTGACTACACTCAAAAAATAGTGATGGCAAACTTGTCTTTAACAATGTTCGATGATAGTGATTATAAAGCAGACACACCAACTGTAGGTATTAAAGTTGCTAATGCAGGACAAATCCTTAATTACACTTTAGACTTTACAGATGTACCTACTTGGGCTGATCTATCTACAAGCGATATCAACATAATGGGCGTCAACTATTATATCTTAAGTACGACAACTAACACAACTTTGAATTTACTTGACTCAGCTAGTACAACTATCTTGAATGAGGGTGAAACAAAAACCTTAACTGTAGGAGATAAAACCTACGATGTTGCCTTGGAATTTATTGCAAGTAACAGCGTTAAGCTAAATGTAAATGGTCAAACCACTAACAGTTTAGCTACAGGTCAAACCTATAAATTATCTGATGGTGTTTATATCGGAATAAAAGAAGTAAACACACAAGATTATCAAGGCGGTATTAAACAAGTTGAGTTCAGTATTGGTTCTGGAAAGTTGCAGATAACTTCTGGCGCAGATGTTAAGATAAATGAAGACACTATAAACGGTCTGACAGGTCACTTAACAAACTCCGGAGGATCTAGTGGAGATTCGATTACAAGAATATTGTTGCAATGGACAGCAGATGATGATATGTTCATCACTGATGACAGCTCAATTACTATGCCTGGATTGAAAAATCTTAAGGTATCTTTCGGTGGAATGACATTCCCTATGGAAGAGAAATTTAGTATTGAAGCTGGTTCTAGAGACTATTTGCAGTTGAAAGACTTCCCATTGAAAGATAGTACTGAAACTATAGATCTTTTGTATGGTAGCAGTGGTGCGTATACAGGAATTGGTAAAGATAGCACAAACTTGTTAAGAACTACAAACCAAACTGCCATCACATTTGATGGAGATACTGATCAGTATTTTGTTGTGTCATATAATGATGGAACAAATGCAGAGTCTTATCTTGTTAAGGCTACAAGCTTTATTACTGAGAGTAGTGTAAACAAAACAACTATTCAGTATAAGAAAGATGGAAGCTGGGTAACTAAGAAGGAGAATGCTATACATAATGATCAGGTAACGTTTGGAAATGCTGTTATTACTGTGGATTATGTTCAGAAGACTGATAAAACAGTAAACTTCACATCAGGAACTAACGTCAAGTTTAACACTTTGTACTCTAAAGAGGGATTGAAGTTAAACTTGCCTTGGGCGACTGATAATGTAACTTATCTGGCTGGAGCTATAAACTTTACTGCAGCTACGGTCGCTGGTCATAATGGAACAAGCTTTCATCTTGAATTCAATGAAGAAGACAAGAATGAGAATGTTGCACCTACGACGGTAACAGGAGCTTTTAACGCTACCCTTGGATGGAACGCTGCATCAACAAGAGAAACTCATGTGAGTGATGTTGTTGGCGAAAGCGTTACATTTGAAGAAATTGGATCGACAGATGTTTTCAGAAGCTTTATGTACTCCCCATTAGCATCAGAAATGCTTTGGGATCAGAGCGGAGACCAGTACTCTTTACAGATTATTTATCATGGAAAAGAATCCTATGGTAGTGTTTATGTAACAGACGTCAGCACTTCGGTTGCTGTGTCTGGAGGAGATTCTGGAGGAGCTGTGAACATCGTTTCAGTAAAAGACTCTGAAATAGATTCAGTTGCTGGAAAGAATTTAGTAGTAATCGGCGGAACTTGTGTCAACAAGATTTCAGCAGAACTTTTGGGAAAAACCTTCCCAACTTGTGGTGCTGATTTCACTGCTGCTACAGGCGTCGGAGCTAACGAATTCCTTATTCAGACTTTCTCAAGAACAGGAGGCAAAGTTGCTACGTTAGTCGCTGGATATAATGCTGGTGATACAACAAATGCTGCTAAATACTTGACTACACAAACCAATGTTGATACAACGGTTGGTAAGAAGTATAAAGGCACATCTGCAACAAGTGCTACGCTTGTAACTGCTTAAAGAGAGGCTATAAAATCTTATTTTTTTATTTTTTCTTTATTATTTTTAATTTACCTTAATTGTTATTGAGCAATTATTTTATCTTGATTGAGATATTTGTGAGTTAGACAAAAGAGTATTACGCTAAAGAATAGCCTAAATATTGATATATACTAATAAACGTTGCGTTGCCAATTAATTAAAATAGTTGATCGTATTGTTATTTTAGACAATAGATTAAGCATAAATTAAGTAATTTGAACTAACAAGTGTGTCCTAAACTTCGTGTTTTAAATATTTTATATTTTGTGCAAATATTTTTAAAAGACGTTTTTCTTCTTAAAAGATGAGAAAGATAATGAGTGAAGGAGACAAAGCAAGAAAACAAAAAAGGAAAAATATAATCCTAAGTGCGGTTATGTTGTTTATATTAGTGGGAGGTACTATAGGTTATGCTTTTTTTGAATCTGGAACAGATACTAACGAAAGCGGCGATAATGGTGTGGACAATTATGGAGATGGCTGGGCTACAGAATTTCAAGGCCGAAATATATACTTTAGCAATTCTCCAATCGATGCTGAAAATATATCTGTTGATATAAGCAGAAATATTGTAGATTATCAAGGGAAAATATTGTATATAGATTCTGAGAATGGGGCAGTTACTTCGGAGATTGCTTCCACTCTTGGTTTGTTTAGCTCAAGAGTTCAAGAAGCATGTAGTGGCCCATGCTCTAGAGACTTACCTGAAAAGAGCTGTGATGAGAATATCATAGTTTGGAAAGATAGTGTAGAAAATAGAATAAGTGAAAAAGATAATTGCGTCATAATTGAGGGAGATTTAAAGACTGTTGATGCTTTTCTCTTTAAGATATTCCAATTTGACAATTAGAGTTATCTTTCGTAATATTTAAAAATACAAAAATAGAGATTTATAAAATGGCTAAAGAAAAAAAGAACGAAAGGAAAAATGAACATGAAATCCAAGAAGAAAAACCTAGTAAGCACAAAGAGAAAGAGTTATATTGGATAATTTTAGGAATGATCGGAATAATTGTGATTGTAATTGGAGTTTACTATTATTCTCAGAGTTTGAAAAAGTTTGAATTTGAAGGACTCGAATTCTCAAAGGAGTATTTTGGAAAAATACCTTTGTTTAGATATAGCTATTATTTTACAGATGATGTTGGCAGAAACAGAAGTGTTAACCTTAATTTAAGAATAGATCCTAGAAAAAATAACGTTTCTATCGACGGTGAAATAATATACCCTAAGGATAAATTTGTTTATGTAAGTATTAATTCTACAAACTTAACTAGTTGTGATTTTAGCGCTCCTTCTGTGTCTAGCCTTGCTCAATTTCTATCAAGTAACAATATAGAAGTCAAGAGCGCTTTCCCCGATGAAAAAGAGGCCAATTCAACTGGAATAAGGCATGCTAATTGTAACACCCATCCTACAAACTTAGTTATCTTAATACAATCTGGAAAGGAGACTAAAATAACAAAGCCTACCCCAAACTGCCATATAATCGATGTCTCTAATTGTGAAATATTAGATGCTATTGAAAAATTTGAATTGCAGTCTATAGTTGATGCTAAAAACGCTGAGCTTGTTTAAAATTAAATTTGTTTAGATTCTCATTAAGTTCAATAATTTAATATTCTTTGTTGGCTGGAAAATAGCTTATCACACTTTATACATTGATTAATACATATAGACTAAACCAAAAGAGCAATTATTATTTTGATATTTGCAATTCTAATATTATAAAATAGAGGATATACAATAGATTAATTATCTGGATTTACTCAAACTTTCTTAACATCTGAAAAAAGATTTTTCATATCTGTGTAAATGGGTATGTTTTTTATGTTAAATAAGAAAACGTTTAGAAACCAGAGTAAGACAACTAAAATAGTGCTTCCAAAATACCATGTTAACTTATGAGTTAGCTCAAAATATTGGTAACCAGAGACTAGAAGGTAGATAAATAGGAGAATTCTGGAGATATTAAGCAAAAGGAAAGAAAAGATTAAAAATAACAAACTGAAAATTCTCTTTTTGGACCTCATAGGCGTTGAAAGATTCAAAATCAAAAGAAGATAGTAGGCTGCTCCTGCAACACAGGCTGAGATAATCTCAGCATAAAATCCTTTGACAAAGATTAAGTTTCCCGGCAGAAGTTTAGTGGATCCCTCTATTAAATGTAGAATCCAAAATACGGGATAAACTGTCAGAGGTGTGAAAATAAAATAAAAGAGGATTGTGCTAAATATTCCTAAAATAAGAAGAATTATGTATCTTAAGGATAAATCCAATACACCTCTGTTTTTCATTCATCTTAAAGGTTTGAGGAGTTTAAAAGTGTGGTGCTTTTGTCTGGAGCAAAACAATAGAATTTTATTAATCTTGATATTATGTAATAAAACTAGAGTTAATAATGAAATCTCATTAATTTGATTACAATTAAAATAGGTGATTAGCTAAAAATCAAAAAGTTAAGGTATTAAACTGACACACTCACCGACGCCTTTTCTTTTTACTGGGATAAGCGCTGTTCCTTGTGCTGTGAAGATTAAATGATCTCCATATCCATATTCCAGGAAAGTTATACGGTTAACATAACCGACAACCACTTCTGCCTCTCTTGGAACTCTAGAAGCAAAAGCTTCATGTAAGGTTGAGTAATTTCTAGAATCTCCTCTGATGCTTATTGTTGTATGCCCCTCACCTGCTTCTGAACAGCCCTGAACATTAACGCCTACTGGTTGATAAAAAATATCTGATTCTCCTTTGTTATAACTTGGTTTAAGAGAAAGATAATCACTAGCAGAAATTGTAAGTATTCTTTCTAATGGAAAAACTTGTGAATCTTTAGTTGAAGTCATTTTTAGAATTATCTTCGTGAAATTCTTACTGCGACGAATATAATCAAGATTATCAAAAGCAAGTTTACTGCTCCGATTACCCAGATAAATCCATTGTTTCCGAAGCTAAATGAAGTTCCTGAAGCAGAAGAGATATCTAGAGCTACTTCTCTTGTTTCTGTCTGTCCGTCTGCAAGAGCCTCTATGATGAAAGACTGTTCTCCTTGAGAATCATCGTTTATCTTTAATGTGAATGTAACGTCTTTACTTTGACCTGCATCTAAATCTAAAATTCTCTGGGAAACGCCACTTAGAGAAGACCATGAGTCGTAGTCACTTGCTCCAATTACAAAACTTGAACGTGTTGATTTTAGATTTGTTATTGTTGCTCTTACTACTGCTTCTTTTCCAGGCTCTATTTTATCAGACACTAAGTTTGCTGTTATTGAAGCTATTCTTCCCGTGTTCCCACTTCCACCTGAACCTGAGCCTTGAACATTACATCCAAGAACTTTCAATGGGAAGGTAGCGAATTCATCCAATGATTCTCTGTAGTTTCCATTTCTGTAATCATAATCTGCTGATAATCTTATCTGGTAAGTTTTATCTTGTGCATTCTGAGGAATTATGAAACTGAAGTCAACTTTATCGTTGTCTCCCTTGTCTAAGTTACTCTTTATTTCGTATGAATCTTTTATCTGTAAGTCTGGAATCATAAAGTTAACTCTAACTTGATCTTCGTCTTGATCGCCTATGTTAAATACATCAGCTGTTAATGTAGCTGACTCGCCACAGGTTACTTCTAGAGGTGAAACTTCTACATTTTCAAAAGCGATAAACTTGCTTTCATCATCTTCCCTTTGAAGATCAATATCTTGATATGATCTCTTGTTCAAATCATTTGCTGTATCCATACACTCTTCTGATTCTCCAGCGTCATCGCTGTAAGCTTTTACTGCTAACTTGTAAGAACCGTCTTCCATATCTGCAGGTATTCTAAATGTGAATATTACGCTATCTGTGTCTCCGTCGTTCAAATCGCCTAGATCCATTTGTTCTTCATCTGCGTTATCGAAATCTAAGTCTCCAATCTGGTTACTTCCTGTTGAATCAAACAAACCTATTTCTACTAGAACATTATCAACATTATCATTGCCATTATTTTTTACGTCTACTTCTATCTCTACTTCATCAAGAAGCTTCCACTCATCTTCTGAACCTTCTCCTTTATTTGAGATATCAACACTTCTTATTGTTAGATTTCCGCCAACTGCTCCATTACTACAGAAGGACCCTAGGACATTAAGAGTTAAAGATGCAGAGTTCCCATTTGAGGAGGCTCTTATGGTAGTTGATCTTCCGCTTAATCCTGGTTCTCCTAAATTACTAGGTGAAACTGTTATTTCTCTTTTCTGACCTGGAACAAGTGAGAATCCGTTTTCAGAGAAAGACACATCGAATTCTCCTGAAAGTTTTGAGAGTTGTATGTTGGTTAATGTGAAAGAACCTGTGTTTTCTACTTCAATAACTCCATTTGTTGATTTTGTCATAGCAGTCTTTTCCCTTAATTGTATAGTCTGTGCTGCTTCTACTGTAAGAACTATGTTTAATGGGTGAATAACTGGAGTTCCTGATAAGTTGTAATCACCTGCGAAACTTATTTGAGCATTGTAACTTCCAGGAGTTTGTGTTGAAGGAACGGAAAGAACTACTGTTCTTGAAACATTGGAGTTTGGAAGCAAGGTAAATGAACCTGTGTCTCCAGACCAAACTGTGCTTGAGAAAACATTAGAAGGAAGTATTAAATGTGCGTTATCGAACTGACCAGAGAAATCTGTGCCTTCAACTTTGAATGAAATTACAGCCTGAGAACCTTGTCTAACAGTCTGAGAGGATCCACTGACCCCAACAAAGTCAACTGTAGCGCTTGCGAAAGCTCCAAGTAGAACTGTTGCTAGTAACAAAAATGTTGAGAATTTTAACACGTTAGTTTTGTTTGTCATTTTGTTGTAATTTTATAGTTACATATATGGTATTTAAATATTTCTATTCTCTAGAAGATAGATTGTTTAGATTTAAACATATATGTGCTCTAGGATAGAGAAAGTTTAAATAAACTTTATGCTAATGGATAATAGAGGTTAAATGCCAATTAAATATAGAGAGAATCTTATAGGTGCTTGGGCTTTTCTAATGGGAATGGTTCTTGCGGTCTTAGTGGGCATCTTTGCTGGAAACAGAACTAATCCTTTGATATTGGGCATTATGGCAGTACTTGGATTAGTTGTTGGATATTTTGTATCTGAGAAAGAAGTTCAGACTTTTCTCTTGGCCTCTGTTTCTTTAGTGATTGTAAGCTTTGCAGGGATTCAAGGCCTTTTTCTTGATGCTGCCATAAGAGGAGTAGCCATAGGAAAAATTGTTTCGTCCATTTTAGGGGCCTTTCTTGTTCTTTTTGTACCTGCTACAATAATTGTTGCATTGAAGACTGTGTTTGCTTTGGCTAAGAGGTGAAGCTATATTGTATATAGGAAATTGAAAATACATAATTTTAATAATTGAATACAATTGAAAATTTTATGAGAAATGTCAATGTAAGATTAGGTTTAGTGGGTAGATTAATCCCTGATATGTATCTTGCTATAACGGTTCATGATTTTATTGCTTCTCGAGCCGATATACCTCTGCCCTCTTCTTGGAAAAAATTAAGTCCATTCAGCGGTTTTCTAGTAGATGGAAAACATGCTATCGTCTATCTGCACAACACTAATATAACTAATATTTATGATGGAGAGAATGATTTGGTAGGTCACAAAATACAAGATTTTACAGATGAATTAACAGTTACTCCATGTGAAAGAAAAAGACTGAGAGACACTAATTTGGGAATAATTTCTCCAGTCATATTAGCAAGACCAGAAGAACTAGAAGAAGGTAGATATTACAAAGTTGGAATATTATATAGAATAAGAGAAGATCTAGCAAATATATGCTCATTACAAAAAAATGGGCCTCCATCCCCCGATGAGTCTTCGAGTCTTTTTGGTACCTACCTTCAAAGGTTTGTAAAACCAGAATTATTTAGATAAAGCCTCAAAATTTAAAGGATAGGCCTTTGTATGCTAACTTCTAATGCTTTTGAAGGAGGTTATACAGTGGTGAGCGCTTATCTATGAACTACTTCCAACTCCGGCTGATATCTTTGGCACGCCTCCGCTAGGAGCCTTCTGTGACATCTTTCTGGAGTGTCTTCTATGCAGAGAAGAGTTATGTCTTGCTCTGTGGCTCTTTTGGCTAATTTCTCTACTTCTCTAGAAACTTCTGGTTTTCTTAGATATTCATTGTACCTAGTCTCATAAACTCCCCAAGTCAGATCTCTTTTGTAATAATCTCCAACTAGTTCTGGAGGTGGAGCCAACGCTTGCAAGTGCTCGTGAAAGGAGTCTGAAGTAATTCTAAGATCTGGTGTAATCCCATTAGGCAAAGTATGCCTGCTCATCACAGAAATCCTTAAACCGTCTTCTTGTGATACTTCTTTTAAAATTGATTTTGTGTATAACATTTTGAGAGATGGAGATTTTGTTTTAAATTTATTTAGGTATTATCTATAAAATTGAAAGAAAGTGAAACATGTAATCAATTAGTGAAATGTTTATAAGTTGGTATTTAGCTGTTTTATAACATGGATGAAGAAATTGCTAAGAAATTACTGGATGAATTAGGAAAGCATAGATCCATTGTGAGACCAAATAATCAATTATTCTTAGATATACTGCTTTCTACTGATGTTTCGGAATCTTCAAGATTTCATGAAGCCTTACCAGATAGACAGCAACGTGTAGAAGAAAATGGTTTTTATTACAGCCTTTCATTAAGAAGGATATTGAGGAATAAAAATGCACAAAATTATCAACCTCTTTTGTGGAAAAAAGCAGGCGGATCTATTGCCTCCGCTTTAGGTTTCTACTCTTCGGATGCTTTAAGCAGAAATTTAAGAGCAAATAAAGATTTAGTGAAAATGATGATGGAATGTCAAGAGCCATTTTCGCTATTAGGTAAATTTCAAACATATGACGATGAAAATCCTGAGGGGATCCTTTTTGCTGCAACTCGGCCTATTTTGATAATCCCTGACTCTAAAGATATGCAGCAAATATATGATTGGGAAGAAAAAAATACAACTTATGAAAAGGAAGTTGGTTTTTTATTAAGACATTCAAAAAGAATTGGAAGAGAAGAATATTTAGCTCATTAACTCAATCTGCATTTTAAGTTTTTATTCCGTTTTTGATACTGAACTGCTGTTCTTTATGGGAACTTGGAACATTTCTCCACATTTTTGGCATTGGGCTGTAACAATGACAGTTATAGCAGTTAGAATTTTACAACCCTTTGCGATGAGTTTTGAACCAACTCGGATGTCTATGTCGTTACCACACTTGCATTTCACAAGAAATCTCGGACATGTTTATTTTTAAATTTAATGTGATTAAACTCTAGAACGATGGGCCTAATTGCCTATAAAATCAACTTTCTTTTCCTTTTCCAATGTTGGGCGGTGAATATGTGCAAATTCTGGGGCTGCTATAATTACGTTATCTCCAAAGCCCGCTATTGTGCCTTCTAAAGCATCCACGGTCTTCTTTATCTTTGAGACTGCTCTTTTCAATTCTACAATATCCTTAGACTTTAGAGGTTTTATGTCTATAACTGCAATAGTGTACCCTTCTCTTAGAGAATTTAAGATTTCGTCCATGTTTTCAAAGCTTCTCAAGACAAATGTCTTAACAAGAACTTTTTTCTCTTTTGGCTTTGCAGAGTCAACATCTATCTCTAAATATTCATCACCTGAAGATTCTTTTCCCATCAACCTCTTGAAACTAAAAGCCATAAGAGACTGTATAATTGTGTACTATATAAATATTATTATTCTACTTTCTATGTGTCTTATTGGTATCTGAAGAAATTATCTTTCCTATCTCTTCTCTTAATTCCGAAGAATTCTTCTCCAAAAGTTTTTCCTGTTTCTCTACTGACTGTATTTTCAACTCTAAAACTTTCTTTTTTTCTTCTAATTCAGTAAAAATTTTTTGTTTTGTAGATTTAAACATGACACCTGAGGAAATTTTGTACACTTCATCATCTGAAATTTTTAGTTCTGCTAATGCATTGTTTAATTCACCTAGTTCTAGATTAAAAGATTGTCTTTGCATCAAAAAGTTTTGAAGATAATTTTCTAATAATTGCAACTCCTCTACTTTTTTCTTTGTCTCTTCTTCAAATTCCATGTAGTTAAACAGCCTTGAGCTTTACCATTTTGCTTCTAGGCTTATAAAAAATTCTTGAGCCGCAATTTGGACAAACAAATCTCTTCTCTAAAACTTTAGAGGTTATTGGTTTTTCGCAATCAAAGCATTTGTATTGAGCCATTGTTTAAACATGAAAAGTGGTTTTTTAAACCTATTGTTTATTTTTTAACAATATTACCATGTCCTGAAAAATAATAAAGTTTATATATTTAAATTCTAAAATCAAATCAGTCAAAATGAAAGCAAAAGAGGTGCTTGAGAATAAAAATTCAGAGTCTGGCTCGGAGTCGGATCCTGAAGAGATGAATGTTGATGAAGACCTGTTTGATGGTTTGACCTCAACATCAGAAGATTAATTTTTTATTTTTTTCTTTTTAATATATAATATTCTTTCATTAAACCGAGTGCGTGATATAAGTTAAGAAGTTTGTCTTGAACTTCTTTTCTCTCTGAATCATTTAATTCAAAATCTAACAAATTTTCATAGAGAGTTATTGCCTGTCTCCTTTTATTTTTTTTAATTAAAAGCTCTGCCTGAAGATTATAAAAACTCTTTACTTTATTTTTTATTTCGTTTTTCTGAGTATCGTTTGCAATTACTAGAGCGCGACCCATCACACTTATTACTTTTTCTGTGTCGTTTCCTCTAACAAATAAATCCATAGTTTTTACGTAATCATTTAATTTGTTTTGAAAGCTAGTGTTTATTTCTGAAGCTATGAGCATCATTTTACCTGCATCTGAAAACATTCCTCTCGCAATATATGAATCCGAAAGGCTCGTTAAAACAAACTTTCTTGTATCAAAATCAAGAGGTTGCTTTAAACAACTTGATAGATAATCTATCTTCACATACTCGCCCATTTTTGAAATCTTTGCATCAATATCTCTTCTAGTCGTCTCTTTTGCTATCACTTTAGGTTAAAATGGAAGAGGTTTATAATAATTGCCATGTTTTATAAGTTGTTTGGATTCTAAATAAGATCTTCCATTTCTTTAATTCTACCAGCAAAAACCACTCTTATGATTGTTGACCTATCTGTTATCGCATCTACTTTTGCTATTCCTGTTTCGCTATTGTACTCTCTAAGTAAATAAACTCTGTCTAAAACTTCAAGACATATTCTTTTGCCTTGGATTTTAACTCTGAATAAATCTTTTTTATCCCCTTCTTTAACGTCATCGTTGTTATAAATAAAATGTTGATCTCCTATTATTACTCCTAAAAAAGCAGAACATCCAGGACGATTCCCTCTAGGCGAACCATAAAAAACTTCTGGATCGTAATCTCTAATCTTTACCATGAAATTATTTTTCTAGAACCTATTTAAAGATGTTGAATTTGTTTTAATCTTCTAGAGAAGCAATAATTTTAAATATTGGAGAAATGTTGGAAAACTATGTTAAGAGAAAAAGGGTTGGTTGATCAGCTTACGGCTTATATAAAAAGTAATCTTAAAAAAGGATACACAACTGAGTCTTTGAGATGGGCTTTAGTTAATCAAGGATATTCAAGGCTTGAAGTCGCTAAATCAATTATTAGAGCTGAACAAGAACTTGCTAATCAGGCTCCTGTTTTAAAGACAAAGCCAGAGATAAAATATGAAGCTATTCGATCGAATATGCCTGAAGAGAAAAAGGGATTTTTTGGTAGATTGTTTGGTTTTTAGTTATTTTTTAGTCAGACACTCTTGAAAACTATGTCTTTTGTCTTAAAAAATTCTTTTGTAAATTTAACTGCTGTACGATTATTAAATTTTTTACAGGTATAGATGTCTATTGTGAAGAAATTCTCCTTTTTCCAAGTATAAATTGAGACACCAGATTCTGCCCAAATTAAGACGCCTTCAAATCCTTCATGTATAGAATTTATCTTACCAGCTAGATTTTTTATTATTGGACCAAATATTATAGTTGAACCCAACTTGGTGGATAAATCTTTAAGATAATCCTTAAGCCTTTGAGGTGTTATTTCAATTGTGTAAATACCTTCTATAACTAGTCTTTGACGATAAATTTTTGGAGCTAGATCCCGCATAACTTCCTGTGCATTTCTACATTTAATAATATTATTTAATCATCTTTAAGTAGTTACATTAGAAAGGTTTAAATAAGGTGTTTTTTGTGGACTTTTATGGAAATAACTGATTATTTTAAAGGAACTGGAATTGATGGAAATAGTTTAACTGCTAATCTAGCGAGAGCCACTCTCGCAATTCAGGATAGCTTGAGAGGAGAAGTTGGAAAAGCTGGACAATTGTTAAATAACGCCTACGTGAGCTGTGCAGAAGGGTCTAGAGAGTTTAAAAGAGAACTTTTAGCTATACCTACTAGAGATGGACTATACGAATTTATTAAAGTTGGTCTATTAGCGACTGTTTTCTATGGCTCTATGCTTTAAGAAAATTTATTAACATGGAGAGATTATTTATTTATGATGAACTTAAATGAAATACAAAATGAAGTAGCAAACTTGGACAATTGGTCTATAGAAACCGATTCTATATCTAAGGTATTTGTATTGGAGAATTTTAGAGGCGCTCTTGAATTTGTAAATAAAGTTGGGGAAATTGCTGAGAAACACAACCATCATCCTGATATTGTGATAAACTATAACAATGTTAAATTGACTTTGACAACTCATTATGAAAAAGGCTTGTCAAGGAAAGATTTTGAAGTAGCTAAAGAAATTGATAAAATAGTTTAAGGCATTCTCTTTTTATCTTTATCAGAATAAAGTTTAACGCCTAGTTTTTCTAACTCTTGTGCGTGGGCCTGTATTAAAGATTCCGTGGCTTGAAGCATCTTGAGAAGTTCTGTTCTTTCACCTATTAAAGTGTGTATAGCTCCTTTATGAAACCCTATTTTTTCTTCTTTTGGCATTTTTGTTTCTGGCATATTATTTTGAAGCAGTTAACTATTTAAATATGCATTTTGGATTCTTTGCTTATGAAAAATATTGAAAATTATGATGTAGAAGAAGGAAGATCATGTGGCAATGGCAATTCTAACAAATATCTTGGTTTTGATATGGAGCTTAATAGACGAAGCGTTCACGTTTTGTTAGAGGCTGAACAATTTTTCATTTTTGTTGATGAATGGTCTGAGGGTCAAGATCCTCTTTTGGACAGAGCATATGTTCTAAATAGAATTTTGCCCCATAATCTAGGTGTTGAAGCAGAAGCTATAACTGATAGAACATTACTGACAGAAATCGAGAGATTGCTAGACCATAGATTGGTTAGATATGATTAATTATCCAAATACAAAAATTTATATAAAAATGAAATCTCCTATTTTATGCAAACAATTAATTTATTATTGGTATTTCTAGCCATAATATTGAGTATTCCTGTTGGCTATCTAATTGCTTGGCTCTGCAAAGAGGAATTGTTGGCTGGAAGAAATTGGTTTAAGCTATTATGTGTCTTATCTTTTTTTTCTGGTATAATTTCATTAATCTTTAGGAATTATGAAGTTTTCCTAACTTGCGTGATTATTGTAATCATATCTGCAATTTCTTTGGCGAAGGGATATGATAAAAGATGGCTAAGATAGTTGGAAAGAAAAAGAACACATAATTTAAAAGTAATGATTTTTTATAGAGTTGATGTACAATCCGAACGAAAACGAACTAAGAGTCCTTGAATTTTGGGAGAAGAATAAGATATTTGAAAAACTCCGAAAGAAAAACTATGGAAAGAAAAAGTGGAGTTTTTTTGATGGTCCGATAACTGCAAATAACCCTATGGGCGTACATCACGCTTGGGGCAGGACTTACAAAGATGTGTACCAGAGATTCAAGGCTATGCAAGGGTTTGATCAAAGGTTTCAAAATGGTTTTGATTGTCAGGGCTTATGGGTTGAAAGAGAAGAGGAAAAGGATCTAGGGTTGAAGAATAAAAGGGACATTGAAAAATTCGGAATACTTAATTTTGTTCAAGCTTGCAGAAAAAGAGTTGAAAAATTTTCCAAGATACAAGAGGAACAATCGAAAAGACTAGGACAATGGATGGATTGGGAAAACAGCTATTACACAATGAGCGATGCAAATAACCTTCATAATTGGCATCTAATAAAGAAGTATCATGAAAATGGGTGGTTGTATAAGGGAAAGGATGCTGTGCCTTGGTGTTGGAGATGCGGAACGGCAAGCTCTAAACATGACATTGCTACAGAGGGATATAAGGAAGTCTCTCACACTGCTTTGTATATGCAACTTCCATTGAAGGAGCATCCAGATGAATACTTCCTTGTTTTTACAACTACTCCTTGGACTGTTCCAGCAAATGTGGCTATAGCTGTTAATCCAAATATCTACTATGTGAAAATTGAAAGTGATGGCTTGAAGTATTGGCTTGCTGAGTCTAGATTGCAGGAGATAAATGAAAAATATAAAATTTTAGAAAAAAAGATTGGAAAATCCTTAAAGGGAGTAGAATATATTTCCCCTTATGGTGATTTTGAAATAAATATCGAAAACCCTTATAAAGTTGTCCTTTGGGATTTAGCTTCTGGTGATGAAGGAACGGGTATAGTCCACATTGCTCCTGGATGTGGAACAGAAGATTTTGATTTAGGTAAAAAGGAAAAACTGCCAGCTATATCTCCGCTTGACGATATGGGTTGTTATCAAGAGGGTTTTGGTGAATTTAGTTTGATGAAATATTCTGAAGTTAATAAAAAAGTTCTGCATGATATGGAACAAAGAAGATTCACCTATAAGGAAACTAGCATAAAACATAGATATCCTCATTGTTGGAGATGTGGTGAAGAACTAGTTTTTAGATTAGTTGATGAATGGTATGTTAAGGCTGAAGAAATTCGTCAAAAATTGATTGATGAAAATAAAAAAATAAAGTGGGTTCCTGAATATGGTATGAAAAGGCAGGAAGAATGGTTCAAGAATATGAGTGATTGGCTTATATCTAGAAAAAGATATTGGGGACTGCCATTGCCAATATGGGAGTGTTCCTGCGGATGCGTGGAAGTAATTGGTGACTTAAAAGAGTTAAGAGAGAAAGCGATAGACAAGAAAAAAGTTGATGCTTTGCATGAAATTCATAGACCTTGGATTGATGAAATAAAAATAAAATGTGGAAAATGTGGAAAAGAATCTGAAAGAATTAAAGATGTTGGAGATGCGTGGCTTGACGCTGGGATAATTCCTTTCTCTACAGTGGGTCCTTATCTTGATGACAAGAAAGAATGGTCTAAATGGTTCCCTGCTGATTTAATTTCGGAAAGTATACCTGGACAGTTCAGAGGATGGTTTAATTCTTTGTTTTGGTCGTCTGTAACTTTGACTGGAAAAGCTCCCTTTAAAGCACTTTTGGGATATGAAACTTTGAAAGACGAAAAGGGAGAGGAAATGCATAAAAGTAAAGGCAACGCTATACCTTTTGATATTGCTGCTGAAAAGTTTGGCGCTGACCCAATGAGATTACTTTATTCCCTTCACGACCCTTCCTTAGAATTAAGATTTGGTTTTAGTGCTTTAAAAGAACCGTTGAATAATATGAACATATTGTTCAATATAAATAGACTGGTTGAAAATTGCCCTGATGTTAAAAAAATTGAACTTCTTGAAGATAAATGGATTTTAAGCAGATTAAATTCTTTGATAAAAAAGACTAGCGAGTCTATAGAGGAACTTAGATTATTTGAAGGAATGAGAAGGCTCCAAGATTTCTGGTTAAAAGATTTCAGCAGGGGATACATACAGTTAGTTAGAGAAAGAATTGGAGAAAACGACGAAGCCGTGAAGTACATTATAAAAAAAGTGTATACTGATTTAGTTAAGATGTGTGCTCCTATGATTCCTTTTATGACTGAAGTTATATGGCTAGATATGAAATCGAAAAAAATAGTCGAGGAAGAATCTGTACATTTAACTGAATGGCCTAAAGAAGATAATAAAAAAATTGATGAAAAACTTGAGCAGGATTTTGAACTTGCAAGAAAAATAATAGAATTTGGAATGGCTGAGAGAGATAAAGAAAAGATAGGTTTGAGATGGCCTCTTTCTAAGGCTATTGTTAAAGCTAGCTCTGAATTAAATAAAGACTTCAAAGAGATAATAAAAAGACAATTGAATGTGAAAAATGTTGAAATTAAAAAAGCTGACACGATTGAAGTTAAACTTGACACTAAAATTACCTTGGAACTTGAAGCTGAAGGCTTTGCTCGTGAACTGGCGAGAAAGATACAAGATGAAAGGAAGAAAGCAGGGCTTGAGAAAAAGGATTTCATAGAATTAAAGATATTTATGGATAAAGAAGAGGAAAATATGCTTAAACAGCAATTTGATTTCTTGAAGAGTAGAACTAACGCAAAAAAGATTGAAATATTATCTCTAGGAAACAAAGAAGGATTTATGATAAAAGATAAAAAGTTTGCTGTTGAATTTGAAAAAGTTTAAGGAAAGATTTATTTAGTTCTAATTTGTGTTATTGGATATGAAGAGGGCGAAGAGAAAAATTAACCATGGCAGAGCAGATTCTTTTGCTGTAACGGTCTTTCTTATTTCTGGGTTTTATCTTTTGAATGGTATTAAAGATTCTATGATTGTGGACATTCTTGGAATTTGCTGTTTTATTGTAGCAGTTTATGGAATTGTGTGCATTGGGAAAACTGGAAGATTCATATTTGGTAATTGATTGAATTTTTGTTTTCTATTCCTAAATGCCAAAGGGGAATGTTTTAAATAATATATTTTTCTGTGAATAAGTATGATTGATATAAAGTTAGTGAGAGAAAATCCTGAAATCGTTAAAGAGAATATAAAGAAGAAATTTCAGAATGAAAAGATAAAATACGTTGAAGAAGTCTTTGAGAAGGATAAAAAATGGCGCTCTTTGAAAAAAGAAGTTGATGAATTGAGACACTCAAGGAATAAAATCTCTCAAGAAATATCTGAATTAAAGAAATCTGGAAAAGATAAGGAAGTTGAAAAATTAATGAAGAAGGCAAAGCAGATACCTGATGAGATTGCTAAAATTGAGGAAAACACGAGAAGGCTTGAAGAAGAGATACATCAATTGATGCTTAAGATACCTAATATCATACATAAAAGTGTTCCAATAGGGAAAAATGCAGAAGAAAATGTTGTAAAAGAAAAGATTGGAAAAATAAAAGATTTTAGTTTTGATGTAAAAAATCACGCGGAACTTGGGGAGAGTTTAGGAGTTTTGGATTTTGACTCTTCCGCGAAAATTTCTGGAAATGGATTTTATGTTATGAAAGGTGACTTGGCTTTGCTTAATCAGGCTTTAATTAGTTATGCAAGAGAGTTTATGGTTAAGAAAGGATATTTGTATATTGAACCCCCTTTGATGATAAGGAAAGAAGTTTTGGAAGGAGTATATTCCAATGCTGAAATAGAACAGATGGCTTATAAAACTGAAGGAGAAGACTTGTACTTGATTGCAACTTCTGAACATCCACTCATAGGCATGTATAAAGATAAAACTTTGAAGAAAGAAGACCTACCTGTTAAAATTACGGCTTATAGCATGTGTTTTAGAAGAGAGATTGGAAGCCATGGAATAGATGAAAAAGGATTGTATAGGACTCATCAGTTTAACAAACAGGAGATGGTAGTAATTTGTAAGCCTGAAGATTCGTATAAGTATTATGATGAACTTTTAAAATTAAGTAAAGAGTTGTTTAAAGGCCTTGAAATACCTATAAGAGAGCTAGAATGTTGTTCTGGAGATTTATCTGATTTGAAAGCGAAGAGTGCGGACCTTGAGGCTTGGAGCCCAAGACAGAAAAAATATTTTGAGATTACTTCTGTGACTAATATGGAAGAAGCACAGGCAAGAAGATTGAATATTCGTTTTCTTGATGAAAAGAATGAAAGGAAGTTTGTTCACACCTTGAACAATACGGCAATTGCAACTTCTAGGGCTTTGGTTGCAATAATGGAAAACAATCAAAATAAAGATGGAAGCATAAATATTCCTAAAGTCCTGCAGAAGTATATGGGTGGGAAGAAAAAGATTGAGATGAAAATTTAAGTAGCAACTTTACTGAAGAAAAATATATAAAGAGAGATTGGAGATTTTGTCTATGAAAGTAAGAGTGGAATATTATCATGGAAAGCCAGTGGAATTAGAGACTGAAAATATTGCTCAATATGATGTAATTAACGGTGCAAACGGCTCTCCAACTAGAATAAAAGTAAATGATGATAAAGGCAGGAGGGAAGATGATTTGGAATATTTGACAAGATCTATGTTATTGAGAAAGCCTATAGTTTTGAGAAAGGGGTCTTCTGATAAAGGCGCCCCTTTAGAGGCTATAATCTCAATGGAGCATGTAAGAAAAATAACCTGTCTAGGAGAAAACGCACAAGAAAGCATCTAACGCTTATTTAATTAAAAACTAAAACCTCTTCTTAAACATCTCCCATTTTTCAACTAGATATTTCATTAAAGCTGGGATCTTGCCTTTTATTATAAAATCTTTATTTACGTACAAGCCATTGTACCTTCCAAGACTTATTACTAAGGGTCCTCTTTTTGGAGTATAATTAACCAGCGCTTTTTTGTTTTCAAGTGCAAGGAGATTTTTTATTACTATTTTTCCTTGATGTTCTGCATTTTGGGCTGTTTTTTCAACTTCTGTTCCAGAGACATCACCTGCTACAAAAATACTTTTATGATTTTCAACCTGAAGAAAGCTATTTACTTTTATTTGATTCTTTTCATTTAGGCTTGAAGAAAAATTATCCCTCATGAAAGAATAATTAGGCACAATTCCTGTACAGAGGAAAACTGCATCTGCTTTTATTTTTTTACCTTTATTCGTTAGATAAAAATTGCCTGTTTTTTTCAAAACTCTTTCATTAAAAATAATTTTAACATTTCTCTTTCTAAGATATTTTTCAACAAAATCTGAGGCTTTTTCATCGTTTCTCTCTATTAGGTGATTTTTAGCGTGGACGAGAGTTATATCTTTTTTATTTTTGTATCTATTGCATATTTCTGCCGCAAGTTCTACTCCAACAAGACCGCCACCAATTATTAAAACAGTATTTGATTTGCATAAATTTGTGAAACTTTCTCTTAAAATACTCGCTCTTGTTGCCATAATTATCTTTTGGTCTTTTATTGGAGAGCTATATTTCGAACCTGAGGAAACAACAAGATAATCAAAAAAAATCTTTTTATTTTTGACTTTTACATATTTACTTGCTACTTCTTTAACTTCTCCTATAATAATTTCTGTATTTTTTAGATAGTTTTTATGCAATACTTGAATTTTTTTTATATGCTCTGGATAGACTATTGTCCTTAGAATCCCAGGAGTAAATTCGAAGTAATTTTTTGTGTCTATTAGAGTTGTGTGGAATTTATTTTCTAGAGATTTAGCTATTTTTGAACCTGCAAAACCTCCACCGATTATGGCCAATCTTTTCATAAACAAATTAAAAAAAACAAATTAAAAAATGTTCTGGTTTCATTTCTTTGCAGAAGAACCAAGAACCCAATAGTTTGAAGCTGCTAACAAATGTAGTAACAATCCTGCCCAATTACCCCAATTAGTAGCAAATGCTGCGATTATCAAGATAATCATCGGAGGAATAACCGTATATTTTAGTTTCCATTTAGCTAAAATCAAAGCTCCAAAAACTATTTCTGATAAAATTAGTATCCAAGCAAAAAATGTTGCGGCTGGAAAACCCATTCCTGAAAGCATACCTACAACTGCTGAAGGTTTCATGATGAATAGTTTCACTAAACCTGCGACCAACATAAGTAAGCCTAGAAGTAACCAGTTAACTTTCATGGCTAGATCTTTAGTATTTGACATATTATTTTCCCTCCTTTCATATTCTTTTTAATAGCAATAAAACCTTATATTTAAACCTTAAGCTCGCTCTATTAATAGAGAATTTTGTGCTGCTGATATAACTATTTTGTTAGGTATTTTATTCTTTATTCCGCGATCTAAAGTTGCAATATATATTCCTTCAACTCCTTTTTGTATAAGCCCCTGATCAACATTTTTATGACCGAGTCTTGTTTTCTTAATCTTTCTGGAAGAAAGTAATTCTAATGCTATTGCTATCATTTCTCTCTCTCGCATTGTAGTTTTATCGTTTTTCTTTAAATCTTTTAATTCTTCTAGAACTTCTCTTGGAACTAAGACGTGAAAACCTAATTCGCTTAATTTATCTAAAAATTCTATCCTCTTCATCAAACAAGACACTATGAAGCTAGTATCTAAAATAACCTGCATTTGATTAAAAAGAAAAATAAGTATTTAATACTTTTGATTCCTTATATTTTACCTAATCTTTTTGCAAGTGCTTGCGTTTCATGCAATAGATTTTTTACTTCTTCAATGCCAGAAAGCCAAAAAGTGTCTTGGGAGATGTCCAAGCCTAAATTTTTAAATATAGTATATGGAGAAATTGAACAGCCAGCAGAGAAAAACTTCTTTACATCATTTATGTATGCCGGATCTTCCCTTATAGATTTTTGAAGATTCTTAGAAATCAAAAGACCGAAGGCGTATGAGTAAACATAAAAAAATCTTCTGAGATGGTGCCAGGATACCCACCAATTATTGCTTTCCTTAGTGTACTCGACAGAATCTCCCATATAAGCCAACATATTTTTGTGGAATATTTTACCTATTTCCTCTTTAGAGAGAAAGCCTTTTTTTCTGAATTCTTCGTGTAGTTCAAATTCAAAATTGTAGCATGCAACTTGCCTAAATATCGTTGAAATATCATCGTTAAGTTTTTGCATCATCAAAGAGAGTCTTTCTTCATCTGTTGATTCTTTCAATAATTCTTGAAAAACAAAGTCTTCCATAAATGTACTCGCTACTTCTGTTGTTGAAGTTAAAGAATCGTAATTTAAAGAATTCTGCTTTTTAGAAAGCTCTCCATTTATTGCATGGCCAAATTCATGAGCGATCGTTAAAACATCATTTAGTTTGTTAGTATGATTTAACATAACGTAAATCGGAAACTCTGGGGAAATCCAGATACAAAAAGCACCATACCTCTTTCCTTTTTTTGGAAAAACGTCCACTTTTCCTTCTTTTAGAAACTCGGAAAATATCTTTGAAAATTCAGGATCTAGAGAATGAAAAACTTTATTTATTAATTTTGAAGATTCTTCAAATGAAAATTCTTTTTCTATTTTACCATAAGGTACATTTCTTTCATGGTACTCTAGTTTACCTACATTAAACAAAGAAGCCTTTAGTTTGTAATACTTCTTTGAAATTTCAAAATTATCAGTTACGGATTTTACTAAAGAATTTACAACTTCTGTGCTTAAATCATCTGAAATGTGCCTATTCTGATCTGGTCTTGAAAATCCCCTTAATTCATCATTTATTTTTTTATCTTCTAAGATTGAATTTATTTCTTGCTCTGCAACATCAATGTTTTTCTCAAGAATATCGTTTAATGCATCTGCAGAGCTGTCCCTAACTTCTTTTTTTGTACTTTGAAGTAAGGAAGATATTTCTGAAAAATTCTTCTTAGAAAAAGAACCAGATTCATCAAAAACATTTCTCTCTTCTTTGGATAAAAATAAAGAGAGCATTTTATCCCAGTTTTCGTGAGAAGTCTTAGACTTAAGATTGAGTATTTTTTCTTCTCCCTCTGAAAGAAGGTATTTTGATTGTATGAATGCCTTTTCAAGATAGTGTTTGTATTCTGATAATATTGGAGAGCTTAGGAATATTTTTTGATTGTCTTCTTTAATTTTTGAGATGTTTAAGGTAAAAAATTGCAAGTCGTTGCTAATCTTTATTGCGAATTCATTTATTTTATTGTATTTTGCCTTTAACTCTGAAGAATTTTGGTCTTGTTGTGTTTTTAACCAGTAATAGTAGTGCGCTTTTCCACCGCTTGCAGCTTTTCTTATTAATTTCTCATAATCATCTAAAGCTTCTTTTAGCTTTTCAGGCGAACTTAGGAAATCGGAATTGTTCTTCCATTTTTCTACAAAATTTGAAACCTCTTTTTCTACTTTTTCCTTCTCCTGTTCCATGTCTTCTTCTTTCTTGAATAAAGTTGAGAAATCCCATTCAGTTTTAGTGTTCATTGTTATTTTCTATATGTATAATATTTAAGTTTATATTTAATTCTTGGCGGATAGTTTTATATATTTATATTAGTTTATAGAATATGCAAATTGAAAAAGAGGAAATTGAGCATATATCAATAGTCTTGGAAGAAATGAAGGTTGCTTTGATTGAAAAAAATTCTACTAAACTGAGAGATCTTTCTGACAATACTATTCATATGTCTTGCAGCCATCAAGATGCTGAAAGCATAACTATTGTCATTCTGGCTTATGTTCTGAGCAAAATAGTTGAAAGAGAAGATTATTCCCGATTTAAAAACTGGGAAAACTTCGTTGAAAAATTCAATTATTTGCTTAATCTTGCTTCTAAATCTATAAAGCTGAGAAATGAAAAAACATTTCGAGAAGGTATTGAGAAAGCTATAGAAACTCTAAAAAATATCTCCAAAGATGAAACTAGTTATATTCAAGACCTTATAAAAAAGGCTTGTATAAATAAAGCATCTAAAATTTATGAACATGGCATATCATTGCAGCAAACAGCGAAGCTTTTAGGAATTTCTCAATGGGAACTTTCTGATTATGTTGGACAAAAAAGCATTGAAGTTGTTAAAGAAACAAAAAAAGTTGATACTAAGAAAAGAGCTAAAATCGCTCTGGAGTTTTTTGGAAAATGAAGGCAGTTGTTCTTGATTCCGGACCATTGATAAACCTCTCAATGAATGGCATACTTTATATTTTGAAGGGGCTAAAAGAAAAAACTGGAGTGCGGTTTTTAATAACAAAAGAAGTAAGGAGTGAGACGATTGATAAACCAACTGGAATTCCTAGATTTGAGCTTGGAGCCTTAATGATTTCTCAATTGCTTAAAGAAGGAACTTTGGAAATGCCAGATAATGCAGGCATTAGAGATGAACGGATAAAAGAAATAACGACTGAATTGATGGATTATGCAAATCACACTTTATCCTCGAATGGAAAATTTATTAACATTGTTAGTCCTGCGGAAATTTCTTGCTTAGCCTTGAGTAAATTGCTTTCTGAGAAAAACATAGAAAGCCTTGTTGCTGTTGATGAGAGAACAACTAGAACTTTAGGAGAAAATCCTGAAAGCCTTGAAGAAATAATGTCTAAAAAAATGCATACAATAGTGAAAATTAACAAAAAAAACCTTGGAAAATTTTCTAATTTTAATTTTATAAGATCAACTGAATTGGTCTTGGTTGCTTTTAAGTTAGGCGTTTTGGAAATAAAAGATCCCAGAGCTTTAGAGGCTGTTCTTTATGCTACTAAATTCAAAGGTGCAGCTGTTTCGTTTGATGAAATTAATATTTTGAAGAAAATGTAGAACTTCTTGACTCTAACCTACTAGGATTTAGAATCTGACCATTACTTAAGATCTCTTAAAAATGCTAAATGTTCATAAATATTTTTATGCGGAGGCGATCCTCTAGTATTTGCAAGATTAAGAAGATAAGAAATTGTAATAGCCGAAACCGCTTCGCAATTTTTCGCTAGTACTTCTCCACTAAAGTTGGCCTGATTTTGACCTAGACTACAACTAACTCTAGAACATATACTTTCCGCCACATTGGCTACAGCTCTTGTTGCATATTCATTATCTTTAGCTCCTATTTCCCTAAATTCAGACGTAAATCTAATTGCCGTATCTTCAATTATATCTTCTATAGGTATATTTGTTCTGTGAAAAAATAAAATTGCTTCATCAGCTTCTTTCCTATATTGTAATATTGACTTATCTACCATAATTTTGCCACAAAGAAGAGCTATTTAAATTCTCTGTTAAACCCTTTTAGTAATTGACACGGAGTGCTCACGCAGAACAAGTTCCGCGGATCCTTCAAATTTAAATTTGTTAAAAATTTGAAGTAATCGAACCTGTTCGATTCCCAAATGGGCACGGAGGGAATCGAACCCCCACCTGCTGCTCTGGAGGCAGCCAGACTGAGCCATTATCCTACGCACCCAAATCCATTATTACTGGAACTTTGTTTATTTCCGAATCTTCCAATATATGTATCTTATTATTACCCATTAAAAATATATCTTTTTTAGGCTTTTTTCTGCAAATTAAGAATCCTAGTTTACAGTCCGAGTTCTCTAAATATTTGTTAAGCTGTTTTACCTGAGAAACAGAAATCTCATGCGCAAAGTAATCCTTAATTTCCAATACTGCTTTGCTATCTTTCCTTTCTAGAACTATATCTGCAAAACCTCTGCCTGTTTTTACCAGCCTATTGACTTTTCCATAACCTGAGAGCTTAAGCGCTATTTCTTCTTCAAATTTCTTTGCTCTCAGACCAATTGATTTTATCGAGGATCTATGTAAATTAATTCGTTGATATGGGAACTCTACTCCTGCCTTTTCATAAGCTTCAAAAATTCCTTTTTTGAATATTGTTTGAACATGAGTTTTACAGGACCTGTTTATTTCTCTTTGCGTAGCAAGAGGATTTTTCTTTATGAAATTCAAAATTTTCTCGGCCTTTTTCAGTCTTCTCTTTTCTGAACGACCTACAAAATCTACTTTTGCAACTTTGTAGATTTCAGAAATGCTTTTAAAAACTCTATACGGGTGAGTCCTTGTATGAGCAGCTATATCGCTTATACTAATTAATGGGTTTTTTCTAATTAATTCAACAATTTCTTTTTTTCTGTCTCCAGGATCTCTATTTAATAACTTTCTTCTTTTTTCTCTTGTGTACTCTACTCCTGCTAAATCGAAAAGTTCTTTTGTATTTTTAAAAAGAGTTCTAAAATTTATTTTGGTATCCTTCCTTATCGTGTGCCCTCCAGCCAGTGGATTTTTACGAATATAGCTTAATAAAATGTCTATCTTCTCTTCTTTTGTTTTAATCTTAAAAGTTCTCGGAGGTCTAACGCCCGCTTCTTTAAATGCTTCTTCCATTCCGCCAGAATAAACTTTTTCTACCTTTAAATGAAGTTTGTTTTTTATCTCTTTATGAGTTGTTTTTGGATTTTTCTTTATAAAATCTATTAATTTTCTTCTCCTTTCCTTAACCTCTTCGTATAACACAATTGAATAAGATACGCATTTATTTATATTATTCTATTGAACTACGCACCCTTATTAAATAAAAAATACTTCATTTAAAAACATTTATAAATTAATTTAAGCTGTACTTTAAATGGTGAAAAGGGGAAAGAAGAAATCTACTTCTAGAAGGAAGAGTTATGCTCGTGGTTCTAGTTTAGATGCTAAGATAATTGAAAATTTTGTAGCTTTACAGAAATTACATACTGGCTTAATTGAAAGATTTGATCATTTGTCTAAAGAAATTTCTCAATTGCTTGCATTGTTTGAAACTACTGCAAAAACATTTACTAAAAATGCCGCGCTAGGCGAATATGAAAAAGATAGGGAATTTTTGGATAAAATAGATAAGCTCTTGGATCAAAATAAAACATTGGCTAAAGGTTTGACTTTGATGGAAGAGAGATTGAGGGAAAGAATGTACGGGATCCCTTATTCTGAACCTAGAGTTAATTATAACCAACCTTCTCAAAGTATAATGGAAAACGTAGAAGAAAGTATGGAACCAAAAGCTGAATCAGTTGGAAAGCAGTTGCCACATTTCTAAAATGACTTCAGAAAATAAATATGAGTTAAGAGATGTTTTTTTAAGAACTTTCGTAAAAGAAGTTATAATGAATTCTTATAAACCTAGTGAAAAAGACTTGAAAGAAATTAACTTGTTGAAAGAGTTAAGAAAAAAAATGATATTAGAAAGAAAAAGCATTGGAGGAATTAAAACTCAAGTGGAAACTTATGATGATGTTGAAACTAAAATCGTCCATCCACAACTACAAAGACAGGAACTCAAAAGTTTAATTTCCCCTTTAAGAAGAAATGTTCTAAGGCCTAGACCCCTTATTCCTCAAATGACTAGGCAAAACATGCAAATGCCTGCTATGTCTAATCCAATGCTGCAACAACCTTTTGGTGCAAAAGCTGTTCAGGGACCAGCTTTGAATTTGGGAAAAATGGCTGTTGTTGTGAGTGACCCTAGTGTTATTAGTGTTGAATGCCCGGGACCTATGAAAAATTTAATAATAAATAGAAGCGGTAAACTTGAAACTATAGAGTTCCTTTTGAGTCCTGAAGAGATTGATAGTATAATGAAAGATGTTTCTGATAAAACGAGAATTCCTCTGATATATGGAGTTTTCAAAGCTACTTACCAAGGACTGCTTGTTACTGCAGTTGTTTCAGAGTTCGTTGGAAGCAGATTCATAATACAAAAAATGAATCCGTTTCAGAGGCGTTGATATTTTGCTAACTTGTTAAATCACTTGAACGTTATTATTTGTTATATCTTTAATTTTGCTACATCCAGCCTGTTGCATTGTATGTGCTAACTCTCTATTAATTATATCCAATACAGATACAATACCTTCTTTACCTCCAACAACTAGACCGTAAATAAAAGACCTGCCTATAAACACTCCATCTGCCCCAAGAGCAAGCGCAATAAATACATCTTGCCCGGATCTTAAACCTCCATCTAAATATATTTGCATGTCTCCATAATCTTTGTTTTTTCTAATATTTTGTAAGGCTAAAAGTGTTGGAATAGCCTTATCTAACTGTCTGCCGCCATGATTAGAAATTATTATTCCTTTAGCTCCAATTTTGCTAGCTTTGTAAGCATCTCCAGCGTTTAATATACCTTTTAGAAAAACTGGAATTCCAGCTATATTTACTAAATTCGCTATATTGTCCCAGCTTAACTTACTTGAATCTAAATTTTCGGTATAGTAATGATCTAGGGAATTAAAACTGTCTCCCTCATTCATTGGAAGAAGGGGTAACCTAGTGCTATTAACTTCTGGAAAGATTCTGCTACCTCCAGTTATAGGGCTCTTCTTCTTGCTACACATTGTGCAACCTGAAGGAGCGTCAACGAGAAGCACTATTGCAGAAACTCCTGCCTCTTTTGCTTTAGAAATATATCTTTCTGTAATTCTAAAATCTTTGTGACAAAGCGTTTGATACCATACATTACTTAAATTCCCACAATTTTTTTTAATTTCTTCAAATCCTTGTGTAGAAAATGAAGAGATAACAATATTAGTTCCAAATTGCTGAGCAGCATTAACTGAAGTACTTTCTTTATCTGGAGAATACAACTCTTGCCAAGCTATTGGAGAAATCATAATTGGAGTTTGTATTTTTTTGCCTATTGCAGAAATGGTAGTATCTACTTCTCCTAAATTTCTCAAAACCGAGGGAACAATACAATATTTATCGAATGCTGAGATATTATTCTCATTAGTTTTACCTGAACCTGCGGCTTTCCTTACATAATCTGCTACTTTTAGCGGCATTTTTCTTAATGCTTCAGTTTCATATTCCGAAATTGTTTTTGGTAGATCTTTCATATATTTTCGCTTGATTTCCATATATAAACCTTATTCCACCAAAATGGAATACTGAGCATAAAATTATAAACCTCTGAGGACTCTAAAATTTATGGATATAAAGATGGCTCTTAAAGAATATGGATTAAGTAATAAAGAAATAGAAGTTTATCTTATTATTTTACAATTAGGAGAATCAAATCTTCAAAAAATATCTGGAAGAACAGACTATCCGAAAACAACTGTTTACAATACCTTAAAATATCTCATAAGGAAAGGCTTAGTCTCTAGTTACTTGAAAGAAAAAATTACGCACTATCAAGCTAGTGATCCGAAAAAAATAAGTGAAGATGTAGACCGAAAAAAAAGATTATTAGATGAAGTAATACCTGACTTAATAAATTTAAGAAAGAATGTTATAGAGCCGTCTAACATCGAAATGTTTGAAGGACTAAAAGGTCTACACTCGATATATATGGACATTTATAGGGAAAAACAGCAGATATATTTCTTTGGCAGAGGAACTCATCAAATAGAGGAATTATTACACATACCTGCAAATGCTAGAATAATTCGCCTAGAAAGGAAAATTCCTGCTAAGATAATTATAGAACCAAATAGCAACCGGTTATTCGAAACAAAAGCTTATAAGAAGATTACAAAAATAAGATTTCTTCCATTGTTAAAAGAATTCCCATGTATGATCTACATTTATGGAAAGAAAGTTGGAATCTTATCAATTAGAAAAGAAACAGTTGGATTCATAATACAAAATGAGCAAGTAGCTCAGACAATGAAGTTGATTTTTGACATTCTGTGGAATCAGGCTAAAGAATAACAGTCTTGCTTAAAACCAAACTCTCAAAACATCAGATATAAAAATACTTGACTTCTTGGTTGTTAATGGAAACAAAAAGAAGGTTAATAGGATCTTTAGATCCTAAACATTTCAGAGTCGCTATATTTGGCTCTGCTAGAATAAAAAAGGAAGATAAGGTCTATAAAAATGTTTATTTATTAGCTAAACTGCTAGCCGAGAGAGGGATAGATGTTGTAACTGGCGGTGGGCCAGGGTTAATGGAGGCTGCGAATTCTGGACACAAGACTGAAAGTAAGATTACGAATGCACATAGTATAGGTTTAGGCATAAAACTTCCAAAAGAGCAAAAATTTAACAAAAGTCTCGATTATCAAGAAACCTTTATGAGATTTACTAATAGACTAGATGAATTTATGCTTTTATCTAACGCTGTTGTTGTGGCTGATGGAGGGGTTGGCACTTTGCTGGAATTATTTTATACTTGGCAACTTGTGCAAACAAATAAGATTTGCCATATACCTATCATTTTAATGGGTGATATGTGGCCAGACCTCATAAAATGGCTCAAGAGATGGCCTTTAAAGAGAAAATATTTTGAAAAAAAAGACCTTGATCTCCTTTTCCTTGCTAAAGATTATAATGACGTAATAAGAGCTATAGATGAAGTACATCGAGAGTTTAAAAAAGGCAATAAGAACTTTTGTCTGAATTATAAGAAATATAGATAGAAATGAATAAATAAGTTAATTGTTCTGTTTTCCTATGAAAAATGATTTTTTATCTAGTTATGATTTAAAGAAAAAAGAAATAAAAGAAAGGCTTGAAGATTTTAAAAATAAAAACGAGCAAGAACAATTTAATGAATTCATGTTTTGCTTACTGACGCCACAGAGCAATGCTCAGAGATGTTGGGGTGCAGTACTTGAAATAAAGAAACTGAAGGAAGTTAACTTTGAAAATGTTTTAGAAATTTTAAAAACAAGGACTAGATTCCATAACACAAAAACTAAAAGAATATTAGAAGGAAAAGAAAAATGGGTGGAAGTTGTTGAAAAATTGGATAGCAAACTTATCGTTGAATTAAGAAATTGGTTGGCTGATAATGTTAACGGATATGGTCTTAAAGAATCTGGACACTTTTTGAGGAATATCGGTAAATCGAATAACCAGATAGCTATACTTGATAGACACATTTTAAAAAATTTAAAAGAGTCTGGGGTTATTGATGAAGAGAAGATAAAGAATAGAAAAGATTATTTTGATAAAGAAAAAAAATTCCTTGAGTTTTCTAAAAACCTCGGAATACCTGCTGATGAATTAGATTTGTTATTATGGAGCAAAGAAAATGGTGAAATTTTTAAGTAGAGTTCAAGCCATTGGAATGTTTAAAAAGAATGATTAGTTTATGATTCTATGAAAGATGTAATGGTGATAAGTCTTGGAGGAAGTGTTATTATCCCTGATGGAAAACCAAATTATAAACTTCTGGATGATTTTATTAAAATACTAAGAAAACACTCTAAAAAATATAAATTTGTTGTAGTTTGTGGTGGCGGGAGCCTTGCTCGGAAATATATCTCTATATTGGAAAAAGAGGGTAAATCGAAAAAGGAACTCTCTTTGGCAGGTATAATGGCCACTAGAACGAATGCTCAATTTATCATGAAAGTTTTTGGCAAAGAGGCTAATGGTAAACTACCTTTAGATATGGAAGAAGTAAAACATAATCTCTGGAAAAATAAGGTTGTAGTTTGTGGTGCTTTGAGATATGCAGAAAAATCAACTTCAGATGGAACGGCTGCAAAGCTTGCCAAATTTCTTAAAGGAGAATTTATTAATATAACTAAGACGGATGGATTATACAGTTCAAATCCTGAAATTAATAAGAATGCAAAATTCATACCTTATATTCCTTGGAAAGATTTTGAAAAGAGAGCTTTAAGAATAAAATTCAAAGCTGGGCAGCATTTTGTTTTAGATCAAAGTGCTTCTGAGATTATAAGAAAGTATAAAATTAAGACTTATATAATTGGAAGAGATATGAAAAATCTTGATGGAATCCTTAGAGGCGAAAATTTTAAAGGTACTGTGATTGAAGGTTAGTTTGCTGTTTAACTTAATTTTCTAATGCTGTGAATAGATCCATTGTATAAACGCCACCCGCTTAATTTAGTTGTTTCACCTTGAGTAATTTTATCAGAAGTCATGCTAAGATATTTTCCATTTCTCTCATATGGATAGCCAACAACAGTAATTCCTGGATTATCTGACGCTTTACCTTGCGCATAAGCACAAGGGTAAGAAGAAGACCTAAGATTGGGTAAAATTCCTTCAAACAAAGTTACTTCTAGAGGAGAATCATTGCTTCTTCCTTCTATTTCAATATTTACATCTTCGATGTTTATCGTCATGATTTTTTCTAAGTTTCAGATTATTTAAGTATTATTATAGTGAGTTTAAGGTACATAATCTAAAAACAAAAAACGCCCGGAGCAGGATTTGAACCTGCGAATCCTTGCGGAAATAAGTTCTCCAAACTTACGCGGTAACCACTGCGCCATCCGGGCTAAAATTGATTAAGAATTAAGGGTTTTAAAGGTTTTTAAACATATGAAAAGTTTGGTGAAATAGCATAGGTCTATATAGCAGGTTTTCTTCTCTAGGGGTAGACTATTTTAGCAACCCTATTTTAATCTTTAAATAACTATGAAAAACATAAACTTTAATTGTAACAATTGCGAGATTAAAAGAAAAATTATTGTTGATCATGAAAATGTATTTTATATTCTAGGAAGTTGTTCAGTGTGCAAAAAAAGAATAACTATAAATTTGAAGAGACTAAAAGAAAAAATGTCTATGAAAAATTAACATAATTAATGCCTAGCAGAGCTTAACTTTGTATCCAAAATACCTTTAGAAACCTTGTCTGTGTGAAAGTAAACTACTTCATTTGAGCCAAGATCCATTTCACTTAGGAAACCTTTCTTTACCAACTTTTTTACAGCAACATTCATTTCCTTGTCTGTGAATGAAAATAATTTCCTAAATCCTTCTGAGTCTCTTTTGAACATTTTTTTATTAGATAATCGAGTTTCATCCATCATAGTGAGAAATTTAACTTCCTTTTGTGTTAACTCCATAGTATTATCTATTTCACTTAGTTATATACTTATGCTATAATGAATTTTTTGGAAAAGAAAATTATTCAATCCAGCAGATTTATATACTTAATCCTTTAAAGGGTTATATGGAAAGTCCAATCTTAACAAAGAGAGAAATAGAAGTTATAGAAAAAAAACTCAAGAATAGAAGAATTACTCAACTAGACTCAAATATTTTGACTAGGGCAATCAGGCCAAAGCTTAAGCAAATTGCAAACATTAATGCAGAATATCTATTAAAGAGACTCTCTTACAATCCGCAACATATAGCAATAGAAAATAAAATAAAAAATATTATTCTCTCAAATATAAAAAATATAGAATCGATAATATTAATCGGCTCAGCTATACAAACTAGTTATAAAGAATACAAAGATATTGATGTTATTATTATAACAAAAAAAGCAATATCTTCTGAAATTCAAGAGAGAAGAGATAGTATAATTAATTTAGAAGAGAAAGCTAAAAGATCAGGATTAAATTTAGATATTCAAGTAATTTCAAAAAAGATATTTTTAGAGTCATACTCAAAGAATCCATCATTAATCTACCAATTGAAGGATCATAAGATTATATACGGCAATACCAAAATTCCTAAAAAAATAGAGCTCTCAAAATTGGATCTACTTATGAAATTGGACTGGAGCGATCCTCTAATTATCAACAATGGAAAAGAAATCTATGAATGTATAAGAAATCTGTGGCTTGTAAAATTACTAATGCGAGGAGTTATTGATAACTATAAGCTCTCTTCAGAATTAACTAAAGAACTTGGAAGATATTTAATTTCAAAATTAGTAAGCAACACTGCTTCTTTACCAGAGAGAAAAATAGCCTTAGACTATTTAATAATATCTCTAAAAGAAACCGAACAAGAGATAAAAGAGGCAAAATGGGAAAAAATAAAACTATAGACTCTTTAAGCAAGCTTATTGCAAATACTATTGTTCATAAGATTTTAGTAAGTAAAACTTCAAAACCAGAATCAATAAATCATTTAGAATTTGAAGAGATTGAATATAGATCACAAGCCATAAAGAAAAGTAGCCTATATAATTGGAACTATGAAGATGTCCATTTATTAAAAAAAGAAATAGAAAACAAAATTGAGAATAAATTCAAAAACAAATACACCGATATTGATGTTTCAAAAGAAAAAATAAAACCTCTAATAGATGAAGAAATGAAAAATCTGTTGAGAAAGCCAACTATCAAGAAGATTTAAATAAAACCTCTTTTTTAATCAGATATGAAACTAGAAATGACTTCAACTACTTTTCAATTGGAGGGATACAAAATAACAAAAAGCCTTGGCGTTGTCAGAGGAATTATTGTTAGATCTCGTTCTATAATAGGAAACATTGGAGCTGGAATTCAGTCTCTATTTGGAGGAAATATCACACTCTATACGGAACTTTGTGAACAAGCGAGAAAAGAATCATTTAGTATGATGATGGCTCATGCGGAAGAACTAGGGGCTAATGCAATTGTCGGCGTTAGATATGATGCAACGGAAATTGCTTCTGGAATAACCGAAGTTATTTGTTATGGAACGGCTGCGGTTGTGAAGAAAGGTTGAATTGACTAACCTATTATAGTTCCTTCAAAATTATTTCCGTTAATTAAATTCTTTAAATTTTCCAGATCTTTCCCAATTATATTTACTTCTAATTTTTCTTTTTCCGCTAATTGCGAGGCTATAGGATCAAATGGTGAATTCATTCCTGGACTCCACTTGTTATCTATTAGACTTAGATACGCTTTCCAATTTAATTTCTTATATTTTATAGTCTTTGAATTCTTTTTAGGGTCGGCACTGTAAACATAGTCAATGTTGCTCAGGTTTATTATTTTATCAGCTTTAAAGTTCAAAGCCATTTTTACCGCTACATAATCTGTACTCCATCCTGGCTTCCAGCCAGAACAGATTATTATTTGCTTATCTGTTTCAATTTTTAAAGTTGGATCTTCTATGACTTCTCCATGAACCAATTCTTCTTTAAATACAGATTTTATGAGCAAAGCATTAATTTTGGTAGCTTGGATCCCTAACCAGTCCTTATTTTCGCTGTCCAATTTAGTAATTATATTTGCTGACTCTTGATAACTTCTTGCAATATAACCTCCACCGCAAACAACAACAAATAAAATTTTTTCTTTAGAATAAGATTCTAATAATTCTTTGAAATTATTGATAAAATTAACATCTATTTCTTTGGGGCAAATTAACGAACCTCCTAAAGAGATCACTATTTTCTTCATCAAAAAATAAAGAGAAAAGCAAGCCATTTAAAACTTTCTAAATAATTGATCTAAAAAGCATTTGAAATAGTTCTATTTTTGAAATCAGGAAAACGTTCCTCTAATTCTGTTATTGATTCTAAAATAGTTGCTTGAACGTCTGGGTGATAAACTTTAGAATCATATCTGAAATTTTTTCTATTTTTCTTTGTTGTTTTGCTTAAAAATACATAACTCATCCAAGCATCATCTCTGTCCATTACTTTACCAAGAGACTCGGCAGCTTCATGTTTGTTTACAATGCTTACATCAAACTTAACTACGGCTACTAACCTGTGCACGTAAGGTATTTGCAACTCGGCAGCTAAAAAGCAAGCTTCATGACGCGTCACAGGATGCGGATGGTAAGTCATAACATCTGCAAGCTCTACCCAAGACTTTGGGTCTGAAAATCTCTGCGAAGTTAGGTCTCTAGTATTGTAGCCCTTTATTGCATCAATCCTTTCTTGAGAAATTCCAGCGAAACATGTGTGTTTTACTTTCATGAAAAGACAGTTCCCTCAATAACATAAAAGCATTTGTTTCCGGCTTTGTTGTTTACATACTGAACAAAGTCCTGCATATCTTTCTTTTTTTCAATAATAAAAAATGAGTTGCTAAATGGAGAGAAAACATAATCTTCCTTGCTTCTGAAAACGAAAGATCCTCCATTGTTTGAGTCCCATGATTCCTCAGAAAGAATAAAAATGCAAAATTTTATACCTGAGAAATTCTCAGAATCGTGAATTAATTTATAATCTTTCCAAGAATATTTTCTTAATTTTATTTTTATTTTATTTTTCTTTTCTGTTATTTTATTAATAAAATCTCCAAGTTCTTCAATGTCAATCTCATTATTAATTTTAAATTCTGAAAAGGAATACTTATCAGGAATTTTAGTTTTTTCAAAACTTAAAAAATTAAGTTTTTCTCTTAATTCATTATAAAATTTTAAATCAAGCAAATTGTCTAGTTTTATCATTCTTGGATTTGAATTTTTGAAAGCTCTGCCTATCTGACTTAACACTTCATAGTCAAGATAAATTTTGTTTATTATCAATGGAACCAACCTCCTATTGCATATCTTTCTTTTTTTCCTATAACTTCTTCCACTTCATGAAATGAAATTTTTGAAACTTCAAACATTAAAAATGAATTCCATTTTGGAAGATATTTTATCGTTTTATTTAGCGGCTTTTCATTTTTACTATCAAATAGGACAAAAGAACCGCCATCCTTTTCTTCAAAGTTTTTCGGTAAATAGATTAAAAACGCGATTTTTCTTCCAGACAACTCATCGTCATGACACAAAAGAAAGTTTGTATCTTTGTATAAACTTCCAGCCATATCAATTTTTCCTTTAAGTTTAATTCCTGTAAGTTCTTCAATTAATTTCTTAACTTCTTTTCCTTTAAAATATTCGTAAAATTCGCTCAATTTTCCATTTTCGAGATTAAAAAAGTCTTTTGTTTGATAAAGATGAAACAAGTCAGCTTCTTTCTCTTCAAATTCTTGATTTTTTAATTCTTTAAATAGAACTTCGACAGTTTTTTCATCAAGAAAATTTTCTATGAAAATATGCTTGAATGGTTTTGCACTGGAGAATTTGTTTTTTAGAGTTGCAGTGTTGTTAAAGAGGTTTGAATTTAGGTAGTGCATGTAGTGGATAAAAAATCAGGGTTTTAATCTTTTCCATGTGTCCCTAACACAAAAACATATACTTTTCACTATTATCTATATTTTAATACTAAAACGTATAACAAAAAACATGGTTGAAGAAAGAGTGATGAGGAATTTTTCTGCTGGAGAAGAGAATTTAATAAGAAATTTTGTTTTTACTAATCCATATGGGGAAAACAGCTTCATTTATCCACAGCCTCTTGTAGCTGGAGAAGAACTATCTCCTCTTATGTCTGCAGTTTCTAGAACTCACTCTCCAATGCAAACGAGAGTTTTACAATTTTTAGACATAGAAAAAACGGAACAAACGCGTTCCATGATTTCTCAGATTCCTACACTGATGGAGATATTTAGAAATAAAGATGGATCATTAAAAATATCGCGTAGAACTGGAGACTTTAACAGAGAATGGGTTTTGGCACACGGACATGATTCTATAAAAGAAGGTACTACTCTTTTTGGACATTCTGAAAATGTTTCGGATATAACTGGCAAAAAGATAAGCGGGCATCCTTTAATGAGGCCACAGGCTAAGTCAACGAGATATATTTCTTATGGCAGAGTTCTAGATGGAATACTTGAAGATGAAGATATCAGGAGTTTACCGTCCTCAGGAAAATTTTTAGAATATGCAAGTTATATGAATCGTAGATATTTGGCATTGACTGAACAATTAGGAGATCTTGTTTTCAATCACTCTGACACAAGAGATATTGCTGATCATTTAAGAAGTGAAGAAAACATGGAGTCAGAAGTAGAAGCAAAAATAAAACGTAAAACTCGCTTAAACCCTGATTTTCACCCAGATGATAATGATAGAGCAAAGTTTAGAGAAGAAGTTTTGGCAGGTTTGACAAATGAGGCCATGAGAAAAGAGGTAGGTAAGTTTGTTTTGGACTCTAGTCGAGTATATTTATTAGCAGGCACAAGAACCTCATATGTTTACTCTGTTGATGCGCGCACATTAGAAGAGGTTATAACAGATCTTATTTCTAGCCCTAGGACAGAAGATCAAAGAAGAGGAAATAGTATATGGAATGAGGCAAAAAAAATAGCTCCTGTTCTCCTTGGAGAAAAAAGCCATGTGAGCGTAGATGAATGGAAAGTGAAAAATGAAGGAGAATTACGTTCTTATTTTGAAGAAAGATTCGGACAAGCACAACCTGAACATGGAGGAGCAAAGTCAGCTACATTGTTAACTCCAAGAGATATAGAAATGCATACTGATCGCTTCAATGCTGCTTTGGCTGTATTTCCATATACACATTCTTCTTTAAGATCTATAATGTCCTCACTTTCTGAGACAGATGTTAGAGAGGTTCTAGAAAAAACGCACAGGCATAGAGGAACTTATGATGTAATAAGTCCCTCAATAAGTCATGGTGGACTTATGTTTGAGCTTCTAATGCCTTATCATGGTTATAGAGATTTATTTCGCCATAGAAGAGGAGCTAGGTCAACACAGTTATTAACTACGCAACATGGATTTGAAGTTCCAGAGATAGTTAGCTTTTTTGGAATAGAAGAAGATTATGCTAGAGATATAGAAATGGCCAAGTCAATGTATGAAGAAGCAAGAAGAATAAGTCCTCATGTTGCAGAAAAGTTAGTTCCGTTTGGTGCAAATTGCAGAGCATTACATTCCTGGCAAGCTAATCAACTTGGGTACATAGCTAATTTGAGAACAGATATATCTAAAGGCAATTCAGCTTATGTCAAAACTGCTAGGGAAATGGTAGAACAATTCAAAAGAGAAATGCCCGAAACAGCTAAATATTTGAAACACGATGAACGCGAATATCCTCCACACTTATGGAAAAGAGGTTATGAGTGGTTTGATAAGAATAGAAAATGAAAATAGAAATAGTTAGACATATAGGTTTTGAAGAGCTGGTTAGAAAACTAAAGCAAGTCCCTCTAAAAAAAACAACAGAAGAAGAAAGGGATGTATTAGTTTACGAAGAGGCGAATATAACTCTAAAGAGGCTCACCCATGATCAAGTTAACCCTCCAACTTTTTATTTATTAAGACATAACTTGGACTTTCAAAGAGACCTCAGAGAGCAACTACTTTCAAATTATTCTATTGATACCTTAAATTTAAGTGAGGCTCTAGAAATTAGAAATGAGAAAAATGAAATTTGGACATTGACACCTCCAATAATGGAAGTGACCTCGAGAAATGTGAGATATGTTAAACAAGAAGGAGAAATTGATCATGAAAATGACAGTTTGAACATTAACATCCCTTTAATATGTGATGGCGCACATAGAGTGGCTTTAGCTAGATCTTTAGATATGGAGTTCAATGCAGTTTATATTTCTGGTGTAAATCATGCATACCCATATTATGCACATCCTAATGGATGGGATAGAGTAAAAGTAGTTGAATCTGTTCCAAGCTCTATGAAAGAAAAGAAACTTTATCGTGTATCTAACCCTTACTCATTGTATAGAAATTTCGATATAATTGGATGTGGTAAACCTCGTTTTGTTGGTTCTTAAAATGGCAAAGATAATTCAACTTGTTGGTACTTCAGCTACAGGCAAAGAAACTGTGCAGAAAAGCTTAGCTGAGCTGTTGAGAAAAGAGGGTCTTGAAGTGGTTGAGCTTACCGAGCCAGGTCCCTTGAGAGGCCTTGCTAAGGGATATAGACTCAGAGTAGATAAAAGTCCATGGGTAGAGGCTGCAATATTTACAGTGGACAGACTTTTAATTTATGAATCTCAAGTGTTGAAAAGAACAAAAGAAGAAAATTTATTCTTCCTATTCAATAGAGGTCTAGCAGATAATTTTGTTTATCAAGGTTTACAAGGTGGAGTACCTATAGAAGTCATACGCAAACAAAATGAAGCAATACCTTGGCCAAATCTATCTATATGTCTGACAGTTGAAGGTAATATAGGCTATGAACGCGCTTTATCTAGAAGCAATGCGACAGGAGAAAGATTAAGTAGAAATGAGTGTGCAGAAAGAATAGATCAGCTAGCAGATTTATATCGATCTCTTCCAGACCATGTTCCAGAATTAAACCTAAGATTTATAGATACATCCCATATTTCACAAGAACAAACAGCTGAACAAGCATACAAGCTGATTAGGGATTTGTAATGAAAAAAATAATTGATGTAGATCTACTTGGATTTGATTTGGATGGTACTTTATACCCTCTTAATGAAGAAATATACAGAAGAATTAGGGAATACTCTTGTCTTAAAGCTTCAGAAATTTTAAATAGACCTTATCAAGATGTCTTGGAACAGTTTCTTAGAGAGTTAGACAAAACAAAAAGTGGCAGTCGCTCATTGCAGGCTATTGGTATTGAAGATGGAAAAGGATTAATGCAAAAAGCTTTAGAAAATACGAATATAGAAAGCCTATTAAGGAAAGATGAAAAATTAATAGAGATGTTTGCCAAACTAAAACAATCATTTTCTCTTTTTCTTATTACAGGCAGTGGAAAATTGGTAGCTTTAAGAAAATTAGAAGCTCTCGGCTTAGATGAGAACTTATTTTCATATAAGATATATGGTGAAAGCAAACTATCAAGAAGGGATGGATCTGCTTTTAGGGACATTGCAAAAAACCACGGAACAGACTTATCAAGAATGTTTTTTGTTGGAGATAGAGAAGAGGTAGATATTCTCCCTGCGAGAAAATTAGGCCTTACAACAGCTATTGTAAATGCTACTTCAGCTGAAGCACATTATAATTTACCTGATATTTACGAGTTAGAAAGAATTCTATTAGAATGATCTAATTCTCTATAAACTCTCTAACAGAAGGCCAGCTAATCTTCGTCCAAGTTTCAATGTCTGCATTGGGATCTGAAATAAGTTTATCTGCTTCTGAGATTGAATAAAACATCCCGCTGGACATATCTTCAAGGGGTTTTACGTCATCTGCGCTTTCTGTGATTGCGATAACTCCAAAATGAACTTTGCCAACGTCTGTTGCATCATCATTGATAAAACCTATTAATTTAGGCAAAGGATAGCTTTGCATGAGAACTTCTTCTTTTAATTCTCTCATCATAGCATCCATAATGGGATCAAGGGATTTTTCTTCTGTATCCTTATCTATATGGCCTCCAACGCCTCCAGAATACTTATCATGCAGCCTTCCTTCGTTCCCAGTTTTTGCTCTTTTATATAAAAAAACCCTTCCTTCTTTTTTATTTATGATCCAGACATAAGGAATTATCTGCTGAAAATCTGGATTATTTTCTAATAAGTCGTTTCTTTCCTGATATTCAAAATTATTAAGAACAATTTCTAGATAATCTTTTTCATCGATTGGACAAAAGCCTTGGAAATATTTTTCTCCAAAAAGAAGATCTTTTTTTACGACAAGGATTTCTCTCACCATATTTTTAATTGAATTATAGATTATAAAAAGATTTAGTTAATCCTTCATCTCAATTTTTATCTGCACTGATCGTGGTATTTGCAATTTCATTATTGAATGTAAGATTCTGTCTTCAGCAGGAAGATCAATTATTCTTCTGTGGACTCTCATTTCGAACCTGTCAAATGTAGCAGTTCCATTTCCGCATGGGGATTTTCTGGTCGTTATCTTTAGGTGTCTTGTTGGCAAAGGTATTGGCCCCCTCATTACAACTCCTGACCTTTGCGTTATTTCTTTTATAGAATCTATGACTGAGTTGATCTTATCTATCTCTATACTGTTCAATTTGATTCTTACCTTAGACATGAAAAAAACACAGTTTGATGCTTTATAAAGCTTATCCTAAAATGACTCTAACTGTTGATATATAACCTTTATGAAAAATAGCTCTTAATTGTCTCTCTTGATTTATCTTTAACAGTCCTTTAATAATAAAAATATTTAGAGATTATAGCTACAAGCGGAGGATTATCTATATGTAAAAAAATGAAAGCAAGATAAGGGAGGGCTACTCTTGCCCTCCTTCATATTCTTTGATTATGTGTTTTTAGAAAATCTGAATTTTTAAATTTCCTCTGCCCCCCACTATCTTTTCAATATAATATAAAAAGATTGCTTAGAAATTCGCTATCTCATCTCAGCAATCTTTGATTACCATTTGGTCGATGCAAAGCATCTGGGTATTGAACCCAAATGATAATAAATAAAATAAAATAAAATAAAAATACTTTTAACTACAAGCTACAACAACTGGTGACGGATCACAGAAAGCGTCTTTCCCTGTACTATCAGTAAATACTGCCGCTACCTTTAACTTGAATGTGTCAGTCCCAGGCACTATAAAGTTGGCCGCAAAGGGTACATCGTTCAAAGGCTTCGTTTCTAAAGTATTTGCTGGAACATCTGTTGAAACTGCACTAACACTTGTTGTGCCATCGTTTCTTTCCAAAATTAATACTAGCTTCTCAGCCTCGCCTCTTGTTGATCTAACTATTACGTCTGCATTTCCTGCAGTTTTATCAACTACACAATTTGTAGGCCTTATTTCTGTATTTAGACATTTGTTTGAGACTTCAACTGCTGAACTAGATTGCTCTATTCCGCCTCTAATGAATGTCCACAACAAAGTCACAGCAACAAGTGATAAAAGTACAATAAGTACTGTAGCAATAACGCTGCTTAAACCTTTTTTTCCTATCATAATAGAAATGTTTTCTTTACCTCCTTTCATATCTGTCCTCTTTTTTGAGCATTTATTTGTGAGTGAACCAAAACTCATATTCCTCTTTTTCTTTTTTGTCTAGCTTAACGAAGCCAAACCTTTCTAATTGTACTATTTCAGAGTTTTTTAACCTTTTGATTCCATCTTCGACAAGACCTTCGATAAACTTTCCATCATCCATAAGAATTTTTGCTTTAAATCCTGAAGAAACCCATTGAATTTTCTGAACCTTCATATTATCGCTATTTAGAATTTCTGATTTTTCTCCAAGTCTTACATTAAATAAATTCATTAATCTGACTTCTTTACCCTTAAAATTATTAAAATCTTCCTGCGATATGAAAATATCCTTTCCAACTTTCACGACTCTATATTCTTCTTTGTCTGGATGGATCTTTATTTTAACTTCTTTTATTTTGATTCCACTAGAAAGACTCAATTTCTTTGGAGCTTTAACAAAGTAGTATCTTTCTGTAGATTTATCTAATAGTTTCCTGCTTATCGCAGCTATCATATTAAAGTCTAGGTTTACAGCATACTTTGATAAACCTACTTCATTAACCAAAGCATAAATTACTTCTTTTTTTATTCCTCTCCTCTTTAGGGCTCTCAAAGTTACCAACCTTGGATCGTCCCAGCCTATAAGCTCTCCGCTTTCAATTAGCTCTCTAATCTCTCTACCTTTTGTTGTTGCATCTATTACATTGAATCTTCCGTACTGGATTATGGTTTGTTTTTTCAACCCTAAAGCTTCCTTGATATAATCTTGCAACTCTACTCGCTGCTCGAATTCGTTGCTTCTCAATACATGAGTTACTCCCATTAGACTATCTTCTATTGGATTATAGAAATCATACATTGGCCAGACCTTATACTTTGCTCCATGTCTAAAATGTTTTTCTGCAACAGCTCTGAAAATTACGGAATCTCTCATTACATGATTTTTACTTTGCATGTCTCCCTTAATTCTTAAAATTGCCTCACCTTTCATGTAGTCTCCTTTAAGAAAATTCTTCCATTCTTTGAGATTTTTATCTTCTTTATTTTTTCTGCATTCGCATTCTTTCCCTTTATGTCTAAAATCCTGCATTATTTCTCTCGAACAAAAACACATGTAAGCTTTCTCTTTTTTTATGAGCTTTTCTGCATAATCATAAAGCAAAGGAAGGTCGTCTGAAACAAATCTTAGGTCATCAAATTTTATATCAAGATAATTTTTTATATCGTCTAAAATAGCATCTACATATTCTTGACTAACTTTTTCTGGATTTGCATCTTCAAACCTGAGAAGACAGCGACCATTATATCTTTTTGCATAAATGTAGTTCAAAACAAAAGAAATTGCATGCCCTATGTGTAAGTATTTAGAGGGTTCTGGAGGCAGCCTAGTTATAACCATGCCTTTTACATTTGGTAATTCTGGTAAGGTCTTTTCTTTTTCTTCTCTCTCCTTTATGTAATCTTTAAATTTTTCAAATTCTTGAATTCTTTTTTCTGGGGAGAGAGCGCTAATTTCGGAAACTGCTTTTGTTATTTCAGGCATTACTTTTCCAATATCTTTTTTATCAAGTCCGTGTTGAAACAACTTTGGCAGAACATTTTCCGGAGTTGTTTTACCATACTCAATTATATTTCTTAAAGCGTAAGCCCATATTTCGTTCTTTAACTTGGTCATGTATTTGAATAAAAAATTAGTTATTTAATTTTATCTATCAGAACCTTTCTTCCATCTTTGCAATTCTTTCTAAAATTCTTTCAAGTTTGTACTCAAAATCCTCTAATTTGACTTTTAAGTCCTTTAACTCCAAATTATTATCTAGATTAAATGCTCCTTGATTTTCATTGCTTGAATTGTTCCCTAGGGATGCCAAACCATCGAGCAATGCAAAAGGATTCAGATTATTGTCCGTTTTTTCAGACCCTGTAGAGTTATTCGAAAGATCTGCGTAACCTCCTGATCCTTCGTTATTTTGATATGTTTTTTCTCCCTTTGTTTTTAACAGACCTTTCTTCTGTAAATATGTGAAGTCAATTACATCTCCTTTCATCTTTTAACTAGGAGAAAGTTTTATTTAAATGTAGTGCTCGTTTAAAGAGAAGTTTAACACTTACTGGTCTGAGGGGAATCTTTATATAAATACTCTTACTGATTTTTAGATATAAAAGAGGCAAAATGGCTGTAGATGTAAAAAAGTTAATTGGAGCAATAAACCCCTCGGTTTATTGTGATGAAGAGAGAGATAAAGCTGGCAAGAAATTGAGTTCAATAGTTTCAGATATTGCAAAAAAAGAGGGATACTTGAAGGCCGCTGCCAAGGTTAAATTAAAAGAATCTGATATGATTGATGTTAAAGATGAGCAATTTAAAAAAGGAGCTTTTTCTCTTTTAGGTTTGAAGTATCCTATGGAAAAGCATGAAATTAGTTATGATGCGACTTCTCAGTCTTTGGAACAGATATATTTTTGGATTCTTGACTCTGTTAACAAAGATTATGGAGAATCTGAAAAATTGATAGATAATTTTGTTTCCTCTCCTGGTTCTGGACATTTTGCAGAAATGAGCAGAAGATCAACAATTCTACAAGATGAGGCCATGAAAATTTTTGGTACGATTAATACGGTTATAAGATCTGTTTTGAACTTAATTTATGATTTAAAAGAATTCAAATTAAGATTGTCCGAGTATGAAAACCTTAAATCAAAAGATAAAAGGGTTAAAAACTCTGCCTTATTGTCTTTAAAACAAATATGGCTTGACTCTGTCGATATTAAAAGACAGACTAGCTCGATTAAGGGATTTGCTCAAAATTTTGATTATGTTACTATTATAGATGCATTTATGACTGCTGGTTCTTCTGAGGACGTAGAGAAACTTGATTTAAACGACCGTGTAAAAAAAATATTACAACAAAGACTACCGGAGTTTCTTAAGTGGACTGAAGAATCTGAGAAGGAATTGAATAAAAGATTCGAGATAGAGAAAATTTATTTGAAAAGTCAGGTTAATTCTTTGCGCTTGTATTCTAGATGGTTGAAACCTTTGCTAAGATCTGCCAGATCACTTGAACAAAATATGAACTCTAACTCTTCTCTTGTTAATTTTTTCAACACATCCCTTTTTGAACTCGTTTTACTTGGTAAGGGAAGATATGATCCTAAAGATGATGTTAGTAGGGATGAACTTCCAAAAGTATTTTTGAATTTAAAAACAAGGAAATATACTCCTATTGTCCTAGTTGAGTTATCTTTTAGATCAATACCTGATAAAGTAGATCAGAGAGGAGGATATATGTTTAGAGGCCGGGCAGATATAAGTTTTTCAAGCTTTGCTTTAAATGAAGATGAGCTTAGTGTTTTAAAACAGGAAATAGAAAAGGATGATATGGGTGATGTATTAAAGTTGATAATGGGTTCCACTTCCGATAGCTTAGATCAGATAAACTCTGACATTGAAAACTTAATCGGTGGAAAAGATCAGGGGAAAAAAGAAAATAAAGAAGAATCTGGCGATGTTAATCCTTTTTCTGCTCTATTTTCAGGATTTAAAAAAGAAGATAAAGCGGAGAAAAAAGATCTTTCAAAGGGAATCCCAGGCGATAGCGAATATGAAAAAGTACTAAGGTCGCAGGCTATACTGGGCGCGAGATTTAGTTGTGAAAAATTGTATAGTGCTTTCAAAAAGTCTTATGGTTGGCCAACTATATAGTGGAGCATAGGTTTTAATATTTATTTCACCTTTGAATAGTATGAAAAAAGTAAAGGAAATAAGAGAAATAAAAAGCAAGGTAAAAGAAATAAAAAATCCTGGAAGCAAAAAATTAGATTCTGACCTAATTAAGACTGATAAGAATCTAGACTTTATCTCTGATGAAGACTCTTCTTTTGAAAGCAGTTCTAGAGTTTCGTCAAAGGGCAACCAACTTTCTTTTAGACCTATTCCTGAACAAGAAAGAGAACCTCAGATCGAATCTATGAGAGAAGAAAATGAGGAAAGAGTTAGAACTTCTGCTATATATTCTGATAGTAACGCAGATCCAACACAAAATCAAAGAACAGAAAGGAAATATGCTGCACCTGAAGGAATAAGAGGAAATGACCTTCAAAGCAGCAACAATTCTAGCGGCGTTGCAAGATCTGCAATTCCTCAACGTAGTTTAATGCAACAGAATGCTTCTATCCTTGATGATCCTGCTAATGATCTTAACAATAAGTATTCTGAAAAAATGGATGATCAGAATAAAAAGACAAGGAGAAGATATCCTTGGGAAGCTTAGAGATATTATTGGGTAAAACTATTAATCGTTTATGTATAGGTTTAAATAAAACATTTAGATTTAATAATTATGGGTGATGAAAACTTTTATCCTGGAGCGGATTATGGTATGGATTCTGGATATAATAAGGATTATTCCTTAGGAGTGCAAGATCCTTATCAATTCAAGGCTTCTTATTTTGGATTGACGACAGATCCTAGAAGCGCCAATCAGATAACTGAAGTTTCAAAGAAATTAAACACTGGTGCAAAAACTATAGAAGTGTCTGGAGTTTCTCCAGAAGTTTTGGATTATATACCTGAACAGCATTTAACTGAAATATATCGTTTAAAGAAACTTGTTGGTGTTGATTTGACTTTTCATGGGCCTTTGATAGAACCCACTGGAGTTTCTAGACAGGGGTGGGATGAATCTCAAAGAGAACAGGCTGAAAGAGAAATGTGGACTGCTTTAAGAAGAGCCCACAAAATAGATCCAAAGGGAAATATAATAGTGACTTTTCATTCTAGTAATGGCTTGCCTGACCCTGAATCGAGAGTTAAAACTGAATTCATTGATCCTGTAACAAAAGAGAAGAAAACAAGAGAAGAAATAAAAGACTTTTGGGTTGTTAATGAAAGAGATGGTAATTTTCAACGCCTTGACTTTTCTCCAGATTACTTCAGGAGCAAAGAGAAATTTGAAAAAATAGAAGATCAAGAAAAAGCAATAAAAGAACAAATAACAAAGCAAAATAAGGACGCTTGGTTTAGACAGTTGCAGCAGCTTAGCTATCATGCAAATGCTGGATATGATATCGTAAGCAAAGTTCTTTATGGAAAGGAGTATAAAGATGAAGAAAAAAGTTCAGAAGTTAAAGATTTTCTAAAATATTATAGCGACTATAAGGAAGGAGGGAAATTGTCTGAGGCTTTGAATAAATTTGATGATATATACAAAAATAAAGTAAAAGAAAAGGTTTATGCCTTATCTCATGGAGAACTTTATTTAAGAGACGCTTATCAAGATTTACAGACTCTGTTTAACCAAGCTTATTCTGTGGCTAAACTGAACAATTCTGAGGACGATATGAAAAAGTTAAATAAGTATAGAGAGGAAATGAAATCTAAAATTAGCTACTTAGATTCCAAAGATCCTCAGAAATTTTTAGAGTTTGCTGAAGAAATTGAAAGAGGAACTACTGTTCTTGGATCTACAAATTATCCAAGAGCGTTAAAACCGTTAAAGGAATTTGCTGTAGAGAAATCTGCGAAAACTTTTGCAAATATAGCTTACAATGCTTACTCCGAGTTTAAGGATACTGCACCTATAATAAGCATAGAAAATCCTCCTGCAGGAACGGGGCTCACAAGAGCAAACGACCTGAAAGAAGTAGTTAAGAGATCTCGTGATTTTTTAGTAGACAAACTAGTCAGTGAAAAAAATTTATCTGAAAGTGAGGCTAAAAGACAGGCTGAGAAACTAATCGGAGTTACATGGGATGTTGGCCACATTAATATGTTAAGGAAATTTGGATATAGTGAAAAAGATATTGTTTCTGAGACAAAGAAAGTTGCAGAACTTGTAAAACACGTTCACTTGTCTGATAATTTTGGTATGCAACATACTGAACTTCCTATGGGTATGGGTAATGTTCCTGTAAAGCCTATGCTTGAAGCGATACATAAATATAACGATCAGGTGAAAAAAATAATAGAAACTGGTGGATGGTTCCAACATTTCAAAGTTTCTCCTCTTAAAGAATCTTTGAGAGCATTTGGATCTCCAGTTTATTCTATGCAAATGTCTCCTTATTGGAATAATGTAGCTGACTCATCTGGAGGCTATTTCTCTGGTTATGGTAGAATGTTGCCTGAGACCCACTTCTCTCTTTATGGTTCTGGATTTTCAAATCTTCCTCCTGAGTTGGGAGGACAACTTTCCGGAAGAAGCAGAGCATCTGGTGCACCGATAGAATAGATGTATAATTTGAACTAATATCTGTTAAAACTTGGTAATTTAATCAAACACAAGCCCCATTCATACATCCATTAGTACAATTATAGAATACTCTTGAGATCCGATATTCACTGAAACAATAATATTCTAAAAGTCTTCCAGGCAAGTTCATTGTAACATTAATATCTTTTGTGCATACATCAACTAAATTTCCTGCATTGGAAACAACTTGCCCTTTAACATAATAGTCTATGCCTCCATCTCCATCATAACATTCAACTTTACAAGAATGGTCGCAACCATCTCCGCTATCTAAATTTCCATCGTCGCACTCTTCAATCCATTCCTTGACATTATTTCCACAAACAGCCGTGCACGAAATTCCCTCATCCTTACTTACATCACAATCATTATCTTTTCCGTCGCAGATTTCATTCGTTGGATTTCCAGGAACAACGTTACAAATAGAAGTAAGCTCTCCATAATAATCGCCACAAACATATGTTCCCTGCCTCTTACACTCCCCTATCCCAACTTCACATCTAGTTCCAACACCAAAATCTTCATCTACTTTACTATTACAATTATCATCGATTCCATTACAAACTTCTTTATTAGAAGCACAAAAGTTACAATCATTATCAAGTTTGTCTATCTTTCCGTCGCAGTCATTATCTTTTCCATCCGCGCATATCTCAGCTGGAAAGGTCGCATTTGCAAAGCACTGTGTTCCAGTTCCAGAAGAATTGCAAATATAAGTTCCCTGCCTCGCACACAATCCAGTTCCAACACTACAGGCTTGTCCAACGTTAAATCCTTCATCAATTTGAGTATTACAATCATCATCTATATTATTTCCACAAATTTCATCAGTAGGTACGCAGGTTATTCCACTGCACTGAGAAGTATCAAACCCCTTACATTGATTGCAACTTAAAGTCCCGCTCGTAAAATTAAAATCAGAACAATTCTTTCCGCCAACATTGTTCCCGTCACAAATTTCCCCATGTTCTACATCAATATCTGAATCTCCACAACTTGCTCCCTGAACTGTCTTCGACAAGCATGAGTTATCACAATAATTACAACTTGAAGAATAATTAGGTAAGCAAATTATTCCATTTTGCGTTCCAGAGTCACATTGTTCAACTCCAGTAAGAGTATAACTATCTCCACAAATATTATTTCTACATAAGTTGGTACAAGAATCTTCATTATTTATATTTCCATCATCGCATTCTTCTGTTCCCTGTGTCAATCTATTTCCGCATGTTGGAGCGATCTCTTCAACCTCAACATTTTCGCTTCTCATATTAATTTCCGAATCTTCTACTAATGAAGCAATGAAATAATATTCTGGATTTCCAAGAGTACAAATTCCAAAAATATTTCCATCACACTGCCATTCTGCATTCCAATTGCTTGTCGCCCTTCCATTAATAAACAAAGCATTTGCAGGTTTAACAATAGAATTGTCTCTGCTAATCCCATCATCTTCGTAAACATCAAAATTTACAAGTTTGCCATCGCAATTCGTTCCCTCAACATTTAAAATTAATTGCTCTCCTTGGATAGAATTTATCTTATTCCAATAAACTCTTGTTATATTGCATTGAGAAACCGAAGTATTTATTGGTTTAGGCACAAATAAATTTCCAAAATAATCTCTACTATCGACATTAGATATACTTCCAGAGGAATTATAAGAAGCAACAAAGTAATACTCTTTGTAATTATTTGTATTTGCTTCATCATCATTTGGATATGCCCAGTTAACTCTCCATTTAACTCTTGGAGATAAACCATTGAGAGTTAAAACATCATCATCAACATTATCAAATGAAAAATCATCCTCTTTTATATTAAATGTAATATTTTTATCCTCACAATTTATTCCCTCAGCATTTAGATAAATTTCTTGTCCATCTATAGCATCTGTTATGTCATTTCCTTCTAAGTCTGTCCAGTAAGCATTACGTAAAACACAAGCAGGGATCTCAATTTTGCATATAGAGTTGCATCCGTCACCGTTATTTATGTTTCCGTCATCACATTCTTCTACTCCTTCTTTTGCGCCATTTCCACATATGTAGCAACTTTGTAAATTCTCATCAATTAGCCCGTTGCAATTATCATCTATTCCGTTACAGGTTTCAGAGTTATCCTCACAACGCATACATCCTGACACATTAAAACTACAATCGCTATTACACTTTAATACTCCTTGACCTAATCCAAAACTCTGACAAGTTCCCAATCCTATATTTACTCCTTCACATTCCTCCACCAAAGAATCCATAATTCCATCCCCACATGTATTTCCAGTTTTAGTATTCAATTTAAGAATCAACGGACCATTTTGATAGCCTACCCTTATAATATCTTTAAAACCACTAGTACCATGATTATTGTAGAACATTCTCGAGTTTTTGAATTCTGTTTTTGAAACTTTCTCTTCGTCTAATCTATAATCATCACTCATTATATCCGCTACACCACGGGTACCATAAGGATAATCAAAATAGTCTCTAGAATTTTCCTGTGTAACTGCCATTGTCAGTCCAAGAAGTCTTCCGATAACACGGCTTGCAATAGTCCCTACAACTTTTTGATGCCTACTACCTAAAAAGTTCGGATAATCCCAGTCGCTCCGAATCACATTTTCAACAAAAATTATAGCATTATCATCTTTCTTTAGATTGAACTGATCAACTCCAGGTGTTTTCAATATATATTGTTTTTCTAGGAGAGTGGTTTGGTTATAACTATTATACGAAGAAGAATTTGCAAAATAAATAGATGAATAGGGTGCCTCTGGCAGAGTTGGATCATCAGTTGTATAAATATGTATATTTGGGTAGTTTACAAAATCATCCCTTATTTGTCTGGTTATGTTTATTTTAATAGAATTTATATCACCAGGCAAATATAACGTTGGATGTGCCGACCACATTGGCAATTCCTCAAATCTAGGAAAATCATAAGAAGTATTATCCCACATAGTTACATTATTCCCACCATCAAAATCCAACAATATTCTTTGCTCACCTGGGTAAACTGGGTTTATATGTTTCTTTTTTATATTCAACCAATAAAAGTTGTTTAAGCCATAACTCAATGGGGGAAAATCTGGATTGGTATATTCGACTGCTAGGTATGGAAAAGTGTATGCTCTATTTAAAGAAAAATTAAGACCATACTGATTATTATAAATAGTTATACCATCTCTATCTGGATCAGCTTTATTTATTGTATTGGCTATAAAAGATTGATTTCTATCAAACAAGGCAAAAATTAAATCTTGCTTTGTTCCTTGTTTAATAAAATTTATGCTTACTAAATCACCCTCTAAAAATGAGATGGGAAGACTAAAGATGTCTACATCTTTCTTGTTAGTCAAAATCCCTTTTATTGTTAATCCATCTGATGCGTCTATGCAATTTAAAAAGTTTTTAGGTATTGCCTCTGACTGTATAAAAACGTCATTGATATTGTCATTGCTACTCGTTTTGTTTTCTATATAAATTTTATCAACTGCGCCACATTCTGATGGGCTTTTATAGACAGACTCCTCAATGTTTTTGGGAAAACTTACGCCTGACTCAACAGCCAAAACATTGAATAATAACAATATAAAACATAAAACAAAAGATAACACGATTTTCTTTAACATTTACTCACACTCTTAGTTACGCCTATATGAATTAGTTTATATAAGTTACTTTTCTCTTCAGAAAACATTTAAAAACAATCTCTGCTTTATTTTATCACTAAAGAGGCATTGATGGTAAAGAAGCATTCTGTATTGAAAAAACATAGAAGTCATGTTAAACATAGTGTCTCTCCTGTAAAAAAAGTTTCTGAGCATAAGACAAGAGAAAAAGAGTTCATGACTGAAAAAGATATAGCTGTTGACTTTGCCACAAGAGTTAATAGAAAATTTGATCGCCTTGTTAAAGCGTCTGTACTTTTTGGTTCTCAAACTGATGAAAAGAATACGGCTGTGCAAGGCTCGGATATTGACATAGTTTTGATAGTTGATGATGCTTCTATAAATTGGGATTTGGAACTTGTATCATGGTATAGAGAAGAATTGAGTAAGCTTATATCTGCACAGAATTATTCTAGCGAACTGCATATAAATACGATAAAGCTTACGACTTGGTGGGAAGACTTAATTCATGGTGATCCTGTTGTAATAAATATACTACGTTATGGCGAAGCACTTATTGATTCTGGAGGTTTCTTTAATCCTGTAAAAGCCCTTCTTTTTAAGGGGAAAATAAAATCAACTCCAGAGGCAGTTCATGCTGCATTGCAACGTGCACCTTGGCATATTACAAGAAGTAAAACAGCTGAGATGAGTGCTATTGAAGGATCTTATTGGGCAATGGTGGATTCTGCACAAGCAGCCTTAATGACTGCTGGTAAAATCCCTCCTAGTCCTGATCATATTCCTGAAATGTTGAAGAGCACTTTTGTGGATCATGGAATGTTAAAAGCTAATTACATTAAGGAAATGCAGGAGCTTTATTATTTGCATAAGGGGATCTCTCATGGGCAAATAAAAAACATCAAAGGTGCTCAGATAGATTTGTGGCAGGAGTCTGCTGAGAAGTTTTTGATAGAAATGACTAGAATTATCGATAATTTATTGGATGGAAAGAAGTAGCAAGAACTATGTTTTCTGATTTTTCTTGCAATAGATATAAAAATGCTGACTTTCTAGTTTCGTAATGGATCTTAAAGATATGAAAAAAGAATATGAAGTTCTTGCTAAAAAATACTCTCTGCCTAGTTTTAAGCAAATAAACGAAGACTTTGAAATTGAAAAACTTGAAAGAGAAAGTGAAACTCTTTTGCGGTCTATTAGAAAAGTTATGATGGAAAAAATAGTTAACTCACTTGGTTTTTTGGAAATGTTGATGAATCCTATGAATGCTCCTAGAATGTATATTAATTTTGTGAATAATGTTTCTCAGGAAGATAAAAAAAGAATGGATAAAATGTACTCTGATCTAGGAGATATTTCTGTTCTCGCATTGAGCAGAGAGATAGATTATGATGAAAGAGGGGAAGCAGTTTTGGTGAAAAAAATAAGTGATGCTTGGTTTTCTTTAAAGAAAGATTTTAGAGAAATATTAAATAAGATAGGACAACCAAACAATAATACTGTAAAAAGAGAAAGAAGCTACTTTGGGTAGTTCTATAGTTACATCTTAAAAAAATCATCAAGAAAAATTTCTATTACACTAACTGGCATTTTGATTCCGAATTCCTTTAGAGTCTCTGGATGAACTTCTCCTATGTATCCTATTTCTTTTCCATCTGAGAAGAGTTTTCCCGCTCGACCATCTATAAGCCCTTCTACATGGCTTTCTTTTATTTCACAAGGTTTTTGATATACGCTTAACAAATAATCTAGAATTTGTTTTAATTCTGTAAAATTTGCCGGAGAAGAACAAATAATAAGATTTTCTTGTTCTTTTACTCTAGATTCCATCTTTTTATCTTCGCTAAAAACTGTTCCAATTTCAAAAATTTTCTGAGGATAGTCTCTATCCTTATTTTCTGAAAATGTTCTTAGTGAAGGAATGAGGAGAGAATTTCTCAAAAATTTGTATTCACTTTTTGTAGTCTCAATTTCCAAAAGTTTCGACTTTATCTTTTCAGCCTCTTCTTTTTTTACCATATGGTAAGAAAGTATCTCTAACATTCCTAGGCCTATGAGCAATTGTCTGATTTGTTCTTTTAATCTTTCCTTAGGGTTTTCTTCTCCAAAACCATTGAAATTGTCTACCTTTGGAATAAAGTTTTCATAACCAAATGCTATTGCTACCTCTTCAATTATATCGCTTTCCGTCATTAAATCTAATCTATGGGGCGGTGCTTTAACAAAACCTCCACTATACTCTAAGCCCATTTTTCTAAGAAGCTTCTCAATGTCTCCTTCTTTTAATTTTACGCCTAAAAGAGAATTGATATTTTGCAAACTTATTTTAATTCTCTCGCTATTAAAATTTGGAGTAATTAACTTTTCATTTCCATAGTCTAATTCCATAGAATATACCTTTCCACCAAGTTCATCAAAAGTGATTGCTAAGATATTTAGAATTTTATTTAAGGCAAACTTTTCTGAACCAGAACATTCGATAAATATCTCAGAAGTTTTTTCACTAACTTTCCCAGTTTCTTCACTATTTATTATTGGAGGCATAGAAAGCACTTTTCCTATCGAGTCGATAAACACAGGATATTTATCAAACTTTTCAAGTAAATGGGCATATTTTTTTCCAGTAGTTGTTTTGTTGAGTATACTTTTTGAGGCCATCTCTTTTTCTTCTCCCAAAGGAATGAAAGATATTTTATCAGGCTTTCTAGCCTCATACTTTATTGGCAGCTTTATTTTTTCAAGCGGATATATACCTATCGCCACTTTTTTTCTGTCTCTACCTATTGTGTCATGAAGTTTTTCCTGTAAGGTTATTATCTCTCTTATTTTTTCATTATCTAATTTTAGACCTTTAACAATACAACAGAAAGTGTAAGGCCTAACTTCTCTAACACTTGAATCTACTTTTACCTTATAGTTACTTTCTCCCTTAAAGATCTTGTATTTTTTTATTTCTTTTTCTTTGCAGAAAAAATCTCTTATGCTTCTTAATAAGATTCTTTCAGAGAGTAAATCTGGTCTATTGGGAGTTACTTCTAACTCTATTTTATCTAGGTCAATTTTTTCTACTCCTACTCCGAACAAGCTAAGTAGAGAGTCTATTTCTTCATCAGTTTTTTCACCTATTATCTCTTTAACTTCTTTTTTAGATAGAATCACGATGGCCATTATTTCAAAACCTCCCGTTTTCTTAAAAATCCCAAGTCATTTGTATATATTTCTCTTATATCTTTTATGTGGAATTTTTCTTTTATTAATCTATCAAGACCTAGCCCCCAGGCCAGAACAGGTATAAATTTGCCATATAAAGGTATTACGACTTCTGGTCTTAAAATTCCAGCCCCTAATATTTCAACCCATTTATTCTTTTCATCGTTGAAAATATCTGCTTCTACGCTAGGCTCCGTGTATGGGAAAAAATGAGGCCTAAATCTTATTTTTTTGAATCCCATTTTTTCTAAAAATATTTTTAAGTATCCTAAAAGGCTTTGGAAGTTTGCATTTTCATCCATTATTATTCCTTCAGTTTGATTGAACTCGAATAAATGAGAAGAGTCGATTGTTTCATTTCTGAATACTCTTCCTATAGCGAAATACTTTCCTTTTTGATTTTCATCTTTTAGTTCATGTATTTTTCTTGCTGAAAGACCTGTTGTGTGTGTTCTTAAAACCATCTTCTGTGCAATCTCCTGATCCCATGTATAATTCCAGCCCTTGCCTTTAGAGACTCCTGTTTCGTGTGCTTTTCTAACCGAGTTTAAAAGAGAAGAGTCAGAGATTTCTCCCTCCATATCTTTCAAAAAGAAAGTATCCTGCATTTCTCTTGCTGGATGATCTTGAGGTGTAAAAAGTGAATCGAAAATCCAAAATGAACTGTCTACCTTTGGCCCATCCATTTCTTTAAAACCAAGCTCAATCCAGATCTTTCTAGTTTCCTCTATAATATCATTTACAAAATGTTTTCTCCCCCCATAAATTTTTGGAGCATTAGAATTTAAGTCGTATTTTCTGAATTCTTTATTTTTCTTCCAATTTTTTATTACTTCTGGTGTTAATTCTTCTATTAAATCTTCTTCCTTTATTTTTTCGTTTTTTATTTTCCTACCAAAATCTGTCAGCTCTGCTTCTACACTACTTTCTTCTCTGATTTCTATTATTTCTTTTCTTTTTAGAAGATTGGAAAAAGCGTATTTCTGCTCATCGCTCATTTTAGCTTCAACTAAAGGTAAATTATCTAAAAAAACTTCTTCCAAGCTTTTTTTAGTTAGTTCTTCTTTTTTCGCACTTAAAAACAATTTTCCGTTCTTTAAATCTATTAAAGCTTTATTTTTCAAAACGCCTAAAGAAACTCTGAACTCGTTGTCGCTTAAAGCAGAGTTTTTCTTTGCTTCTTCAATTTCTAAATTATTACTTTTCTCTAGTAGGCTTAGGATCTTTCTTTCTGGCAAGCCATGTTTTTTATAATAAATACCGTTTGTTCCAAGATCTATGATTTTGCTCTTTGATACTTTTAATTTTAATATTTTTTTTGCTTCTAAAAACTTTAGAGCGCGAAGTACTGAAGTAGAATCCAAGTTACTTTTTTCAATCATTTCTTTATAAGGAAGGTCAATAAAGGGTAAAACTTTTCTTTCTATTGGTGACAATTTATCAATAATTTCCTTTGTATTCTCACTCATTTTTTTATTAACAAACACATCATTAAAAACATTTCCAATTGTAAAAAATTCCGATCAAATTGGCCTAAACAGAAATTGACTGTGATTTACAAGAGAAGATTATAGGCTCTTAAAGATTATGCAAAAATACAACTCAATAATCTTTTTATAGTTGTATTTGAAAATAAAAGAATGATTGATTTAAGAAGAGAATTACTCAATTTAGACAGTAGAGAGATAGAAGTAACATTTAGAGACCTTTTTCCAAGATTAGACACTGGGAAAGTAAAAACACAATTTAGAATTTTAGAATCTGAAAGTCCTCATAAAACAGTTCTAAATGTGGCTCTAGCAATGTGGTCTCAAAAAGGTTATGAAAGCGCATTGCAAGAAAATGGGTTCTGGGAGGAGGAAAATCAAGCTTTTTCAGGCCATTGCCATCAATGTACACCTGCTTTAGGTTTAGCTCTTAATACTCTAGGGTTTCGAGTTTCCTATTTGGAAGGATTTAGAGTTGAAGAGAGAATAGTTGTCAGTGGAAAACCTGAAAGGGTCTCTCCCGAAGAGGAAGCAAACCGTGTTATGAGGGGCCAGTTTTGTGCGATTGGAAGAATACCTTATTGCTGTTTAGAAGTTTCTGTTAAAAACGAACCTTTTTACATTAGCGGAAAACACATAAAACCTGATCAGTTAGGAAGACCTTCTGCTTTACTTACTCCTGTTTGCTATAGGAACCTTGCAGGAGCATTTTGCCACCCATTAAACAGAGGAAAAAGTGGAATTTACCTGGATAACATAATTCCAGCAGAAAACTCTAAGGGAACAGATTTTTCAAAAATGATCGTTTGGAGAAAGCAAACAGAAAAAGACACTATGCCAGAATATTTTGCTTCCTATCTGAGAATGAATTTAGTTGACTAAAGTTCTACGGCCTCTGTGGCTTGTTTTGTAGAAGAGCCAAGAGAAAGCATAAAAGCTAATGCGTTTTTTTTATCTTTATAATTAATAATTTTTATTTTTGCTCCTGCTTTTCTGCATAATTTTATATTTTGAGCAATTCCTTCTAGTTTTTTTATCTTGTCTTTATTGTTAGATTCTCTCAAGCTGTTTAAATCTATACCTATAGCCACATTTTTTTTTGCCGCAATTGAAGCGATAAACTCATTCATTCCTGAATCAATATTTCTTAAACTTCTTTTTCTTTCCCCTGATTCAATGTCTAATAAAATCTCAAATTTTCCGTATTCCAAAATTTTTCTGTTGAAAAGATCATCTTTGGCTTTAATAATTATTGGCTTTGTTGAATTTTTTATCAGTTGTTTCGCTTCTTCAATTTTATTGGTGTTTATCATATTTTGACAAGTTTAATTGTCGTTAAATATCTTTTGCTAAAACAATATGCTTATATAGTCTTAATATGGGTATTGGTGATGAGCAGGCATATGAAAACAGAGAGATCCGCACTTTCTAAGATGTATAAGCGCGGATGGAAGAAGAGCAAATTGTCTAGAGCCTTAAGAACAAATAAGACAAAGGCTGAATGAAATTGTAGTATCTGCTTTGACGTCATAAGCTTTCTCGCTTCTTGAGTAAAACTGATTGATACCTTTAAATAAAAACCCTAAACACAGCAAGCTGTGGAGTATTAAACTTAGTTCGAGCAATAAACTTGATAGATTTTCTAAATTTTATTTGAATTAGTTTAATTTTAATAATTACGAGTTTCACATAATTTCAACGTATTTTTCTTCTAAATTTTCTTAAGAATCCTGTATAAATATAAAGCATTAATTATTGAAATTATTGAATAGGTAAAACTGGAAAGAAGTAGATAATCATAATTATTATAAATAGACTTGGAATTGATTTTTATGGTAAAAGTGCTGTTAAGAAGAGAAATAACTAGACAAGCCATGGTTTTCGTTTTAATAGGATTGACTAGTACAGTATTAAATTATCTGATTTTTCTTATATTTTTTGCGATTTTCAGCATAAATTATTTGCTTTCTGCAGGAATCGGCTTTATGGCGGGAGTTGTTTTCGGTTTTGGCTTCAATAAAACTTTAACTTTTAGCTCAAACGAAAAAATAAATAAAAGTCTTCCCAAATATTTTTTGGTTTATCTAATCTCTCTAATTTTCAATATAACTTTATTGAAAATATTTGTTGATTTATTAAACCTAAATCCTATTTTTGCCAATTTTATTTTGCTCCCTATTCTTACAATTATAAATTTTTTTGGGACTAAAATTATAGCTTTTAAAAATTCAAAATGGTAAATAAAAAATCAATTGTTAAAGGAATAAATTTTTTAATTTATAGGTTTAGATATCTGTTTAATTACATAATAATTGGCTTCTTTTCGATACTATTGGAAATAATAATAATAAGTCAATTCAATAAAATTGGAGTTTCTTTAATTTTCAGCGCCCCTATAGGTTTTATGTCAGGTCTATTTCTAAGTTATATTTTAAATTCAAGATTAAACTTCAGAGTGCCAAAAAAAAATAATCTTAGAACATTTGCTTTATTTTCTACAATATCTACTATTTCTTTAATTTTGAATTTTATAATTATGGGATTGATTTCACGAAAATTTAATGTTGATTACACCACCTTAAGATTTGCAACTGCTTCTGTAATTTTTATGGCTAGTTATTTAGCGCATAGAAAAATAACTTTTAATTTTATGAAAAATGTAGGTATAGCCATTTATCTAGCAAAGAACCAATCAATTGAGGAAGCTTACTCTAAAATCAAGTACTATTGCGATTTTATACATATTGACTTGGTAGATGAAACAATAAATAAGGAATGTAGTGAAGTTGACTTGTCTTTAATAAAAGAAATTAATAAAACCTGGGCATTAAAAAAAATGTTTCATGTTATGTCTAAAAAACCTTTTGAATGGATAAAAAAAGTTTACCCTTATGTTGACATAATTTTGTTCCATTTAGAAATTGAGGATAATTTAAATGAAATTATTGAATTTTGTAAGATCAATAAGAAAAAATGCGGCATTATCTTGGGCTATGAATCAAAAATTAAAGATTTGATGCCTTATATAAAAAATATCGAATTTGTGCAGGTTATGGGAATAAAAACCCTAGGGAAATCTGGACAAGGCCTTGAAGTATCTGCACTAGACAAACTTAAAGAACTAAGAGAGTTGCAGAAGACTCATTCATTTGATATAATCTTTGATGGTGGAGTAAAACCTACAAATATACCACAAATCTCTGCAAAATATATCGTAGCAGCTTCAAGTTTATTTTCTTCAGACAATCCAATTAAATCTTTTATGGAATTAAAAACTAGCGCTAGATATAGAGACATAAGGGATGAACTTAGAAAAGACATAATTGAAGGTATCAAAGAAACTATTAACTCTATTGATTTTGTTGAATCTGGAACGTTAGTAGGCAGCTTTGCAGAAAGCAATTCTCTTGAAGGAATTAGTGATATAGATATAGTAATTATAGCTGACAGCCTAACAAAAGATAAATACGAGTTTATTATTGAATGTTTTAATAAGAAGAAAACTCAACTGGAGTCAAAATATGGATATAAAATATATATTAATAATACATTTGGTCCTCTAAAATTTAACGAAAGAAACATAGTTTTCCACTTGATGATTTACGATAAACAACTGCATAAACAACATTGTCAGAAAAGCCCCTTTACATGTTTTGACTGGCAAAGATCACCTATATTTGTAAAAAAATCAATGGCTGAAATTTATAAGGTGAGAATGATCCAACCAAGTGATTTCTTCAATACTAGAAGAAGCGCAAGTGAATACCTTTCTGATGTATTGGCAGATAAAATCTCCTACAGAGAGTACTTGTTTGACAAAGATAAAATTTTAGAAGAAAAAAAATATAAATTAGCTAATGTTAAGGATAAGATTGAATTTTCATACCACATTGCAAATTTTCTTATGTCTAATTTTTTAAAATTATACTTTAAAGAAAATAAAAGACATGATTTAAGAAAAACAATGAAGCTATATTTTAGATTATTTCCAAAAAATAGAATTAAACATGAAATCTTCATAAAAAAATTAGAAAAAATGAAAAAGAAAAATACTTATGAAAGTTTCCAACCTATAAAGAAAAACCTTGAATTATTTATAAAAGACTTTGAATTTCAATTTAAGAATTACTTTAATGATAGTTCAAAAGAGATTATTTTTTTCAGACATGCCAAGACTAAATTAAATAAAAAAAATCTTTTTATTGGTCAAAGACAAAATCCTAACATAACTAAACTTGATAAAAAAACAATTAATAAATTTAAAGAGATAGTTGGAGAGCCTAATTTTGTAGTCTCTTCGCCATTGAGCAGATGTTTGGGGACTTTAAAGGAATTAGGTTTTAATAAAATAAACCTAGATTCTAGGCTAAAGGAAATAGATTATGGATTAGCTGATGGGAAAGATCCGAATTACATCAAGCAAAAGCACCCGTTTATGCTAAAAGCTTGGGAACTTGGAGAAGATCCAAAGTTTCCACAAGGAGAAAATTATCTTGATGTAATGAATAGAATGAACTCTTTTTTAGCAGATATAAATGTACGAGAAGAAAGAAACATAGCCGTTTGCACACATAATGTAGTACTAAGGATATTAATCGGACTCAGCTTAAGAATACCTAAAAAGGAATGGTATAAAATAACTGTTCCGCACTTAGAACAATTTAAATTTTTTTTAAAGAAGGATGGCAAATTATATATAGATCTAAGTAGTGAACAGATTAGAGAAGTTTTAAAACAATTCAAAAATGGATAAGTACTTTATAGCCTTGGAACCTGAATTGAAACTGAAAAATTTAATAAATAGTAAAAAATCTTTCATAAGGAATCTAATTGGAGATCAAAAATATCTATCTGAAGAACCTCATACGACATTAATTGTTTTGACTTCTGAATCTATAGCTGAGCTCTTAGATGAAATTGAAAAAATCAGCTTAATTACAGAAAAGATTAAGTTAAATATCACTGGACTTAATGTTTTTTTTAAAGACGTACTAACTGATAATAATACTTTAGTTTGTTCATTTGACCAAAATAGCTTGAAAAAACTAAGAAATTTTCAAATTGACCTAATAAAAAAAATAGACAAATTTAACACAAAAAAATCGATCTTGATAAATTCTAAAGATTATCTGAAATTTAATGAACAAGAGAGAGAGAAGATTAAAGAATATGGCTTTCCTTATATAGAAGATAATTGGATCCCACATATTACTTTGGCTTCTATAGAAGAAAATAAATTTAAACGAGTTTTTGATGTGATTGAAAAAAATGATATGAAAGAAAGTTATTTTCTAGATCATATATCTTTATATAATATTTCGCAATCGAATTTACTAGTAAAGAAATTCAAGTTAAAATGATAGAAAATGCGGTTATAAGAAGAGGTAATCAAAGGTTGGCTACTGAAAACTTAGTGAAGTTGAATTTTGGTAACCTTAGCGCAATTGATAGAAGAGATGGAATTATTGGAATAAAACCTAGCGGAGTTGATTTTAGTGCGTTGGAAGATCAAGATATTATTTACTTGGACACCTCTGGAGAAATAAAACATAAAGGCAAATATGATAGGGCTAGCGTTGACTTTCCAACACACCTAGAACTTTATAATGGATTTCCTGAAATAGGGTCTGTTATCCATACTCATTCTCCCTATGCTACTGCCCACGCTCAGGCGCTTAAGCCGATTGAGTGCTTTGGAACAACACATGCAGATTTTTTTAAAGGTTCAGTTCCGGTAGTAAGAACATTAAGGACTGAAGAAGTGCAAACAAATTATGAAACTAACACGGGTAAGGCAATAGTAGAGTTTTTTAATACTAACCTAATTTCGCCAATGGATGTGCCTGCTTGTTTAATCCCAGGGCATGGAGTATTTTTGTGGGGGCGAAGTGTTAAAGAAACACTCGAAGTGGCGATAGCTTTAGAGGAAATAGCTAGAATCAATTTCGCCACGCTCGCATTGAATCCTAGAACTCCTCCCTTAGATCCAATTTTGATAGAAAAACATTTTTCCAGGAAGCATGGTTCAAAAAGCTATTACGGACAAGCATAAAATTCTTAAAGATAACTTTCCTTTCGGAGTTTGTGGCTAATATAATTACGATGGCTGGAAAAGGGAAAAGATTTTCAGATGAAGGATACTTGTTGCCAAAACCTTTACTTCCAATTGATGGAGAGCCTATGATCTGGAAAGTTATAAATTGTTTACCTCCTAGCGATAAATGGATATTTGTCGTGAAACAAGAGCATATTGATCAATTTGGTATTGATCAAGTTATTAAAAGAAAAATTCCTAAAGCAATTATTACAGTAGATAAAGACTTACTGGGCGGAGCAAGTATTTTTTGTACAGAGCAATATTTGAATGAGGAGGAGGAAGTAATTGTAACTGGGTGCGACATGGGATTTGTTTATAATAAAAAAAAATTTGAGGAATTAAAAAAAAGTAATTATGATTGTATCCTCTGGACATTTACTAAAGACAAGAGAATCCAGAACAACCCTCGAGCTTGGGGGTATACTTTATTAGAAGAAGATAATAAAACAATAAAAGACATGAGTGTAAAAATACCCATTTCAGATAATCCCTTAAATGATCATGCTGTTGCTGCAACTTTTTGGCTTAAATCTAAGAAAACGCTTTTTGAAGCTATCAGGATTATGATGGAGAAACAGATAAAAACTAATAACGAATATTACTTGGATAACCTTCCAAAAGCTTTAAAATTACTTAATAAAAAGAGTTGCATATTTGACGTAGATTTATTAATTGGCTGGGGAACTCCTGAGGAATTTCACGAATTTGAAAAAATATTGTATTTTTACAAATTTAAAAGCTTAAAGGAAATTCCCCTAGATGAAAAAGAAATAATTTTATGGGAGGATTATTTTAGAAAATGCTTAAGAAATTGAAACCTGAACTTTCCATAGTTTTACCGGTATTTAATGAAGAGCAGAATATTCCTCTAGTTGTTGCAGAGTATCTAAAATTGACAAAAGTTAAAAACATTGAAGTTATATTTGTCGAAGATACTGGAAGTACTGACAAAACTAGAGAAGTAATAAAAAAATTCTCAAGAAAATATACTTTTGTTAAAGCGCTTTTAATTAATGAAAGAGGTTATGGTTTATCATTATACAGCGGGCTAAAATTTGCAAGGGGGAAATTTATCTGCTGGACGCATGCAGATTTGCAAACTGATCCGAAAGATACAATTAGAGCCTTAAACATAATTCAAAAAAATAGTGATGAAAAAGTTTTTGTCAAGGGCAAGAGATATGGAAGACCACTTTCAGATAGTTTTTTTACATTTGGAATGTCAGTCTTTGAAACTCTAATTCTTGGAAAACCTCTTTATGATATTAACGCCCAGCCAAATTTATTCCATAATTCATTTATTGGATTAATTAAAGACCCGCCATCAGATTTTTCATTTGATCTGTATATATACTATACCGCAAAAAAAGAAGGATATAAAATCCTGAGGTTCCCTGTTCTTTTTAAGAAAAGAATTTATGGCCATAGCGCATGGAATAACAACTTAGCATCTAAAATAAAGTTCATAAAAAGAACAATTAAATTCACTTTTGATTTAAAAAAGAGGTTAAACCTATAATGCCTGTAATAATTCATAGAGTAAATGAAATAGAAAAGTTAAGAAGGATACCTGAAAAATATGGTGTAGAAGTGGACGTGAGAGGATTTGGAAGTAAAATTCTTCTAAGCCATGATGTAGTGAGAGATGGTTTGAAATATGAGGAATTAGAAGAATATTTAAAAAACTTTAAGCATGCCTTTATAATCTTTAATGTTAAAGAAGCCGGCTATGAAAAAGATATAATCCTTTTGGCTAAAAAATATAACATAAATAACTACTTTATCCTGGATGCTGAATTTCCTTTTATTTACAGCTCTACAAGAAGAGAGAATTTTAACAAAATTGCTATCCGATATAGCGAAGCAGAACCGATAGAAATGGCTGAAGCACAAATTGTAAAAGGCAAGACTCTTGTTGAATGGATATGGATAGACACCAATACATTACTTCCGTTAAACTATTCAGTTATAGAGAAAATTAGGCCATTCAAGTCCTGTCTTGTATGCCCTGAAAGATGGGGGAGGCCACAAGAGATCCCAGAATACATAAAAAAAATTAAAGAATTAAACTTTAAGCTGGATGCAGTTATGACTTCACAAAATAATGCCCAAATTTGGGAAGAATCTGGAGTAATAAAATTAGAAAAACCATAACCTAGATTTTTATAACTAATAAAAATATACTGATAATTGGAAAATTAGAACATTATTAATGAAGAGATTGTCTAAGAAACTCTGGGCAATTGTAGCACTGTTTGAATCTCAAAATAAAAATTTAAAATTAGTGAAAAATTAGAATTTTACTTAATTCATTTAAAAACATTTAATCCGAATCTTTAAGAGCTATAAAACAAATTATTCTTTTCAATTGGAAGACTTATGCATCTATTTTCTACATAGTTAGAATTTTCTCCCAGTGTAACATTTCCATGTATGTATTTTTCAATGAGAATTTCACCACTTAGCTTTAAACTTTTATTTTCAACTAAAACTTCTCCCCTTCCGATATCAAATTTGGCTTTATTAGGGACCTTGAGTGAAGCATTTGACAAAGTTATTTCATCAGAGTAAAAAGACTTATTGAGGTATGATTTATCAGTTTTGACGATTAATTGTGTTAAACAAACTTTGGTGTTATTTTTTTCGCCTGTATTAAAATGTAGATTGGTAAATTTTATATCGCTAAATTCAATTATTGGCATTTTATTAGAAATTGATTCCTTTATACTTTGTATATAATCAACATCAAAATTTATGATTTCAGAATAAAATATTTCGTTTGCCTCATTATAGAGCGCTACTTTTTCCAATTCAATTTTTCCATTAGTTAAACGCAAATGAGATTTGTCAATACTTACTTTTAGTCCAATTCTGCTATAAAATATTTTTTCCATCTGATCAGTGGAAGTGAAAGATTTAAATATAATTGTAAAAGAAAATAAAATTATGATTACTAATAAAATTAACAAAATCGCTTTAATATATTTAAAATTATAAAATTTATCAAAATATTTATTTTTACTTAATATTGTCTTATTAATTATTTGGTAAGCTTTTTCTTTGTATCTAATAAAAAATAATACTAATAATGTAAATGCAATTGCTAAAATAATTCCAAAGATTAAAGGTTTAGAATAATAATATAGCACAATTTCATGTTTCCCAGCAGGGACTTGAAGATACATTCTTCCAAAAGTGTCTTGGTAAATTTCTTTTTTAACTCCACTTATTTTAACATGATATCCTTCCTTGAAAAGAAAATTTAAAGTGACATTTTGGTTTTCTGTAAAATTCGTAGAAAAATAAATACGATTATTTTTATTTTTGTAACCTATGTTTCCAGAGCCATAGAATACGTAACCTTTAGGATCTGGCATTTCTAGTATTAACAGATCATCCTCTTCATATTTTATTGACAAGTTATTTAGTTCTGTATGGTAAATCAGACTATCTTTAGGAATGAATATATATTTTACGCCATATTCTTTTAATGTAGTAAGATTAAGCTTTACATTTGTTAGGCCAAATCTTCCAATAGATATTTTTTCATTAGTCAGATAATCATTAAATGTTTCATATCCTGAAATATGGTCTACATTATAATACGAAGCAAAATTATGAGCGACATACGAAGACTCTGCAAAATTTTTCTTATTTGTAGAGAATTTTACTAATTGAGGATTATTAGTGCTGTTAGTAAAAACGCTTATGCTTCTATATCCTTCTAATTTCAATTTATCATATTTAGTTGAATTTAATGGAAAATTATCGCCATAATAAGATGCAGAAGTTACACTACAAATATAAATATGATACAAAATCAAAAGACTGAAGAGCAATATAATTAGATGTATTGTCTTTTTATAGTTTATATTTTTTATATTTGACAAAATTAAAGCACCAAATGTGATTGTAAAGAAATTTGTGAACAAAGTAAACTTAAATGGGCCTGAAAAGTTTTTTATTATAGGTATTAAAACTCCTATGAGGTATATGCCTCCGACGTATCCCAAGCTTAGTATGATCGATAAAGATCCCAACCAGAAAAGAGGAGATATATTTCTAAGAGATTTTGATTTATATTTTTTTAGATAATAAAATCCGCCTAAAAAGAATAACAATGAAAAAAGGGTGCCTGAATAATAAAGATGTATGTAAGATGAAGGTGCATACGCAAAAGCATTGGCGCCTTTTACAATTGGATATACAAACAAAGAACCAAGTATTATTTCGCGTGGCGCAGATGAGGCACTTAAAATATAATTAATATTGCCTGGGCTGTCTCTATGTGACAACTTAACCGCTGCAAGCTGAGAGAGGAATAAAGGAAAGATTATTATTAAAGTTATAAATAGCGATAGGATATATTTCTCGAAATTTTTTGAAAAATTCTTCCAATCATTTTGATAAGAAATTAAAATGAAATAAAGTGCTTCAAACATACATGAAAATAAGAAATATTGCACATTTCCAGAATAAAAATAAACACCTCTCGTTATACCAAAAAGAAATATTTTAAAATAATCCTGCTTACTACTGCTTATTTTATCTTGAAAGATTAGCATTAAAGGCAGAAAAACTATGGTTGGAATGACATAATACCAAAAACTTGTCGCAATTAGCACATATCCGGAAAAGACGAACGCAATGCTTGCGCACAGAGATACTAATTTTTTTATCTTGTTTGCTAAAAAGTAATATGTTGCTAGAAAACCTAGTATGATGTGTATTAAAACAAAGATTTCAAGAAGAAAGAAGTCATTTTTAAAAATAAAGTGGGAAATTATATAAGAGATGATTGTAATAGGGTATAAAACTGCATATATGCCAGATTCAAAAATTTTTGTACCTGTATATTGATGTAAATCAAGAAAAGGAAAACCACCATTGAAAAGCTGTTTCATTCCATCTAGAATAACTGGTAAAAATTGCGTGAAATTATCATCTTTCAAAAAATTATACGGGTGCAATAACTCTATGTAGAAAAAAAGAGCTGTAACTATTATTATTCCAGCAACTTGAAATTTAAATTTCTTTAAATTATACATAAAAATTTATCACCTGTCCATATTTAATCTTTATTATCGTTTGGGCAAAAACTGTAATAAATTAATGGCCCTATTCCTCTGATATATTTACACTTATATCAGAATTATAAATTTCTTAAAGATATTCAAAGAGTTTGCAAAAATAGAGATAATGCTGAGTTCTTCTTTTCTGCTTTCTTTGGCGGCCTAGTATGAGGTGACTATTTTTCCAAGATAATGTGTATTGAAGCTGGAATAAGTGCATGTGAACAATATATTTACCAACATTACCTCTACAAATCTTTGATTGATCATCTTAAAAAACATCAACCCTTTCTAGGCAAATATAACTTATATTTTCCATAAGATCTGTTTAGAGAATATGATTCGTTTATGCATCTTTCTAGGATTGGCAAATTAGATTTGCATTTACCCCACATTTCTAACAGGCAATCAGAATGAATAATCAATTTTGTTTTCTTTGAAGATATATCATCGCAAATATTTTTTTGCTTCTCCTCCGAACTCGAATCATTTGTTAAAAGATCGATAGTTGAATCGTAATACGTTGGGTTTTTTCTTTGAGTAAACATGTATAAAGGAGGAGTGTCAAACGGTGAAACAAAAATGTAATCTCCTTTTTCAGAATTGTCCTCTACAAATTTTATTAACAAATTGGATTCTGCCGCTCGCTCTTTATTATTTATAAAAATTTTTTCTTCTGGAGCATTTATTTCATATTGATTCGATGAAAAACCATTAATGAGAGAAACACCAATGAATAATGGTGTGGAGATTAATAACAATATTACTGATAGATAAGCTAAAAAACAGACAATATTTTGCAAAACTTTAGCCCTATCTGTTTTAAAATTGCAATACCTTTTTACAAATAAAACAAATCCAAAAAGTAAAGGAGTTACTGCAACAGACAAGTGTGCTCTGTCTGGAATAGCATACCCTTTTGGAAAACTGAATATGCCCCAAAGAACAAAAAAAAGAAGTGCAAACTCAAATTCAGATAAAACTTTAAATTTAATAAATAAAACAATTAGTGCAATAATTGCTAAGGGAATAAGTAATTGATAGATAACATTAAAAAGAAGCCTCCAGGTGATTCCTGCTAAACTAGTTATCCAAGATAAATCAAATATATTCGGAGCGTAAAAAATATCAACTAAAGTTTCTAGAAAAACGCTAGTTGTATAAAAATAAGGAAGATTGAATACTCCAGAAGTTCCATGCCTAATAGAATGAATAATTATTTCTTCGAAAGCCGAATTGAACACACTTCTAAGAGGTAGATAAGCAAAAAATAATAAAAAGAATACACCAGCAAAGAGATAAAAAAGCCCTTGGATAACTCTTTTAAAATCTGCCTTGGTTATATAGGCTCTCCAGAAAGTTGTGCAAAGAAGAGATAACCCAAAAGCACCGGTCTCGAAAAAACGGCAAAGAGAAGCCAGCCCAATGAATGCTCCAGCAAAAAACATAAGCAATGGACGCATTTCATATTTGTCTTTAAAAAAAAATAAGGCAGCAACTAACAAAAATAATAAATAAATATGAGCTCCATCATTTGGCCCATAAAATTGCGGAACCCCTGAGAATTGAACAATTATCGCGATAATCATCGCCCAAAAATTGTCTCTAGTAAATCTGCGTGCAAGAAAGAAAGAAAGAAAACCAATTAATGCACTCGAGAACATAAGAAACATGAACAATGCCTGATACTTAAAACCAAAAAAAAAGAAAATTAGCGCAGGAAAATATAGTTCTCCTGGAGGAAACATAAGCCAGAAATCCTTATATGGCAGGTCTCCTTTAAAAAAGCGATAGGCATTATTGCAATATTCAGACGCATCGCCACTCGGCATATCTCTATTAAAAAGAATAAGAATAAAAAAAATAAGAATAAAAAAAATAACTGCCACAAGAAAAGGATTAATCTTGTTAAAACGTTGTTTGATTTCATTAAAAGAATGAGCAATTTGCAAAACCATCTATCATCTTCTAATAGATATTAGCTTATAAAGATGCCGTCCGAATAATTTAATTCTTAGATTGGACCCCCATTATCCTGCTTTGTATATCAAAAAAATTATTTTAAAATTTTAAAAGTTAAATATTTATGTCCTAAAAAGTTGTACATTAAAACAATTCCAGTCGTGATTATTCTAGAAACCATTTTGTTAATATGAATAAAACCTACAAAGAACAACATAATTAAAAGAGAAAGAGTTAATCCGACTGCTGCAACAACTAAAAATAAAGCAAATTGGTTTTTTATGATTTGATATTTATTCTTAAAATTAAGATATTTATTTAATGAAAAGTTTATTGCACTCCCTATTAAAAATCCAAAAATGGTTCCTAGAAGATAATGATATCCAAGTGCGTAAACACTAGCATAAAAAGTACTCCAATCAAAAAGAGTTGCGACACCTGCAAAGATCAAATATAAGAAAAAATTTCTAGATAAAAAGATATACAAAATAGATTTAAATTTTTTTACTACCATCTTTTAAGTATCCCTTTTCAAAATACTCCTCTTCAGAACCAATTTCTTCTAAATCATATTTTTTTCCTTCAATAATACTTTTAGCAGCTAACATGCCCATTTCTAGACTATGGTCTTGATTGTTATACTTAAATCGACCGGGTCTGCCAATGTAAGAGAGGTTATGAATTTTGTCTAAGTAGTTTTTAACAACTTCAAGGTGTTTTTGATAAGTAAGATCATAAACTGGATAAACATTTTTCTTTTTCAGCAAGTAATAATTTCTAACTTCACTTCTTTTGAAGAATTCTAGTTTCTCAAAAAAAGGCATAGCTAGATTAAACAGATCATCTTTCTCCATATTCCAAATTTTGTCTCCTTCATCCACAAAAAATTCCACAAATATTGAAGTTTTATTTTTAGGACTCATATCTTGGCTAAAGTTCTTCATTTCTGAAATTCTTCCAAATGGAATCTCTTTATTTGGAAAATAAATCCAGTTATCCTTAGTGACAGATTCCCTATCCAATGTAATAAACAGATAAACTTGAGACCTCCATTTTAGTTTACTCGCTGATTTTATTGCCTCTTTGGGAGGAGCAGGGTTGATTAATTTAAAAAATTGAGTTATCGGAATGGAGCTAACACACCACGTAGGATAAATTGTTTTTCTCTTCCCTCCTATGATACAGTCTACACTTTGAATTTCATTTTTTCTAAGATTTATTTTAACAGGATAACTATTGAGATAAATTTTACTGTCTTTTTTTATTTTTTGAGCAATTGCTTCATATATCAAGCCAGTCCCATATTGAGGGTAATAGAACATGTCCACTAAACTTTTTGGTTCATTGAGATCTTTTTTAGAAAAAACTGCATTTTTTAATGCCGAAATAAAATTAAGACCTTTTATTCTTTGCTTAGCCCAGTCTTGATGTAAAGTACTACAAGGCTGACCCCATAGCTTTTCTGTGTAATTTAACATATTAAATTCACCAAGTTTTTTCCCAAAATTAGCAATTATATAATCCTCAAATGTCTTGATACTTTTCTTTAATATTTTATATTTAGTCACTCCTATTATATATGAAAACCCCATAGAAATTGATCTTGTATATCCAATATTTTTAAAAGCCTGTATAGCTTTTATTGGGTAATCATAGAACTTACCATCTATATATTGTCTCGTCTGCCTTTTTACCTTAATCCATTTTTCGTTTAGAAGATCTTCAATAAAACTGTATAAGTAGGGATTTTTGGAAAAAAATCTATGGGGCCCTAGATCTGTTCTAAACAAAAAATTGCCCTCCTTGAACTTTAATGTAGTGGCCAAACCCCCTACTTGTGACTCTTTTTCAATTATAGTTACATTTTTACCGGATTTAAAAAGCTCCATAGCGCAGGACATTCCCGCAGGTCCGGCTCCTAAAATAACAATTTCTCTTTTCATAGTAAATAAATTTCTCTAATTTTAATAACTGTTGGTTTAAATTTCTATGCATGCTAAGATATTGTACTTATAAAAGTGACGTTAAAGTAACCATATCTTGCAAAAGAAAGTTTTATTAATGAAGCAGTTATTTTGGAAAAATGGAAATTATTGAAAAATATGATAAATTGAACCTTGGTTGTGGAAACGATATAAAAAAGGGTTATTTAAATTTAGATTTTGAAAAATTTAAAGGCGTAGATTTATTTTATGACTTGAATAAACTGCCTTATCCGTTTAAAGACAACCAATTTAGCGAAGTGATTATGCAAAATATACTTGAGCATCTCAATGATCCATATCAAATTATGAGAGAAATATATAGAATATGTAAAAATAATTCTATTGTTTTAATAAGAACTCCTCATTTTTCCAGTAATAATGCTTGGGGAGATTTACAACATAAACGTGGATTTAATACTGTAACATTCACTAATTCAAATGTCTCGACTATGTTTAAAGTTGAAAAACAAGAACTGACATTTCCACATATAAGGTTTTTTGTTAAATATTTGGCAAAGATAAACCCTATTTTTTATGAGAAAAACCTCGCTTATATTTTTCCGGCTATTGATTTAGTTGTTAGATTGAGAGTTATTAAGAAATGAGCTGTCTTTTGCATCATCTAAACTCTATGATTTGAAGAGATCTTCTGGTAGATTTTATTTGATTTTTTAAATAATGAGGAAGAGAATGTCTTTATTATAAATAAATCCTGACTGTCCAGAGATCTGGTTAAAAATATTAGGGCCATGTAAACTAAACCATAAACTAAGCCTGCAAATATTAAAGTATAAAGATTTACTAAAAGAAAACTTCTTATAATTATAAGAGAGATAGCAGATATACAGGCCACTAAAACTATCCCTAACATCTTTCTTCTTAATTGAAAAACTTTAGTGTATTTGTAAGATTGGTAGAAGAAAAGCAGGTTTAACAATATTAAAGATAAAGTGGTTGAGTATGCTGCTCCTTTTATCCCATAAACTGGAATAAGAACCTGATTTAAAACTAGATTAAGTAAACCTGCAAGTACTATATCAAATAATATAGTTTTTGATTTTCCTGCTGCTGATAGAAGGTTATTTGAGACTATGAAAAAAGAAGAGAAAAACATACCTATAGAAAGGATTCTTAATGAATCTGCGGCTGCTAAATAATTGCTGCCAAATAGTGTATTTATTATTATTCCTGGAAAGAAGAACATTATTGAAAAAATAGGTAAGTTTAATATTAAAATCCATTTTGAGACTGTTTTGCTCAATTCTTCCACATTGTTAATTTTACCTTGTGATAATTTTTTACTTATCATTGGGAAAAAAAGTTGCATAAAAATTTCAGGCACAAAAACTAACAATGTGGCTATGGGTACTGCAGCATTATAAATTCCTACTTCTAGCGCTCCATTGATTAAACCAATTGAAAAAGTGTCTATCCAGAAGAAAAATGAAGAAAGAATTGTATGGAACATCACAGGTAGAGAGTAATAAATTAAGTCTTTCCTCATTAGCTTTGTTTCTCTCAATTTTGATTCATTTTTAAATAAAAATTTTATCCCTTTCTTGCAAATTATATAAGACAAGATTAATGTGGGTATTACCGCTAAAATATGGGAAAGTATTACTGCTGAGCTATTCACACTCAAAATAATAAAAATCACTAACAAAGAAATTTTTGTTAGATTTTGTATTATATTGAAAATAAAAGAATACCAATAAATTTTCTCAAAAGCTCTGAGTATTGAAAGAAATAGGTTAGAGATTAGAGAAATAGGCATAATCAAACCTAATAGTTTAATGAATATTGTTAGTTCTGGGTTATGAAATAGCTTTATAGCAATCGTATCCGCAGTTAGAAACATCACAATTCCGCCTAATAATCCGGTGGTTAGCAAAACTAGTGATGAAAAATTGTATAGGTATTTTATTTTATTGAATTGTTTCTTTCCACGAAATATTGAGATAAACCTTACAACACCTTCTAACAAACCGAGTGAAAAAAAAGCGCCAAACCAGCCCGCGACCATTAAAGAAATTAGAAAAACACCATAAATCTCTGGTCCGTAATATCTTGCAATCAATATTCTATAAATGTATCCGACTATCTTCGAAAAAACAATACTTAAAAAAACTATTACTGAAGTTTTCGCTATTAATTTCAAGGACTCTCTTATTTCTAAACTGTTATCTTCTTTCATTATATTATTTTGGTTATTGTAATTTTATTTTAAATTTGAATAATTATGAGGTTTATCCAAATTAGAGAATTCATTATCTCTGCTTGAATTTGGCCTATTTCTCCCCATCTTTGATGATATGATGAATTGTATTTAAATTATGCTGCATAAACAAAATTGAAAAATTTATATAGCCTTTATTTTTAAACATATGATGGATGAACATGAGATAAAGGTTAGAGAAGAAAAAATTAAAAATTTAATTATTAGGAATAGACATTATTTGGTCTATATTTTGTTGCTTGTTGTTTTCTTCGTTTCTTTATGGATAAGAACTAGAAACTTATCTGGGCTTAGAGATATTACTACCGGCGGTTGGACCCTAGGCCCTGATCTGGATCCCTTTCTTTTTTTGAGATGGGCTAAATATATAGTAACTCATGGAAGCCTTATGGATGTAGACTACATGAGATATGTGCCACTTGGTTTTTATACCAAATATGAATTAATCTTTCTCCCATACTTAATAGCTTGGTTTCATAAAATAGCCGTTATCTTTGGTTCTACTTCAGTTGAGCAATCTGCTGCACTATTTCCAGCTATAATTTTCTCCTTTGGTCTTTTCTGTTATTTCTTACTTACAAGAAAAATGTTCTCTGAAAGAATGGGAAAATTTTGGGCTGGATCTATAGCAGTTATAGCTACTTTTTTTATGGCTGTTATTCCTGTTTATCTTCCTAGAACTATTGCTGGAATTCCTGAGAAGGAAGCAGGATCCTTTTTATTTATGTTTCTTGCCTTTTATTTATTTTTGGCTGCTTTACTGGAAAATAAAAGCACAAAAAAACAATTCCTACTTGCTGTATTTTCGGGTGCTTCTACTGCCTTGACGGCCCTTATATGGGGAGGAGTTGTTTATATTTATGTTATTCTCTCGTTAACCATATTAATTGCCTTCTTTCTCTTAAAAATGGATAAAAATAAAATAATTGTTAGTTCATTGTGGCTTTTTTTTACGTTGTTTATAGCTCACATTTTCTCCTTAAGGTATACCTTTTCAGAGTTTTTTAATTCTACAGTAATTTTAATACCTTTGGGAATATTGCTTTTGTTTATTGTTAACTATATTTTATTTGATAGCAAGTTGAGAAAATATTTCAATAAATTACATAATATTAAGTTGCCTAAACAGATCATCTCTTTGTGTGTTACTGTTGTTTTAGCAATTGTTTTAGGCTCTATATATGGAGGACCTAATTTTTTAATAGACAAAATAAGAGGCATTGCCAAAGTCTTAATAACGCCTGTTACAGATAGATTAAATGTAACTGTCGCTGAAAACAGACAACCTTTCTTTAACGAATGGACTGGGAGCTTTGGGCCATTCTTCCATGGAGTTCCTATATTTTTCTGGCTATTTTTCTTTGCATCAATCTTTTTGTATTATAAGATGATGGTTGTTTTTGACAAAACAAAAGAAAGAATTGTAAACACTTTTTCTTACTTTATTTTTCTTATAGCTATAATATTTAGTAGATATTCTGAGAATACCACATTTAATGGAACAAATACTGTGAGTATAGCATTTTACCTTTTTGGAGTTATTTTCTTTGTTGGATCTTTTGGATATTATTATTATAAATATTACAAAGCTGGTAAGATTGATAAGTTTAAAGAAATAGATTTTGGAAAAATTATGCTATTCTCGTTCTTCTTTTTTAGTATTGTATCTGCTAGAGGAGCAGTAAGGCTGATAATGATGCTTGTTCCACCGTGTTCAATAATTGTTTCATATTTTGCTGTTTCTTTAATAAAAAGTGGTTACACTATGCACAAAAGCACTAAGAAAACTGTTTATATTGTGGCTAGTGTGTTTGTTGTATTTTTGTTGGCTTATTCTGGATATTACTTTTACCAATCCAGTATTGCTACTGCACAATCTTTTATTCCTTCTGCTTATAACCAACAATGGCAAAAAGCTATGTCTTGGGTACGTGAAAACACACCTGAGAACGCTGTTTTTGGGCATTGGTGGGATTATGGCTACTGGGTACAATCAATTGGCGAGAGGGCGACTGTTTTAGACGGTGGGAATGCTATTTCTTACTGGAATTACTTTATGGGTAGGTATGCTTTAACAGGCACAAACGATAAGGAAGCTCTCGAATTTTTATACAGCCATAACACAACTCACTTTTTAATAGACTCTTCAGACATAGGAAAGTATCCTGCATTCTCTAGTATAGGAAGTGATGAGAATTATGATCACTATAGCTGGCTTCCCATATTTACAAAAGACACTAAACAGACCCAAGAAAAAAAGAATAGTACACAATTCATCTATTTAGGAGGCACGGTTTTGGATGAAGATATAACCTATGTTGAAAACAATACTAGGATATTTTTACCTAAGCAGAAGGCAGGAATAGGGGCAGTGGTTATCGAGAGAGATAAAAATACTAACAAAATTGTAACGCAACCAACTGGAATCTTTGTGTATCAAAATAAACAGTACAATATTCCATTAAGATACTCTTTTGATAAAGAGTTTAAAGATTATGGAGTTGGTGTGAGTTCTGGATTCTTTATATTTCCAAAAGTTACTTCTACTGGAAGCGGCAGTGGACAAATCGAGACAGATGGCGCTATGATTTACTTAAGCAATAGAACGGTTAAGTCTCAATTGACTAGACTATATTTATATAAAGAAAGAGATCCATATTTTGAATTAGAGCATAGTGAAGATGATTTTTTTGTAGCTCAGTTGAAAAATCAGGGATATCTTTCTGAAGATATAGTTTTTTATGAAGGATTCAGAGGACCAATTAGGATATGGAAGATCAATTATCCGAGCAACATAAAAGTTAACAAGGATTACCTTGAAACTTCCCCTAAGAAGGTTGTACCCCCATCTTAAAAATGATAGAACATATTTTAGTTTTGCCTGTATTAGTCACTTTTATAGTAACATTTTTTATAATACCTTCTTGGATAAAAAAAGCTCACCAAATAGATTTGATGTGGGAAGATATGAATAAATTATCTAAACTTAAAGTTGCTGGATCTGGAGGAATATCTACACTTGTTGGCTTTGTTATTGGAATTCTTTTATATATTGGTCTTCTCGTTTTTTATTTAAAAGAAAACAATAACCTTATAGAAATGTTTTCTTTATTAACTGTTATTCTTTTAGTTGGAGGTTTAGGTTTTATTGATGATTTACTTGGCTGGAGAAAGGGAGGTTTATCTAAACGAACAAGAATTGTTCTTGTCGCCTTATCATCAATACCTTTGGTTGTGATAAATGCTGGTAAAAGCTCTATTTTACTACCTTTAATTGGAAACGTTGATTTAGGTTTAATTTATCCTCTTTTTTTAATACCTTTGGCAATAACTGGCACTACAACAACTTTTAACTTTCTGGCAGGGTTTAATGGCCTAGAGGCTGGACAGGGAATATTTATTTTGAGTGCTTTAAGCATTGTAGCCTATTTAACTGGACATACTTGGCTTGCTTTTATCGCTATATGTATGATTGCTTCTTTGTTAGCATTTTTAATTTTCAATTTTTATCCTGCAAAAATTTTCCCCGGAGATTCTCTGACCTATCCTATTGGTGCGATGATTGCTATAATGGCCATATTAGGCAACTTTGAAAAAATAGCGATGTTTTTCTTTATACCTTACCTAATTGAAACAATACTTAAGCTAAGAGGAGGTCTAAAAAAATACTCTTTTGGAAGGCCAAAAAAAGATAATTTTCTTGAACTTGAATACGATAAAATTTACAGCCTTAATCATTTAGCAATATATCTAATAAATAAATATAATGGAAAAGCGAATGAAAAGAAGGTTGTTTTAGCTATATGGTTATTTCAGATTTTTATAATCGTTTTAGGATTCTTAATTTTCTATAAAGGTATATTCATCTAAAATGGTAAAAATTGATAGAAATTTAGTAGGGGGTAGCATTGTTTTGCTTTTTACGGTTAATGTCTTCAATTTGTTAAATTTTTTATTTCAGATTTTTATGACTCGATTTTTAAGTATAGTTGATTACGGCACACTTGTTGTTATATTGTATATAATAATAATCTTCGCGGTATTTAATGAATCTATACAAACAATTATCGCTAAATATGTATCTAAAGAAAAAAATGATTCTAAGATAAAAAACATACTTAATAAATCAATGAGAAAGTCTTTTAAATTAGCCTTTGTAATATTTTTAATATATCTACTATTCGCAATTCCTCTTTCTTTTTTACTCAAGATCGATTATTATCTACTTGCACTTGCAGGACCTATGATTTTTTCAGCTTTTCTAATGCCTGTTACAAGAGGCCTATTGCTAGGGAAAAAATTCTTTTTACCTCTGGGTATGAGCCTTGTAGTGGAAGGATTATCCAAACTATTTCTGTCTTTGATTTTAATATTTGTTGGTTTTAAAGTTGTTGGAGCGATATTTGGGATAATATTAAGTAATGTAATTGCCTTTTTTTACACTTTTATTAAACTTAAAAAAATTAGAGCTAAAAAAGAAAAAATAGCAAAAACATTGGATATATACAAGTACTCTAAACCAGTTTTTGTTACAAATCTAATTATAATATTATTTTTAAGTTTAGATATAATAATTGCAAAAGTTTTGTTCTCTCCAGAAACTACTGGTATATATGCCATAGCCTCTGTAATTAGCAAATCTATATTTATGATAAGCCATCCACTAGGCAAGGCTTTATTTCCTTTGTCTGCCTCTAACATAAAAGTAAAAAAGTCAAGCAATCTGTTTTTAAATTCACTACTGATGTTTTTTCTTATTATTATTCCTATTCTTTGTGTAATATTAATTTTTCCTGAGATTGTTGTAAGAATATTTACTGGGAGAATCATAAAAGAAATCATACCTGTTATTTTTATTTTGGGCCTTAGTGTAAGTCTTCTTTCTTTATCTAATTTAATAATTTCTTATAAATTATCACAAAATAAAACTAAAAACTATTTAGGATTTGTGTTGATTATTCCAATTCAATTATTTTTAACTATTTATTTCTCCAGCGATATTTTAAGCTTTTGCTATGCTTTATTGTGTGCATCAGCGATATTTTTAATAACCTCTGTAGCACTATTAAATAAATGAAAGCTTTTATAGTAATCCCTGCATATAATGAAGAAAGACGTATTGGAAAAACTCTTGAGGCTTACTCTGATTATTTTGAAAATATTAGAATGAAAGAAAAAATTGATTATGAAATACTTGTTTCTATAAACAATACAAAAGATAAAACTGAGGAAATCGTCAAAAAATTTAGCAATATTAATCAAAGAATTAGTTATCTAAATTTACCTAAGGGTGGAAAAGGTTACGCAGTAATAGAAGGATTTAAAGAAGGACTTAAGAGAGAAAATGATTTAATTGGCTTTGTTGATGCGGATATGGCTACATCGCCAGAAGAATATTTTAAGTTAATAAAAGGGATAGATAAATTTGATGGAATTATAGCTAATCGATATCTACCTGGCTCTAAAGTTTACCCACCTATTACTTTTAGGAGAATTGTCTCGGGAAGAATTTTTAATCTAATTGTGAGATTTTTCTTATTTATTCCATATACTGACACACAATGCGGTGCAAAGATATTCAGAAGAAAAGTTATTGAAAAACTTTTACCTAAATTAGGCATGACTAAGTGGGCCTTCGATGTTGAGATGTTATATATGTTAAAAAAGATGAAAAAAAGGATAATCGATATACCGACTATTTGGGTTGATAAAGAATATTCAACAATAAATTTTGTAAGATCTGCGCCTATTATGTTTCTAGCGGTTTTAAGGTTGAGAATAATAAATTCTCCGCTTAGAAGATTTGTAAGGATATATGATAAATTTTTAGGATTTATGCCAAAATGAAAAAAAAACAAAAACCTGAGTTTTCTATTGTAATCGCTTTGGCTCCTTGGAGAGATGCAGAAATTTTAAGTTCTATAAAAAATTTAGATTATCCAAAGAGAAAATTTGAAGTCATAATAAAAAAAGGCCTTAATGTATCTGATAATAGAAATAACGGAGCTCTTGAAGCTAATGGGCAGTTTATAGTTTTTTTAGATGATGATGGAGTTATAGAAAAAGACTTTCTTAGGAAAGTAGATTCCTTCTTTAAAAAATATCCTAAAGTAGATATTCTTGGTGGGCCTCAGCTGACGCCCCACGATGACTCATTTTTTGGTAAAGTTAGTGGTTATGCCTTGGGAAGTAGGTTTGCTACCGGTCAAATGTTTAGAAGATATACTAAAGCTCCACTAAACTTAGAAGCAAACAGCAACTACACTAGTGGAGCCAATTTAACCTGTAAAAAGAAAGTCTTTGAAAAAATAAAATTCGATAGAACTTTCTATCCAGGAGATGATACTAACTTTGTTAATCTGGCAAAAATAAACAAACTTAATATTGCTTATTCTCCAGAAATATTTATCTACCACAGAAGAAGGCCAACTGTGAAGAGTTTAATAAAACAAATTTTTGATTATGGTTGCGTTAGATCATCTGAGAGAATATCTGAAGAAATTTTTAATAACCCTTCTTTCATAGTCCCTAGTGCTTTTCTTTTATATATACTCATTTTGCCCCCCCTTTCCCTGATAAGTCTATTATTTATTTTGCCATTAATAATTTACATATTATCCGATATCGTTTTTTCTGTTTATGCGGGAATTAAAAATAAAAATTTATCATCAATACCTTTGCTATTACTAATATTTTTTATTATTCACTTGAGTTACGGTGCTGGTTTTATAAAGGGTTTAATATCTAGAATTGGGAAGAAAAATGAAAGAGCCTAAAGTAAGTTTTGTAATATGTACTTTAAATTGTAAAGATTATGCGGAAAGATGTATTAAAAGTATAAAAAAACAAGATTATCCTAAAAATAAAATAGAGATATTGGTTGTCGATAGTTACTCTAACGATGGAACTATCGAGATGGTAAAGAAGTATGGCTGCAAACTCATTTTAACTAAAATTAGGGGCTATATGGAAGGAAAGGGCATGCCAAAATCAATTGGATGCTCTAAAGCTACAGGGGAGATAATTGTCACCATAGACTCAGATAACGCACTTGTTGAAAAAGATTGGATAAAAAAAACAATCTACCCCTTAATGCTAGATAAAAACATAACTTTCTGCATATCTAGAATGGCTGTTGTAAAAAGCGATCCTTTGATTAACCAATACCTTAGTTTTGTTGGTACTGATCCGTTTGCCATTTACTGCTCTATTGATCCTCAAATAACTTTTGGGAACCTCAAACTAGAAGATAAGGGCAAATACTATCAATATAAAAATGATTTGAAAAATTACTTTATAGCTGGAGGGTATTACCTGTCATTTAGAAAGGAAACTCTTAAAAAAATAGGAGGATATACTAGAGATGTTGATGTAATTTATAAATTAGCTAAAGAAGGACTGTCTACTCTAGCCATCCCAAAAGAAGCACATATGCACCATTTAATGACTAAGAGCACGTCTGAATTTCTAAGGAAAAAAATCAAATGGGCAAGTTATTATTTTAATAACCCTTCACTTGTTAGAGAATTTAAATGGTCTGGCGGATTGTTTGGAAAATTTGGCAAAATAAGATTTAGTTATGAAATATTATATAATCTATTATTTGTACCTGCTTTTTTTGTCTCATTGAAAATGTTAATTAAATATAATAATAAAGCTTGGTTGCTTCACCCGTTTTTATCGTGTTTTACCACTATGTCATATATTCTTGCTTTTATTAAAACTAAGTTTTAATTTTTCCAGCCGAAGGTAGTGAGATGTTTTGGGAAGTCTGAGAGTGTTTTGTAACCTAAGGAAGACAAGAAATTTTCTAGAAAATGAGCTGTCTTTTTACCATTAACTATGTGATAAGAAGCAATCATGACTTTAGTGTCATTATTTTTTAAAGTTCTAACAGCTCCCTGAATTGCTTCTATCTCTGCCCCTTCTATATCCATTTTAATAACATCAACTTTGTTTATGCCTAACCCTTTTAATTCATCATCAAGTCTAACTACTTCTATTTCACTTTTTCCATTATTAGAAAATAATGTTGAATGCAGGCCGTCTAAGCTCTTAAAAGTGAGCTTAGTATTTTTGTCCCATAATCCTTTTGAGATTATTATAAAATTATTATTTCTCTCATGCTCAAGGTTTTTCCTGAGAATTTTTCTATTATTTTCATCTGGTTCAAAACATATTATTTTTCCATTTTTCCCAACTTTTCTAGATGCAAAAACAGCATAATCCCCAGGGTACGCTCCAGCATCAACTACAATATCTCCAGGTTTAAGATTATAATGCAACTCATAGCCCTTTACTGGGGAAATATCTTGAATAAATTTTGGAACTAATTTATTGAAAGCCAAAAAATACCTTATATCGTTTTTTATAGACCATTCTGGAATTTTTTCAAATGCTCTAGATAATAATTGGCCAAAATTCATTCTTGCTCTCCTACCTCTCTATTTTTTTTAGCGATAGTGAATAGATTGTCTCCAAATCCAATTAGGACGATCAAATTACTTAGAAAATTGGCGAATAAATTAACTACTCTAGGAAACTTAGGATGATCATAATTTACACTTAAAACCCTAAACTCGCATATTTTGAACCCTGCGTTTTTTAGTAAGATTTCCAAACTTTTTTTTGAGAAAAAATTTAAATGCTGCCCATATCCTAGACCATACCATTTAGTTCTTAATATTCTTGGAACCAATCCGTGTAAATATGGAACCGCAAAAATCAGGTGCCCTCCGTTTATTAGTATTTTATTAACCTCTACCAAGAATTTTTGTGGATCTTCTACATGCTCAAGTACATGATTAAAAGTCGCTAAATTATAATTTTTTCTTTTAATTTTTTTACTGCCTATTTCACAACAATAAACTTTAAATTTTTTATTAATAGCCTTAACTAATAAAGGACTTATTTCCATCCCCTCTACATTGATTCCTTTATTAGTTAATAAGGACATAAGATGCCCGGCTCCACAGCCTATATCGATTGCCTTGCCAGAGATATTGTAATCATCTATAATGAGCGGATACGCTTTAAATCCATTGAAATAAAATTTATATTCATAGCTATTTTCATCGAATTTTTCTGTTTCTTTGTTATAGAACTTTATATTATCTGCTGAATCATAAATATCATTTTTATTTTCATCTTTATAAGGCAAGGGATTTGGCCTTATTAGACCACATTTTTGACATTTAAACAGAGAGTATGCCTTTTTTGTATATCTTGAAACTTCATGTATGAAAAGAAGCTTCTTAAAAGATTTACCCTTACAAACTATACACTCCATGTTAGATGAAATTAAAAAAGTGTTAATAAATTTATCTAAAATGCTTTCCTAGTAATTTATCTCATAAATTATTAAAACTGGCTGCTTTTTCTCTGCATCTGCAAAATAAGCTTGCACTGGTCTTAATTTTTCTCCATTCTTATTGATCCAATCATTAACCCATGGAGGGTGGGGTTCAAACATAGAAACCTGTAAAAATCTTGGCTTATTTCCATCAAGATAATTATCAAATTCTGAATTATTTTTAATAGTTGCGTAAGTGCTTACATTTCTTTCGCTATAGTAAACACTTTGTGTGTATGAAATTGAAAGCAACTTATCGTTTATTTCAGAATTTTCTTTTATCCATTCTCCGCCTAATTTAACAGGCATATAACTATCTTTTTTTAAATCTATGAGGCTATTAGCATGAGTTAACTGCTCATATCCTGAAAATGCAATTAAGCCTACTGAAATTATAATAGCAATTGTTCTTTTATATTTTTTAAGAAACTCGTACACAAACATAACTGCTAATCCAATAATATAGAAAATAAATGGTAACCACAGGAAAACCCATCTATCATCTGTATTTCGGATATAAAAAATATAGAAAACAGAAATGAATGCAAGTGAAATTAAACTAAATAATTTAGGATCAAAACAACGCTGTTTTTCTTTTATCATCAAATCAAAATATAATAAAAATCTAAACGCTAATAAAACTCCAACAATAAACAAAATAAATAATAGACCTTCTGTAAGGAAATGGTAAAACCTCAAATTGTACCAACCAATTGGAAAGTCCGTAGGTGCATCTACATATCCAACACGAAAGCCTAATGGATTATCAAATGTCAATTGGGACCAGATAAAATAAGGCGCCAAGGTAAGAAGGAAAATAAAAGCAAAATAGTAGTTGTGTTTATTTGTGAATGCTCCAAATCTTTCTTTTATTAATAGAAACACAATAAAAATCATCGGCACTAGTAGAGCGGAAACTTTAAAGTAAAATCCTAGTCCTGCAAAAAATGCTGCTAAAAAAACAAATTTTGCACTTGTTTTTTTCCAATGTTTCCACATGAAAAAAATTGATAAAACTTGGAAGCTCATAGAAATAAAATCTGGCTGAATACGAGAAGCCCAAAAAACAAGTGTCCAGCTAACTGAAGATAAAAAGGCAGCTATTAAGCCAATTTCTTTACTGAACATTTCTCTACCTAGTAAATAAATTGTAAATACTAAAAAGACCGCAGGTATAACTGTTATAAAAAACTTTATTGCGTTTTCTTGTAAACCTGAAGATATTAATAAAGACCATATAAATTGAAATAAAGGTGGTCTTTGCGGATTGTAGTCATAAGGTGTGTCTAATGCCCAATTTTTTGCTGTTGATCCATATTCTGCTTCATCCCACCATAGAGTCTGACCACTAGTTTGAATAAAATAATAAAGTCTGATTAAAAATGCGAAAATAACAATTCCAACTAAAGCAAGATTATGAGGGTTTTTCAACCAATTCTTTATATTTTCTTTCCTATCTTGTATTTTTTTCTCTTCTTTAACATCCATTGTTGATTTAGAATATCTTGCTTTTTGTCCCTGCAAACATTATGAATACCAATAATGATCGATTCTTAAGGTTTGTGTTTTTTTACCAAAAATTAAAATAATTTGTTTAAAAATAAAAGTTAAAACCTTTATTTGCAAGTAACTGAAATATGGATATATTTTTAAATCTGTTCCTTGAAGAGTAATTATGGATAAAAAAAAGGCATTGATTATAGGGATAACTGGACAAGATGGGTCTTACCTAGCTGAATTTTTACTTGAAAAAGGTTATGAAGTTCACGGAATGATAAGAAGAGCAAGTACATTCAATACTTGGAGAATAGATCATTTATATAATGACATTCATCAGAGCAAACATTTCTATCTTCATTATGGAGACTTAACTGATTCTACTAATATAATTAGAATACTACAAGAAGTGCGTCCCGATGAAATTTATAACTTAGGAGCTCAAAGCCATGTTAAAGTTTCTTTCGAGACTCCAGAATACACTGCAAATGCTGACGCCTTGGGAGTATTAAGAGTCTTGGAAGCTATAAGAATCTTAGAAATGACAAGCAAAGTTAAATTCTATCAAGCTTCTACTTCCGAATTGTATGGGGGCATTTATAACCATGCAGTAAATGAAAATACTCAGTTTAACCCTAGAAGCCCCTATGCAGCTGCTAAATTATATGGGCACTGGATAACTAAAAATTATAGAGAAGCTTATAAGATTTTTACTTGTAATGGTATTTTGTTCAACCACGAGTCTCCAAGAAGAGGACAAACTTTTGTGTCTAGAAAAATAACTATTGGTTTATGTAAGATTAAATTAGGTCTACAAGAAAAATTGTTCTTAGGAAATATTGATGCGAACAGAGATTGGGGATATGCAAAAGAGTATGTTGAGTCAATGTGGCTAATGTTGCAGCAAGACAAACCAGATGATTATGTAATTGCTACTGGAGAAGCACATAGTGTAAGGGATTTTGTAGAAGAATCTGCAAAAAACCTTGGGATAACTTTAAAATGGGAAGGTAAAGGGCCAGACGAAAAAGGAATAGATGTTGATAGCGGAAAAATTATAATAGAGATAGATAAAAAATATTTTCGGCCTACGGAGGTGGAATACCTTTGTGGAGATTCAAGTAAAGCTAATAAGCTTTTTGGCTGGAAGGCTAAAACAAAATTCAAAGAACTAGTAAAATTAATGGTAGAGTCTGATCTAGATACATTAAAAAATAAAAAAATGGTGTATTAGTAAAATGTTTGAAAATAAAAAAATAATTGTTACTGGTGGTGGTGGCTTCTTAGGAAACTTTGTTGTAAAAAAATTGATTGAAAGAGGAATAAAAAAGGAAATGATTTTTATACCAAGAAAAAAAGATTATGATTTAAGAAATATTGAGGACATAAAAAAGCTGTTTAAACATTTTTCTCCTAATATTATAATTCACTTAGCTGCAAATGTTGGAGGAATAGGATATAACCTGAACAACCCTGGATCTTTGTTTTATGATAATTTATTGATGGGTGTACAGTTAATAGAAGAATCTAGAAAAAACGGGGTAGAAAAATTTGTGGCAGTGGGGACCATTTGCGCATATCCAAAATTTACACCTATCCCATTTAAAGAAGAAGATTTATGGAATGGTTATCCTGAAGAAACGAATGCGCCTTATGGGCTGGCAAAAAAAATGCTCTTAGTTCAGAGTCAGGCATACAAAAAACAATATGGTTTTAATTCTATTTTTTTACTCCCTGTTAACCTTTATGGTCCTGGAGACAACTTCAATCCTGAATCTAGCCACGTTATACCTGCTTTGATAAAGAAATGTTTTGAGGCTATAGAAAATAAGGAAGAATGTATTGTTCTTTGGGGAGATGGCACGCCCACTAGAGAATTTCTTTATGTTGAAGATGCTGCTGAAGGCGTTATTTTAGCAACAGAGAAATATGAAAAAGTTGAACCAGTTAATCTTGGTTCAGGTATAGAGATTTCAATTAAGGATCTGGCAAAAATGATTGCAGAGATAGTTGGATTTAAAGGAAAAATTGTTTGGGATACTTCAAAACCAAACGGACAACCTAGAAGGTGTTTGGATACTTCAAAAGCAGATAAAGAGTTTGGGTTTAAAGCTAAAACTTATCTGGAAGAGGGAATTAAAAAAACCGTTCAAGTATACAGAGAATCTCTATAGCACTGTTTTGTCTTTTTGAGAATTTAGAATATTTATACTCTATATTTTATAGACATTTTTTTAATTCTTGATAACTTTTTCTGCCCTAGGTAGACTTACCAGTTGAACTACCATTTAAATTGATTATTGCTTTAAATGCCTCATCTACTGAAATACTATTTGTTAAATCTTCGTCATATTCGTTCATTCTTGCAGGGAAAAAATCATTTAACTTTGGAGAGATTAATTTTTTTAATAGGCCGTAAGACTCTACTTCTTTTGGAGAAGTACAAAAAAATAAACCTATTGTAGACTTTCTTAGTGCCAAAGCTACATGAAGAGCAAAACTATCAGCACAAACCATGAATTTGCACAAACTGACAAGAGAAATAAATTCAAGAGAAGAATTATTTGGATCGTTCTTATAAATAGATATCCCTGAATTATTTAACTCTATCTCTATTCTTCTGTTTCTTTCTACTTCATTAAAACCACCAAAAAGTAAAACTTGATAACCACTATTTTTTAATTTTTTTATAAATTCTATTATTTTATTTTCTGCCCAAGACTTGGAAGGCCATCTTATTGAAGCACCTGTGTGAATACCTATTAAATTACCCTTTTTTATATTGTTTCTTTTAATAAAATCGGAGGAATATTTTTTGTATTTTTCTGGTACAGATATTTCAACCAATTCTTTTTTATACTTTAACTCAGCAACTTCAAACATCATTTCCTGGTAAGTTTTTTTATTTGATTTTTTTAGTTCATCATCAAATACTGTGTTTAGATAATACTCGGAGCCAAGGTTGAAAGATTGTAAAAAACCATCCTTTTTGTAAAATCCATACTTTTTGCCAGCATTTATTTTACTTGCTAATTCTGTTGCTGAATCTTCAATATCAAAATTGTAGAGAAAGTCAAAATGCATATCTTTTTTGAAAGGGTAACTATGAACTGAATTTATGAAATTAACATTCTCTAGAAGCTCTCTAGATTCCTCTTTAGCTACCCAAGTAATTTTTGAACCTTTATTTGACTGCTTTATAGCCTTCACAACTGATAAAGTTCTTACTACATCTCCTAAAGCTCCGAGTTTTATAACTAAAATATTGTCCATTGGAATATTAAAAGTAAAGGGTTTTTAATTATTTCATAGATTTGTTTTTTAGGTTAAAGACCAATCAATCTAACGGTTTGGTAGAAGGTGTTTCAATTTCTCGCCATCCATCTCTATACTTCTTATCTAATTTCATTTCGTAAAATGCTTTAAAATAGACATAAATACGAGCGAAATATAGTTGGATCGTCCAATATACTTCTTTTACATTTTTTGGATAGATAAAAAGAAAAAACCATCCTTTTTTAATCTCATTGAAAAAAGATTTTGTTCTGGGCATGTCTGGGGCTAATTTATTCAAATTTTCATGTGCTTTTATATTTCTTACTTTTTGATTAACCCAGTCTTTCCAATTTGAGGGATTTTTAACATAAACTTCTGCTTTATCAGCATAATCAATATTATACTTTTTTTCCCATATTATGTAAGGAATTATAGAATCCTCTGAAGTTTCAAGAGGAAAATCTAAAATCAAGCCTTTTCTTAATGCAAAAAGGTAGCCAGAACATTCAAAAAACTTCTTATTTTCAGCTAAATTTCTTCTTGCTCTATCTATGCCTGAAAATAGAAAATGGGACCAATAACCATATTTTGTACTCCTTGAGTCTATAGAAACTGGCTTTCCTGTAACACACCCTACTTTTTTATCTTTAAAAATTTTTAATATTTCTGAAACTGAATTCTCGGATATTTTAACATCCCCATCAGTTAATATAAAAATATCATTTTCATTTGCTGATCCATATTCTTGAAAAAGCAAATTTAAAGCATAGCTTTTGCCTTCTCCAGGATCGAGAGAGAAAACAAAGTTTTTATTTTTTATATTCTTTTTTAAGAATTTCTCAGTTTCTGGAAAAGGGTCAACAACGATCACTCTGAACTTTGTTGTTATTTTTTGATTGTAGATTGATCTCACTGCATTTAGGGTAGCTTTGGGTTCTTTATAAGAAGTTATAATTATATCAATCATTTTTCTGTTTCAAAAGTATATTCTTCAGGCCTTATTAAAACAATTTTTTCTCCCAAGTCTGAAATTGCGACGAGTCTTACTTTTTTAGTACCTTGTTTTCCTATATCTGAGACTTCTATCTCCTCTATTTTAAACTTCCTTCCTGCAACTATAATTTTATCGCCTTTCTTCAGGTCTATTGCTTTCTTTTTCATTTTAAAAGTAGAAAAAGCAAACTTTTAAAGTTTGTTAGTTTAACCAATAGATGAAAAATGCTATAATTTTATGCTCTGGTGGAATGGACAGTGTGGTTACAGCCTTTTATGTTAAAAAATTAAGAAACTATGAAAAACTTAAGATATTATTCTTTAATTATGGACAGAGAAGCTTAAAGCCTGAAAGAAAAGCTTCTAAATTATGCGCAGAAGAATTAAATGCTAATTTCATTGAAATTGATATTAAAGAAATATCTAACATTTCAAATTCTCTAATAAACGTTGAAATTGCGCATAAAAAACTTGAAAAAGAAGATTTAAAAAATACAAAGGAAGAAAGTAAAAATTGGTATGTTCCTTGTAGAAACCTTATTTTCTTATCCTATTCTCTGGCATTGGCTGAATCTCTGGATATAAGAGAGAAAAATAAATATGATATATTCACGGGTTTTAAAAATGATGGAAAAGAATGTTTCCCTGATGCAACACAAAAATTTGTTAATTTAATAAACAAAATAAGCTATGAATCTACTTTTGGAAAGTATAAAGTAATTGCACCTTTAATAAAAAAAGATAAAGAAGATATAATCCTTTTGGGTAAAAAATTAGGAGTTAATTTAGAAAAAACCTGCAGCTGTTACACTTCTTCTGAAAAACATTGTGGAACTTGTTTGGCTTGCATGCTTAGAAAAGAAGGATTTTATTGGGCGAATGTGGAAGATAAAACTAAATATAAGGAATTTTGAAAGAAGAGGAACTAATAGTTATCAAAGTCATCTAGAAGTTAACTATTTCTATAGATAATTCTGGAGGAGATATGACATTTTAGCCAGAATTCTCTAATAAGGCAATTTCGATTTGAGTCATATAAGCCACGAAATTGTCTATAATGAAATTTTACCTTGTAGTTACTGAAACTTATTTATAAAAGCATCAGCAACCCTCTTAAATTCATAATATCTTTAAGTCATAAAATATTTTGCAAACAAAAGTCTTATTAATCTGAGTATAACTAAGTAAGTCAATGAAAAATTCAAAAGTTTCCATAATTATTCCTACCTATAATGAGGAAAATTGTATAGAAAAATGTATTATTTCTCTTTTTCAACAGTCATATAAGGAGTATGAAATCATCATTGTTGATGATGGTTCCATAGATAAAACTCTTGATATTGTAAAATCTTTTACACAAAAATCAAAAAAAGTAAAACTAATAAAAGGAGAACATAAAGGACCTGGTTTTTCAAGAAATCTTGGAGCGAAAAAATCTTCTGGAAAAATCCTAGTATTTGTAGATGCAGATATGGAATTTGATAAAAACTACATAAACAACCTCGTCTCTCCAATTATATTAGACAAAGCACTAAATGGAACCACACATAGTTATGAAATTGCAACAAATGTTAATAATATCTGGTCAAAACTATGGGGGAGAATTAGAGTTCAAAGACTTCCAAATCAAAAGGAAGATTACTCTTCAGATCTTGTAATTTTTAGAGCTATAAAGAAAGTAGTTTTTGACAAACTTGGTGGATTTGACCAAAAATATGGATATGCAGATGACCAAACTTTTTGGATCAAATACAAATTGCTCCCATACATTGCTAAAGGCACTGTTTGCTATCATAAAAACCCAGAAACTCTTAAAGAAGTCTATAAGCAAAGCATATGGATAGGTGCGTCTATAGAAAATAAAATTTTAAAATTTAAAATTTTAAAATTTATCGCCCCGTTATTTTTAATACTTTTTTCTCCATTAATAATAATTTTTTTATCAATTAAAAAGTGCTACAGAAACAAGTATCTTAAATTACTACCTTGGATGTTGATCTTCATATCTGTTCGTTATTTTGGAACAACACAAGGCATCTTCAACAAGATTTATTTAAACAAAAATATCAGATAAGTTTATTTCAAATATTTAAGTTATTAATAGCTTTTTTGACTTCGGCTACACTAATAGACTCCATGCATATGTTTCTGTCTCCATGACAATATCCTTTTCTTCTATCCTGAATGCATTTTTCAGGATGACATATTGAAATAAATTTATCTTTACTCCCATAAGGTCTGACTTCTTCTAAAAATGTCGGCCCAAACAAAGTCACAGTTTTAACATCAAAAAACTCAGAGATGTGCGCAGTTGCAGTATCCACACTTAAAACTAATTTTGCTCTGGACACTAAACTTGCAAGCTCTTCAATATTTAATTTTCCAGAAAAGTTTATTACTTTTTTCTTATTTTTGCATTTGTTTATCAGTATGTCTCCAATAAATTTTTCTTCCTTGCTCCCACTGATAATTACATCGTAACCATAATTTTCAGCTAAATAATCGGCTATTTCTGAGAACCGTTCAAAGGGCCATGCAAGGTTAGGAATTTTGCCTTGTTTTAAAATATCAGCAAAATTTCTTCCAGAAGGATGAATAATAGCAAAATCTTTTATTTTATTTTTCTTCAATAAACTATCAACTTTTTCATTATTAATTTTATTGAAACCCTTCAAAGTGTTTCCAATTTTTAACCCGGCAAGTTTTACTATTTCTATTTCTTGTTTTAATTTATGCCTATACAATGGTTTTTGTTTTCTATTAATGAACAAGTCTCTTATAGAATAAAACGCCCCTTTAGCTCCAGAATACTCGTTTCCTATACAAAAACCTAAATTATCACGGTGTTTGCTTAAATTTTGAAAACTGTTAAAGATTATAGTTAGATCGAAATTTTTTTCACTAAGCTCTTTAGTTGTTATTATTTTTATTTTCATTAATTTTTCTAAAAACCTAAAGTTTTGATGAAAAGGCTCCTCTACTAGATATGATAAATTTATTTTAGGGTTATTTAGAGATAAATTGTAAATTGTTTTTAATGAGCAAAAAATATCTCCTAGGGCTCCATGATTAATTACAAGGATACTTTTTACTATTTTTGGATATTTTTTAAACTTTGAGAATGAAAAAATCAACCAAAACAGATACTCAAAATAATAGGTAAAAGTTCTTAATACTTTTATTAATTTAGCCTTATATCTTCTTAATTCGTAATATAGATCCACTTTAGTAGACTAAGTTGTCAAATTATAAATCTTTTGTTGAGTTGAGCAAAAAATTTACTGTTTTTTCATAAGTTGATTAAGCATTTTCTCTATACTTTCTATTACTTTATCCCAGCTGTAGATTTTTACGGAATTTGTTGCATTTTCTTTCATAAGCGTATTATTCTTTGAGGAAACCAAGTTTATTTTATCAGCTAAATCTCTCGCATCCCCTATTTTAAATAAGTAACCATTTTTTCCATTTTGAATTAAATCTTTCGACCCAGGATTATCACTTGAGATAACTATCTTTCCCCTAGCCATTGCTTCTATTAACACTTGGGGCATCCCCTCACTTATTGAAGGTAAAACAAAAATCTTTCCTGAATCTAAAAACTTAATTTGCTCTTTTATGTTGTATCCTCTGTTATTAAAAAAAACTTTATTCTCTAAGCCTTCGGCTTTTACTAGCTCTATCAAGCTTAAAAGATATTTTACATCTGCAGGGCCTAACAACTCAAAGATTATTTTTTTATCTTTTAGATATTCAAAAGCTTCTATAACCACTTCTAAATCTTTTATTGAAACTATTCTTCCTGTATAGATGAGCTTATTTTGCTCTTTGCTTATTTTTTTATCTTTGAAAAAGTTTTCTCTTATGCCATTTGGAATGTACAAAGTCTTGTCTTCTTTCAATCCAATTTCTTTTAGAAATGGCATTTCCCACTTTGTTATTGCTATTACTCTATCAAATTTATTTATCGTTTTTCTTCCTATTAAATTATCAAATAGATAGACAACGGTATTTTCTAATTGGCTTCTAGTTTTATTTCTACCAAATGGTGCATGAGTCACCAAAATTACTTTGCAGTCTAATTTATTTTTTAATTTAATTGCTTTGAGGGTGTGTATGTGTCGGTATCCATGGGCTATTATTATATCTGGTTTAAATCTTAGAGCTTCTTCTTCAAAATTCCAGCGAATATAACTTTCTCCCCCTAACCTTTTTGCCTTAAACCTAGTTATAGACACGCGCCCTATCTTTTCATTTTCTGCAACTATTTTCCAAGTGCCTTTCTCTAAATTTGAAGAAAATATCTTAACTGTGTGACCTAAGTTGGATAGTCTTAAAGACTCTTCTTTTACTCTTGCAAATACTCCGCAACCCCCTGCTGAAAAATTAGTTAACTCGAGTATTCTCATGTTTTTTAATTGATGAATCATCTATATAAAATTTAGCTTATTATCTTAGCTAATCATATCTTAGAGCTTCAACTGGCCTTATTTTTGAACCTTTCCAAGCCGGCCAAATTCCTGAGACCGTTCCTGCGACTACTGAGAATACGAGACAGCCTATTATTAAGTAGGCTGGAAAAGATGCTTGAAGCAGGGTGGTACCTAATTGATTGACTGCTATATATTCAATTGTTTTGCTTACTGTCAACCCTAATAATATTCCGATTATTCCTCCAATTAGACCTAAAATTCCGGACTCTATTAAAAATATTGAAAGAACATCTTTGTTTTTTGCCCCGATTGCTTTCATCACTCCTATTTCTCTTGTTCTCTCTAAAACAGAAGTGTAGACTGTATTGGCTATCCCTATTCCGCCTACTAGCAAAGATATTGCAGCTACACCTAAAAGAAACGAAGTTATTACTGATAAAATAGTTCCGAAACTTTCAAGAAGTTCTTCTGGAGTTAGAATAGTAAAGTCTTTTGTTTTTTCATCTACCTTCCTGAAATTCATTAACTTTCTGTCAACTCTATCAGCTACTTCTTTCAAATTATCTTGCTCGACAACTTGGACAACTATTGTATCTATCCTATCTGGGACATTGAATAAAACTCTGAATTCTGGTTCAGGCATATAAATAAGACGATCATCTTGTGGATTTCCTATTGTTTTCAAAATCCCACGAACTTTAAATTCTTCATCGTTTATTTTCAAAGTGTCTCCGATCTTGATTGGTTTTTTAAAGAAACTTTCGCTATATTGTGAACCGACCATTATATCTTTTGTATCGCCTTTTTTTATCACTCTACCTTGTTCTGCCTTGTATGCTCCAGTTTCAATAAATAAATCAGAGGTATCTAGATCTATTCCAACTACTGCAACGAATCTTATTTCTTTATCATGTTCGATTTTAGCGCTTGTTGCCGACCAGGCAGATAGTTCTTTAACTCCTGTAACTTTTTTGATTAAGTCTACATCTTTTTCTGTTAGTGAAACTGCTCCTCCTGTTCCAGGACCTGCTAGTTGGCCTCTTGGTTGAATAAAGAATTTGTCTGAACCTAGAAGTTTGAATTGCTCTTCAACTGCCTTTTGTAAACCTAGAGAGATGCTTATTAGAGTAAAAACGGTTGCTATTGATATTAATATTCCTAGAAGAGTTAGTGCTGACCTAAGCTTTCTTTTCTTTATGTTTTTTATGGAAATTTTTATGAAGTCGGTGATCATTGTGAGCCTCCTAGTAGTTTATCTAGACCATAATTATTACTTCGTTCGCTTATGGATTCGCCAGACATTATTTGTCTTTGAAGATAACTGGTTGTATTGACCTTTGAAATAAAATCATCGTTTAACCCCTTTATCCTCATTTTATTACTAAACCAATATGAAGCAACAGGTAAACAAAAATAGGCAATGGGTAAATCAAAAGAGATTATTACATAACTTTGCAACAGGCAAACTAAATTATTTGATATTTCTGCAAGGCGAGAATTTTTAGTTGAGTTTCCGCTAATCCTTTGTGCTCGATAAAACCTATTTACTATCTCTCTTCTTTCCTCTCTGTCATATAAATTTAAATCTCTTAAATTTCTAATAGTGCCTATCAAATCTGTAATTCTTTTTGAAACTTTCATCTTAAAATTCCTCCTAAGCCAAAAGATTTCGCTTTGTCTAAATAAGTTGATAAGTCTGTTTCTCCATCTGATCTGTTATCTTGAACATAATCTTTACTTAGTCTTCTTCTTTGCTCTGAGACAATTTCTTTTGCATTTTTTACTAGATAGAAAGATTTATTAAAATTGTTAAGTCCATGGAGTGCAGATATAAAAGATAAACAACAGGCTAATGCATGAGAATAAGGTTGTGAATTTATTCTTTCTAAGTATGTAATAATAAGCTCAGATACTGAAAGAATTACGAAAGATTGTGCAACTGACAGACTTGGATTAGCGTAAAAATTAATTCTCTTAATAACTTGTCTTCTTTCTTCCGGCGTTTCTATTCCAGAATATTTTAATGCTGTAGCTACGCTTCTTAGATTTCTGTTTTTTTCGGATACTAGGCTCATTTTCTAAGCGCCTCCACGGGATTTAAGCGAGAAGCCTGATAGGCTGGAATAATTCCTGAAAGAATTCCGATTACTAAAGAGAAGGAAATTGATGCGAATAAAAGAGGCCAAGAAATTGAAACTTTTAGGATTTCATCATTGAATGCTGCGTTTGCTATCGAAGAAACTCCAAGGGCGAGGAGAAGACCAATTATGGCTCCTATAATTCCTCCTACTAGGCCTAAAAGAGCGGATTCTGTAACGAAAATAGAAAGAATGTCTTTGTTTTTCGCTCCGATTGCTTTCATCACCCCTATTTCTTTTCTTCTCTCTAAAACAGAAGTGAACATTGTATTTGCTATGCCTATTCCACCTATAAATAGAGAGATAATTGCAATACCTACAACTACAATATTTATTACATTTAAGATAGTGTTTATTGATTCAAGCGATTGGACAGGAGTTTGGATTGAAAAATCTTCTTCTCCTTCTTCTTCATTTCTGTCTTTTCTAAACTTTCTTCCTATATCTTTTGCAACCTGTTCAACTATGTCTTTATCTTGAACTTGGATAGCTATTAAATCTATTTCATCTTTAATGTTTAATATATCTTTGAGATCTTTTTCTGACATTAAAACTACGGAATTAATTGTAAATGTACTTGCTCTTTTCATGAAGCCTATGACTTCAAAATCTTTTCCCTGAATGTTTATCCTGTCTCCGATTTTTATCTTTTTTTCAAATTGATTTTCTCTTTTGAAATCGTCTCCTAAGATTACTTTACCGTATTCTTTTGCGTCTAACAATCGGCCTTCCGATGCTTCCACATTAAAAGTGTGATAAATAAAGTCTACATCTTCCTGATTTTCTGGAAGACTTCCAATATAGTCGAAATTAGCTACATTGTTAAATTCCACTTTTACAACCCTAATTATCCTAGGGATTGCTCTTTTTACTCCCTGAATTGATTTTACTAAATCTAGATCGTGATCTGTTAATCTATGGACTGCTGTGCTTCCTGGAGGACCAAAGCCAGTTTCTGCTGAAGTGAAAGTTAATAAATCAGGAGCAAGATTTGAGAATTGTCCTGTTATTGCTTCTCTAAGGCCTTGACCTAGGGAAATTAGAGAGACAACTGCGGCTATTCCTAAGAAAACGCCTAACATTGTAAGCCAGGACCTTATTCCCCTTTTTCTTAGGTTTCTTAGAGCTAGAACTATGTAATCTTTTATCATGGAGATTTACCTCCTATCTGAATTTACTCTTGCTAAGAATGAGACTAGTCTACTAAGAATAGGTGCACTTAAAGTTGAAGTTTGTTGAATGTCTGTAGCATAAAAATTATCACTTACTCTATGAGCTCGCCAATTTTCTAAAAATATACTGTCAGATTCGTCTGAATGAAAACTAGTTATAACATAGCTTTCGCTACCTCTATGTTCGTTTGGAATTAAATCTCTCCAGTTAAAAAAACTGCCATTTCCTTCATAAACAACTTCTCCATTTGGATCAGTTATGAAAAATTCTTTTCTTACCCCATTTGGCTCTGTGCCTGTTTCTTTTTCCATTTTATCTTCTCTCTCCTTTAGGTCGTAAAAATCTAACTAAATGATCTATGTCTGAACCAAATAGGTTAATACGTTGATGAGAATGAACATTATATTTTCCATGTGCTACCCTTTTAGCAGCATAGTCTTCAACATCTAGTCTATTGGGTGTGACAGATCTGAAAATATTTAGAATTCTATACTCTGCTTCTCTTTTATATCCTGCAGGAACGAAGTCCTCCCAGTCTCCAATAGTGCCTGGACCAGCATATATTTGTTCAAGTCTGCTCTCTTCTTTTACTACTCTTTTAACGCTTATAACTAAAAGACTTTCATCTTCCATTTTATTTACCTCCGTTGGTATTTCTTGCCTGCATGCTTTTCCTCAAACGCATGCGTCTTCTTATGTATCTTATTACGAAGATTAAAACAATTAAGCCTACCAACAAACCTAAGTAAAGTGGAACACGATTTGCTTGGATTATTCCTAGCTCAAGAGCTTTTTCCTGTGAATAAACTGATATTGGAAGATCTAAGCTTTTTGTCTGTTTTTTATTCTCAAAATCTATGTAATCAACGGTTGCCTCAACATTAGAGTTGCCTGATTTCTTGAAAATGACGTCAAAGTTTGCTGTTTCAAAATCGTCAGAGTCGACGCTCCCTATGTATATTTCAGGATCTGAAAGTAAAGTAAATGATGTAGGAAGAACCTTTATTGAAACGAACCTTGCTTCGTAAAAACCTTTGTTTACTATTTTTATAGATATTTTTCCCTTTTGGTTTTCAACAGGATTTTCTACATTAATTGTGAATGATAGCTCTGGATTTGAAATTACTTTGATCCCGATCGAACCTGATTTTGTAAGTTGATTATCAGAGTTTTTTAGCCTATATGTGATTGTGTAAGGAATTTCATAATCTCCAGGTAAAATATTATTTGAAGCTTTTATTCTGAATACAAAACTTTCTTCGTCATCTTCATTTATTTCATCTACTGAATCGTCTGAACTTCCAATAGGTATAAATGGTGTATTTATAAATTTAAGAGAAACTGAAACGTCTTCAACATCTTCATTTAGAATATTTTCTATTTCCATCCTTATTGACCCTTCTTTTCCAGGTGACATGGGATCAACGTCTACTGAATTTAAAGTAACTGCTGAGGAAAGAGAGATAGCTAAGACTAAAAAAACCAATGCTGTAGATATTTTTATTCCTATTTTTTCCATGTTTATCTTAGATTTTATTGATTTAAAAATGTTTGTTTTGTGGTAACTTAACAAGGGTTACAATTAACCTTTTATCTCTTTCCAAACGCCTTTCACTCTTTTTGTAAGCTTTTCCACTTTACCATCCTTGATCCAATAAATTGTTTTTGCATGTGTTTGAGCTAAGTTAGGATCATGAGTTACCATGATTATTGTTTTTCCTTTCTTGTTTAAATCTTCAAGAAAACCTAATACTTTCTCCCCTGTTTTTGTGTCTAAATTACCTGTTGGTTCATCAGCTAGAATAACTTCTGGATCGTTAGCTAACGAACGAGCGATAGCTACTCTTTGCTGTTGTCCGCCTGATAATTGTCCAGGGTAATGGTCTATTCGCTCACTTAAATCAACAAGAGCTAACAATTCCTCCGCTTTCTGTTCTCTATGCTCGGAATCTAGACCTTGAAAGAGCATTGGAAGCATAACATTTTCTTTTGCTGTTAAGTTAGGTATTAAATTAAAGCCTTGGAAGATAAACCCTATTTTCTTTCCTCTTATTTGAGCTAATTGTGATTCGTCTAAATGAGCAATATCTTTGTTGTCTAGATATATTTCTCCATGTGTTGGTAAGTCTAAAGAACCCACTAAATTCATAGATGTTGATTTTCCTGATCCAGAAGGACCCATTATCGCTACAAAATCTCCTTTTTCTATTTTTATTGAAATTCCGTCTACGGCTTTCACTAAGTTTTCTCCCATTTGGTAATGCTTTTCTACATTGTCTAGTTCTATCAAGGTTGTCATAAAAATTGAGACATAGGAGAGGTTTTAAACCTTATGTTTTCGGTTTATACTGTAAGAGTTTTATTGAGAAGTTTGAATTAATACTTGTCTGAAATCTTCAGTCTAAAAAATAGAAGAGTTTCAGCGTTTCAAACTTATCGTTAGAGAATTTTGAGCGATTTTGCAAAGTTCTCTATTGAATATTGCTGGCTGGATTTCTAGGCACTTTCGTAGGAATTGGTCCACCTAATGGGGAAGAGGTGCAATATCCGTCTGTGCACCAGGTGTTGCAAGATTGCACTTTTGAATTAGCGATAGTTTCATTTCTTACAGCATCCCAGTCACAGATATATTCTCTTACCATTGTCGAATTGAAGCATGCGTCTTGAACATTTATTCTATAAGCTTCTATGTTCACTATACCTTTTCTGTATGGTTTGTCCCCTCCATCGCTGTCTGTACAAATTGCTTTGCATATACTTGGTTGCCCAGAGCATTCAAAATAAGTTTGAATCTGGCATGTTGATGAACAGCCGTCAGGATTGTTTAGGTTTCCATCGTCGCATTGTTCTCCTGTTTCGATGATGGAGTTTCCGCAGATTGGACATTTGTAGCACCCAGTATTTCTGTTATCATAATGCCACTCAGGCCAACCCTTATTTGTTGTTCCTAACGCAGTGTTTAACTCCCACGCATAAATATAAGAGCCAAAAGAAGCTACAACAATATCTGTCTTTCCATTATTATCCAGATCCCCAACTCCAACTGTTCCATAATTATTTCCTGTAAAAAATGAATTAATATAAATTTCGCTTCCATCAAGTCTATAAATCTTAACTTTATCATTTGAAGAAATCAAGACTTCAAGATAACTATCGTTATCGATATCTGCTAAAATAGGAGAAGAGAGCAATATATGATCATCATATTCATTTGGATAAACAGGGAATCCGCTTACTAAAGAGCTATTATAATATAGTGCATAGACGCCATTGCCAGATGAAGCCACAATTTCCAAATTTCCATTATTATCTAAATCCCCTATTGCAGGAGATCTCGTTCTATATCCTGGTTTTAATTCTTGTTTCCAATATAAACTACCATTATGATTCCAAACTCCTAATGAACCATCAGGTAAACCGATAATAATTTCTTTATATCCATCATTGTTTATATCGGATAGGATAGGAGATGACCCATATTGCCAACTGGAACTGCCATAATCATCATACGGATTTATTAATTGTACATCTATGGGGTTTATTAAGTAATTTCCATCTTTATCATAAATATAAATCCTAAACTTGCCTGTTTCATGATTATATGAAGGTACCACAATTTCCAAATTTCCATTATTATCCAGATCCCCTACTGAAACACCACTTATGCTGCCAATTGTTTGATTTAACCATAAAATGTTTCCTTGAAAATCAAAAACCCTTAATCTTCCATTATCATTACCAACAACTATCTCTAATTTTCCATCTCCATTTAAGTCTGTTAATGTGGTAGAACCATACATATTAGATGAATCGCCCGCATTTTTCTGCCATAAAACCTGTCCTATATTGTTGAATACAGTAATAATTCCGTAATTATCATTAAAAACAACTTCAAAATTGCCATCACCCTCTAGATCTCCAATAGATGGTTTTGATGTGATAGTAAACAAACCTGCAGAAAAGAGCTCTCCTCCTGAATAATTTAGAATGAAAATTTTAGACCAGCCCCCCAAAACAACATCGTTATTGTTATCATGATCTAAATCTGATAACGTTGGTGAAGAACCAAGCCAATGTCCGTAAGGTTCTTTTACAGGCCATCCTTTTCTAATATTACTGTCTTTTATTACCCTGACAAAAAAAGTAGAATGTTGATTTGCCCCATAATTAACTGTTAATCTAAGTGTATAAATTCCATTATCTAAATTGCTCATATTCCAATAACCCAATACTCCATCAATTATTTCCCCTTCAGTAAGTGAAATTCCATCACTAAACCAGTTTTCGTTATTTGAACTAAACTCTAAAACATAATTTCGTAATGGTTGAGAAGATGTTCCGCTTACAATTCCCTTTATCTCTAAAATAGAATTACCTTTAAATAAATTATTTGACTCTATTTTTGGCGAGATTATGACAGCAATTCCTGTCAAAGTACGATTTATACAAAACGGATTATATATTCCATGATTATCCCAGAACGCAGAACAAATATTCTCAATATTGGAGGTTCCATCGCTTAAATCTTCATTGTCGTCATCGGCTATTAAGGTGTTCTCTAAAAGTTCAGAGAAGGACATTGGTTGTAATCTTAAAGCATCAACAGCAAGTTTATCAGTATATTCTGCCCCATAAATCTTTCTTATATCCCAAAAAGCACCTGAAACTATCTGTGCACCAGAATGTTCTTCACAAGTATAATCTTGAGGATATCTGTTGTTATTATCACATGGTCTAGCACATGAACCAGTGAAATAGGACTCGCAAGAGTCATCCTTGATAGTGCATGACCAATAATCTGCTAAACCTTCATTCATGTTTCCAGTTTCACACACGTTTGGCCAATTTACCTCAACTAAACCTTTATTAATTCCATGGCCATACTCATGATAAATTACTCCAGCATCTAATGCAGAGCTCTCGCAATTTCGCTCTGGATTAGCCATAAAAAAGTTAATAGAACTTCCATCATAATAAGCATTGCAACTATAAGGTAAATTAACATTCACTTTCATCTGCAAATTCATTTCACTAACATTCAAAGAAGTCTTAGTGATATAATCATGAATAATATTTGTGTGATAAAATGCATTAGATTCTTCTTGTTTGTAAGAATTATCAAAGTCTATCCAATTCCAGTTGTGTGTTGTAGGAGCAATTAAATTCATTGAATAATTTGCTCTACTTTGTTGCACATTAGATACGTTAGCCCAAGGCCCTTCTAAATGTGCATTAAGATTTACATTTCCGCTTAAGTTGCTAATTTGATAATAACCTAGTTTTGTTGTTTTTGTTTGTATACCATTTCCATAAACCCATTCATCTCTAAAAGGGACACCAATTTGACGATCATCACTAAATACGGGATAAATTGGCCCATTCACAGTTCCAGATAAATCATCATATTTGATGTTATCATAATAATCTATTATTCCCCCATTTTCTGCATTAATGAAAATACTTGGTTTAATAATTGGTTGTTCATTGTCTTGGATGTTGTTTTTAATAACTGGAAAGTCAATTTTGTAAGCTAGAACATATTTTCCATTTTTTAAAGGATATACTATCAATTTAGGAAAAAGGTCAAAATTGTCTTTAACATTAAAGAAATTTTTAGACACTCTATTTGCTTCTTTTTCTGTTATTTTCGGCACGGTAGATATGTATATATCTGAAAAGTAGTTTGACTTAAGCATAACAATTTTATCACTTTTTGTAGCTAACAAAACGTAACTTCCAAATACTGGAATATTATTGTAATTTTGTTGATAAGAAATTATTTTTAATTTATCATTATCTTGTTTCTTAATAACTTTTAAATTGGAAGTTTCTATCTTTAATAATTCTTTATTTGAGCTCATAAAACTTTTAGCTAAAATGTCTATGTTCTCTACATTAACAGATTGAACTCCAAAAACAGATGTTTGTATATTACTTCCAATAATACTTGTTGGAGTTTTGGTTTCTAAATTCCACTTCACACTCCATTTATCTCCATATATCCTCTTAAAATCAGACCATTCTTTTTTATTTATTAGTTCTTTGCTTTCAACACCAACAGAGGTAAGCTCTCTATAATTATACAATCTTGTTTTAGAAGGAACTTTTATTTCCTGCAAAACAACCGAGCCTCCATCACTTGGACTCAATCTTACAACATTATAACTAACAATTTGAGCCATAGAAGTCGCAATCAAAACAGCAAGCGCTAAAACAACAAAAGAAAAAACTATTTTGCTTTGTGAACTTTCAAGAACAAGTTTGTTGTTCTTTGTACGGAATCCTCTTTTTTTATTTTTCATCTAAAGACTTATAATTTGTATTAAATAAAATCATATATATATATATCTTTCTTTAATTGGTTTAATATCGATTTAACGAGAGAAAACAAAAGATTATAAATACAAAATACTGCGTTAAATGATGGAAGGAAAAATGATAGCAATATCATTAAGAGAATATGAAGGCATGAAGGAAACTATAGAGATTCTTCAAGATCCAGAAATGATGGAGCAGATTCTAGAAAGCGAGAAGAATATAAAAGAAGGAAAAATAGTTGAATTTGAGTATTAGTAAATTTTGTGTGTGCCAACGGCTTCTAAAATGATTAGTTTTTTTTCGTCTATGCTGTGAGCTACCCCACAGTAAACTGATGATGTATTAAACCCAATTTGACAATAAATATTTTGAGACTGCGAAATGTATACCTAGTCACATATTTTCACTCTAAGTGAGCATATTGAGCAGAAGATGGAGGAAGGTTAAACAATGAGTCGAGTGGATAAAGTTGACCATGATGTCTAAAACACCTGTCAAAATAGAAAACATCTCCATTTCTTTCGCCTCTTTCTCTTTCTAGAATTGATAAACTGCCTAATTTGATTGCTTTCATTGTGTCAACACCTGTTCTTTCGGCTTCTCCTGATACTATTGCGTCTAAAAGCGAGCGCCTAATATGGTAATTGTATTCTGTAATGCTTGCCCTTATCTTAGCCAATTCATCCTCTAAAAAAAGCAACTCATATTCATCTTCTCCGTTTAATTCTACCATTTATCTTCTAAAAATTTTGTTGTTAAAAAGATATAGGTTTTAGATTTTCCTTAGTTTTTCAAGAGATTTTTTTGGACTAGCCGAATCTGAAATAAATGAGCCTGAATTTAATATAACTGCTCCTGATTTTTTTAATTTGCCAGCAGTTTTTTCATTTACACCGCCATCTATCTGAATTCTTATTTTTTTATTTAACTTTCTTATTTCTCTTATTTTTTTGTAAGTATTAAGAATAATGGACTGATGTTCTTTCCCAGGATGAACTCCCATTACTAAGATTGCATTTATTTTGTTTAGAAATTGCCCTATGTCCTTGATACTTGTTTCTGGATTTATAGCTAAACAGGGATCCATACTTAAACTCTGGATTTTTTTAATTAATTCGATAATTTTATCTTTGTTTTCTGTGGATTCATAATGAAAGATTATTTTTTTAAATCCTTTTTCCTTCAAACTTTTAAGGTATTTCTCGGCATGAAAAACCATGAGGTGAGCTTCAAAATTATTTTTGTATTTTTTTAGATTTGGTATACTAGAAACATTAATTGACTTGTTCTTCACAAATTTTCCATCCATTAAGTCTATCTGCAAATCTCTTGAGATGTCTTTTAAAGTATTAAATTTAGAAATAAATTCTTTTTTTGATGTTGCAAAGACTGTAGGTATTATTTTCATTTTTCCTATACACAATAACCTCCCCTAATAATTGATATCAACTCTATAAATGTTCTCACTCTTTCATTTAAAAGCTATTCCATGAACTCTACGTTATCTAGATACTTGAATTTTGAGTCACCTGTTAGGAATTTTATTCCTCTTTTACATGCTAAGATATACCCAAGACAGTCTATATAGGATAAATCCTGTTTTTTTTGTTCTAGCCTGAATTTATTTGCTAATTTTATATCCTCATCTGAAAACTCAATGGTATATTCTAGATATTTTTCATATAGTTCGTCTGCTCTGTCTTTTCCTTCTGTTCTAAGCAAGCCATAATGCAACTCCATCAAATTAAGCTTTGTGGTTATTATCGATACATTTTTTGTATAAGGTTCATAGGCTAGATTGCCGTTTGCTATTTCAAATAAAGCGTAACTATCAAAAAAGAAAATATTTATTTGCTCCATCCTTCTCTAACCATATCTTTAAATTCTTGTCCGGTCATTTTCCTTTTCTTAATTGTACCGAAGATTTTAGAAAGATCTGCTTTTTTAACAACTTCAACAAATATTGCATCATTCTCCTTTAAATTTTTTTCTTCTATTATTTTACTTGGAACTATCACAGCTAAGGAATTACCCCATCTCTTTAAATTTACTTGAACTGCCATGTATATACTTGTGTATCACTAGTATATATACTTTTCTAGTTATTTATTTTTCAAAATTGTGTATTTTATTTATTCTTCTTATATGCCTTTTTTCTTTGCTGAATTCTGTGCTGAGCCAGGTTTTTATTAATTGTTTTACCTTTTCAAATGAAAAATTCCTTGAACGAAGACAGGCGATGTTTGCATTGTTATCTGCTCTTGAAGTTCTGGCTGAATAGGAATCGTATATTTGTACTGCTCTTGCCCCTTTTACTTTGTTTGCAGCTATCGACATTCCAGAACCAGAACCGCAAAGTAGTAGGCCTTTAGAGTTATTTTTTACAACTGCTTCTGCAAGCTTGAAAGCATAGTCTGGATAGTCGTCTTCTTTTTTGAAAGAAAATGGACCAAGGTCTTTGTATTGTATATTTAGTTTTTCTAGAAATGATTTTAGCTTTTCCTTTGTCTTGAAACCTGCGTGGTCTGATGCGATTAAAACCTCTTCTTTGACTAACACTTTAATAAAAACAGACAAAACTATTTAAACTATTAGGATAAGTAGTCTTAAAGGTGACACATAATGTTAGAGATGCTTATTAACCCAAAGAAAGCTGAAAGGCATCCATGGGAGATGTTTTTTGTAGGGTTTTTGTATGCTAGTTTATCTGTTCTTCTTGTGACTTGGGTTTTTTCAAAGGATAGTGTTTTGGTTAAGCATTCTGGAATTTTAGTTGTGTTATTTACAGTCATATTCTCTCTTCCTTTTATTTATTATACTTTGAGATTGGAAGAGAAAAAGATAAGGAGAGGTCAAGGATATCTGGCTTTGCTGGAAGAACATAGGCATGCAATATTTTGTTTTCTGTGGCTTTTCATTGGGTTCAGCATAGCTTTTTCTGTATGGTATAGTGTTTTGCCGACTACTAGCAGCTTTAACACCCAGATAGAAACATATTGCATGATAAATAAGCCTTCAAATTTTAACGAATGTGTAACTCAATATGGCATAAAGGGCGTATCTTTGATAACTCCCTCTTTAACCACAAAAGAAAGATTATTTTTAATATTTACAAACAATATTTATGTTCTTCTTTTTACCTTGGTTTTTTCTCTGATATTTGGAGCAGGAGCGATATTTGTCTTGGCTTGGAACGCAACAGTTATAGGTGCTGCAATGAGCATCTTTTCAGGATATAAGCTGTCAGCTTTGCCTTTGGCTATAGGGCGGTTTTTTATTCATGGTCTGCCTGAGATAGCTGCTTACTTTATAGTTGCACTTGCCGGAGGAATAGTTTCTGTTGCTGTAATAAGACATGAAATAGGTACTGAAAAATTCTGGGAAGTTCTACAGGACTCTTTAAACTTGATTATTCTTGCAATCGTAGTATTGTTCCTTGCTGCTTTGCTGGAAGTGTTCGTGACTCCTGTGTTGTTTTAATAGTTGACACCACAGTTATGTGTAAATCTTAAACCTCAGATTAATAGTCTATTGAGTTTTGACTTGTTCAAAGTGTTAATTAAAGTTGTGATTTACAAATCTCACTGTTTCTCTATTTATTCTTCTGGGATCCAAAATATAGTGCAGATTCATCCATGAAGAATTTTCTTGCTCCTATTTATAGATTTAAATTGTTGTTTTATTATTAACTGGTAAAGTAAAGATAGAAATAATGTTTTAGAGAAGTTGTAATAATTATTATAGGCTACAATATGTTTTCTAATGACATAAACTATTTAAAAGACTTTAGGAATGAGTTCATGTGACTGAAAGACTATCTTGGAAAAAGTGGGAAAAAGCTGGAGACCCTCATCTTATGAATAGAATTCAATGGGGGGAAGAGGAAAAGCAAGCCTTAGAGAGTGTGTTTCAAAGTGATTGGTTTGGATATGGAGACCCAAATAAAAGGCTTGAAGGCAAGTTGTCTGACTTCACAGGAATTCCACACGTTCATCTAACAAATAGCGGCTCAGCGGCTATAGAAAATGGCTTATTAGCTTTAAAGCACTCTGGTCGTTGGATGCCTGGAGATAAGGTCCTTCATCCTGTTACTACATTCGCAACAAGCATTTCTTCAGCAATTAATTTAGGCTTAGTTCCGGTATTTATTGAAACTGAACCTCATACCTATGTTGCTGACCCAGAACAAGTGTCTGCGGCTGTAAGAAAATACCCTGATATAAAGGGAATGATTTTACCACACTTATTAGGAAATGTCTCAGATTTAGAAGGGATTTTAGAAAGTTTAGGAGAATCGAGATTTCTCCTAGAAGATTGTTGCGATACATTAGGAAGTAAATATAGTGGCAAACACGTAGGCTCATATGGAGATGTGGCTGCGTATAGTTTTTATGGATCTCATCATATTACTACTGGGGGAGTAGGTGGCGCGGTGGCGACGAAAGATGGCGATCTAGGCCGTATTCTTAAAAGTTTGATTTTCTGGGGAAGGGATTTTAGTCACTCAAACGATGATTTTTTAAAAAGATATGAATACAAAACACTCGGCACAGATAGTCAGATGACTGCTTTGCAAGCTGCATTTGGATTAAAACAAATTGACAGATTGCCCAAATTTGTTGAAGAGAGAAAAAAACAATTTAATGAAATGACAGAACTGTTCCAGCAATATGGAATTTTTCATCTTCCTCAAACCCATTCAAAATCGGACCCCAGCTGGTTTTCATATCCTTTGGCTATTAAAGGCGGTTCTTCTTTTAATAGGTCTGACTTTGCTCAATATCTCGCAGAGAATAATGTAGAGGTAAGACCTATAATGTGTGGAAATATTACAAAACAAAAACCTTTTGGAAGAGCAGAGTGGCTTTCTCTTTATGGAAATAGTTTCCCAATTGGCGATTGTATAGAAGAAAGAGCTCTATTTGTTCCTTCTTGGGGTATGCCTGAAGATCAAAGGAAAGATTATTATCGCATATTGAACGAATTTTTAGAAGCACGTACACGATAATATTAATATATATTATTAATTGAAGAGAGGTTATTTAAACACTTTCTCTGTTAAGAGAATATGAATGTGTCTATTGTAATGCCTATTTATAACCCAGATAAAAAGATTCTCGCTAGAATTATTAAAGCTGTAAAAGAACAGAAATTTGATAATAAATTTGAACTACTTATAATAGATAAAAATAGAGGCTTAGCTGCTCAGATGAATATTGGAATGAAGAAGTCTAAATATGAAATAGTAGTTATGTTGCCACAAGACTGTATTCCTGCAGACAAATATTGGCTAAAAAAACTTGTATATCCTTTAAAAGACAAAAGAGTAATTGCATCTGTATCTAAAGTGCAACTTCCCGATGAAATTTGGGATAATTTTAGCCTCTTAACAAAAGCGATTATGATTAAAGAAGCAGGAACAATAACTCCTACACTCGATGGAAAAGGCAGCGCATATAGAAAAAAGATTATGAAATCTATTGATTGGTTTGATGAAAAGAATTTTAGAACGGCTGGAGAGGATTATGATGCATATATAAAAATTAAAGATTTAGGAAAAATTGCTTATCCAAACGCTAAAGTAATTCATTATCATTCTACTAATTTTAAAAATAGATTGAGGAAAAACTATCAATATGCTAATGGATATGGTGCGCTAGTAAGAATTCACGGTATAAGAATGACTCGTTGGTATGTTGGAATAATAAAAGCAATGCCTCTTATTGGGATTATAATTTATGGTTTAAGTTACCCTTTCTCTAAAGGAAGATTTTTATTTTCTTTATATATCATCACCTCTATTATTGATCATTTCTATTATATGTTTGGGTTTTGGAAAGGTTTTTTAACTGGAAAACAAACGGTATAAAGATGAAAAAAGAAGAGCCTTTTGTTTGTATAATTATAACTAATTGGAATGGTGGAGAAAAAGTTTTGAAATGTGTCAGCTCACTTATTAAAAAGACCACTTACAAAAATTATAAAATAATCCTTGTAGATAATGGTTCTAAAGACTCCAGTCATGAAAAAATAAAAAATAAATATAAACAAATAGATGTTCTTTGTTTAAAAGAAAATATAGGGTTTACCAAAGGAACTAACACTGGATGGTCTTATGCTTTTAAAAATTATAAACCTGATTACATTTGCGATATGAATAATGATATAATAACTATTCAAGGAGGTTGGCTAACTTTAATGGTTAAAGAACTTGAGAAAGATAAAAATCTTGGAATATGTGCAAATAAACTTATTGATTATCAAAATAGACTTCAATCTCTTTTTTTCTCAAAGGATTATCCTGAACGAAAGAGATGGTATGATGAGAAGTACAGCAAAGATCAAGGCCAATATGATTTTGTGATCGAGGCCGATGCAGTTCCTGGAGGAAATATGCTCATTAAAAAAAATGTTATTGGAAAAGTGCGCGGACTTGATGAAAACTTTTTTTATGGTCCTGATGATATTGATTTTTGTTTAAGAAGCAGAAAAGCAGGTTTTAAAGTTGTTTTTTGTGGTCTTTCAAAATCAATTCATTTTGGGAGTTTTTCCTACACTTCTAACTTTACAAAAACCTTTTTATTTAAGGAACAAATATATGGTCAGATGATATTTAACTTTAGACATGGAAACTTTAAAGAAAAGATACTTAGTCCGCCAAGACAGCTGCTTCGTGCAATTATGACTAGAAAAGATACTTCTGCAAAACATGGATTTTTAAACGTTCATTTTCACAAAAAATTTCTAGAGAGAATATCTGTATTTCCTGGACAATTAATTAAGGCTCTTCGAAATTATAAAGAAATTAAGAATGATCATTTTAAGCAGATTAAAAAATAGAGGAGGACATATTTTTTGTTAAACTATTACTGAAAGTAAATATTTACCATAACCACTGTTCATCAATTTTTCCGCTAATTCATTTAACTGCTCTTTTGAAATGAAACCTTTTCTATAGGCAATCTCCTCTATGCATCCTATTTTTAGGCCTTGTCTCTTTTCAATTATCTGAACAAACTGTGAAGCTTGGATAAGACTGTCAAAACTACCCGTGTCAAGCCACGCTGTTCCTCTGCCTAAAACTGATACTTTTAAATTTCCCCTTTTAAGATATTCTTTATTTACATCAGTTATTTCTAGTTCTCCTCTTGCGCTTGGCTTTAATGATTTTGCTATATTTATTACTTTATTATCATAAAAATAAAGCCCTGGAACAGCATAATTTGATTTGGGCTGCTTTGGTTTTTCCTCTATTGAGATTGCGTTATAATTTTCATCAAACTCAACAACTCCGTAGCCTTCTGGATTTGAAACCGAATAAGCAAATATTAAAGCTTTGTCCATCCTAGGAAGTTCTTCTAATTTTCTCCCTAGACCTGTGCCATAGAACAAGTTGTCTCCAAGTATCAAAGCAACATTATCATTGCCTATAAATTGCTCACCTATTATAAACGCCTGAGCTATTCCTTTTGGAGAAGGTTGCTCTGCATATTCAAAATGCATCCCTAGATGTGAACCATCTCCTAAAAGTTTTTTGAATAGTGGCAAATCATAGGGTGTTGAGATTATCAAAATCTCTCTTATGCCTGTAAGCATTAAAGTTGACAGAGGATAGTATATCATTGGTTTGTCATAAACAGGAATTATCTGCTTGCTTATAACATGCGTTATTGGATGCAATCTCGTTCCTGAACCTCCTGCTAAAATTATTCCCTTCATGTTGCTTCCTCTTGAAGACTCGAACTTAAATAACTTTGTATGCCTCTTCTGACAGTCACTTTGATACTCTGAATTTCTATCCCTAGATTTTCTAGATAAATTTCTTGCCCAATCAATCTATTTCCTAAAACTAAATATCTATTTCTCATGAGGTTCTTTTTCCTTTTGTATTTTTTAAAGGTTCCCACCACCAAACATTTTCCTTGTACCAATTAATTGTTTTCTCAAGAGCACTATCGAAATTATGCTTTGGTGTCCAACCTAAAGATTTTATCTTTAGACAGTCTATAGAGTAACGCAAATCGTGTCCTTTTCTATCTTCAACATACTCTATGGATGAATGATCTTTGCCCATCTTTATCAATATCTTGTTTGTTAAATCAATATTTTGCACTTCGTTTCCGCCTCCAATATTGTAAACCTCTCCTGAATTTCCTTTATGAATTATCATATCTATAGCCTCGCAATTGTCTAAAACAAAGAGCCAGTCTCTTACATTTTTCCCAGACCCATAAAGCGGTACTTTCTTACCTAGAATTAAATTTGTTACAAAAAGAGGTATTACTTTCTCTGGAAATTGATATGGGCCGAAGTTGTTGGATGAACGCGTGATAGTTATAAATTGATTATGTGTGTGGACTGCAGCCAAACATAACATTTCTGCCGCAGCCTTTGAAGCGCTATAAGGAGATGAAGGCTTTAAAATGTGGTTCTCTTTGGATGATTGCGCATCAAAGCTTAAAGAGCCATAAACCTCATCTGTTGATATTTGTATAAATTTTTTAACTTTACTTTTTCTAGAGATATCAAGCAGGTTTTGAGTTCCGACTACGTTTGTTTTTATGAATATATAGGGATCCAGAAGAGAGTTATCCACGTGTGACTCTGCTGCAAAGTTGACTAATATATCTCCTTCTTTGAGTATTTTAGACATTTCTTCAGACTCACATATGTCAGCCTTAATGAACTGATAGTTTTTGGCGTATTCTAATTCTTTCAAATTGTTTAAATTTCCGGAGTATGTAAGTTTGTCTACGTTAATAAACAAATAATCAGCATACTTCTTAACCATGTAGTTTATAAAATTGCTTCCTATAAAACCTGCTCCACCCGTAACTATTATTCTTTCTTTATGCACAATATTAAATTATATTTGTATTTAAAAAAATTTGTATTTGAAATGATAATCATTGCTTGTCAAATTCCCTGACATTAGCTGAACTTTCAGAGATTAAATAATACAATAAAAATCCCAATTACAGCAAGCTGCTAGTGGTATTTTTAAGCCTCAAACTGAGACTGTCGCAGCAATATGCGGATTGTTGAACTCAGTTCGAGCAACAAAATGATATTTTTACTAGTTTTAAAATTATTGAAAAGAATGTTTTTATGATGTAACACAAAAATTTGTCAATTAAAATAATTCATGAAAAAGTAAACTAAAATTCCAAGGATAACTCCTCCAACTAAATCTGAGAAATAATGCTTTTTAAGATAAATTCTTGAGTAAGATACTAATAAAATAAGCAAGGCAGAAAGCAGGACAGAGTATAAGTTTAGATAAACACTAGTGAAGATTAGGCATAACAAAGTTATCCTTGCTGAATGCATACTTGGAAAAGATGAAGCATCTAATTTTTCTAAAAGATTCTTATGACTTTGTTTTTTTGGGCGAGGCTTATAATAAATAAACCTTATTGCAAAAGTTATCAGATAAATTAGGATCAAACTCAAAAAAGTCAGTTTGAATAATAAAAAATTACCTTGGAATAATAGAAGGCTGCAAATGAATAAATAAAAAGCAGGTCCGCCGAAATAAGTGACTTCTTCCATTAGTTTTTTAGGTATCATTTTATAGGATCTTAAATTGATTAAATTTATATAGTTTTACATAAAAAAGAGAATATGTTTTTAATGAAAATATTAGGAGGAATTGACTTAGTATCAGCAATAGCTTTTCTTATGATTATTTTTGGCGTAAAAGTTTTTCCTGTATTCTTTATTTTTTGCATTGTTTTGCTTTTTATAAAGAGCTTGTTTATTTTTACTGGTGACTTTCTAAGTTTTATAGATTTAATCTCAGGACTAATGCTACTGATATCTTTATTTCTTAATTTACCTATATTTTTATTATGGCTTTTTACATTTCTATTAATTGGAAAGGGTTTGTTTAGCTTTGTTTAAAAGAAATTTCAACTTTTTTAAGCTTCTATTTTTTTCAGCATGTCTGCGAAAGCAGGTCTTGTTACCAAGATGCCTACGCTCACTCCTATTATTGTTGTAAGGGCGAAACCACGAAGAAGACCAGCTCCAGCCCAAAATAGAGGAATCATGGCAGCTACTATTGTTAAGAATGCTCCAACTATTATGAATAAAGCTCTCTTGATCCTTTCTTTTATACTACTGGAGTTGTTAGCTTTATCAGAAACAGATTCATCAATTATAACTATCTGATCGTTTACTCCAGTTCCAATACCTGCAATTATCCCTGCTATACTTGGAGCATCAAGATTCCACTTAATCAATGCAGCTATACCTAGAGTAATAAACACTTCAGAAAACATAGTTAAAATGACTGCTAAGGTAATCTTTATTTTTCTGTATTTTACGAAAATAGCCAAAGAGACTATTATGAATACCAATATCCCTAAAAGAAATATACTTCTGCTAAATTCTTTTCCCAATGTCGGAGAGATAGTATCTAACTTAACTATCTCTAGTTTGTAGGGCAAACTACCTGTCAATAAAATTGTCTGTAACTTGTTCATTTGGATTCTGGCTTGTTTTACCGCCTCATCTTGAGTCACTCCAGAACCAGATCCTTGAATAGATATTTGCGTAGTAGTCTGTCCTCTTAAACCGCTACTGATTAAAAGAGAGTCGACTTCATTATTATCTACATAAAGATATAATTTCTCTGAAAGATATTTACCAGTTTGATCTAAGGAAAGGTTTCTTGTAATGTCTGCATGTTTCTTTGCTGCTTCTTCCCTAAGATAAACTGCAAACTGAAAGTTACAAGCATATCCACCTTCTGCAGGAAAACACCCCGTAACTGCGGAGCAAGAGGCATCTGATCTACAAACATCGCTTATGTCTTTGTTTCCACCTTCAAAGACTGTTTGATTTCCTATTTTCGCTTCAAATTTTCCTTGACTGCCTAAGAGATCAATTATGTCCTTTGAAGAAGCTCCTGCAACCTCAACAACCATAAAGTTGTTTCCCTGAAGATCCTTTGTCGATCTTACAGAAATATCTTTGACTCCGAAAGCATTTAGCCTTTGAGAAGTTATGTCTACTAGATCTTGTATATCTGAATCAGATAAAGAAACATTTGCAGGTTTTAATACCGCACGAATCCCTCCACTTAAATCTAGACCTGTTTTTATCTTTGTAGAGGGTTCACTTTCTACATTTATCTCTGAAATGTTTGTTGCAAAAAATACAAAATCTTGATTATCTGCTTTTATTTCTACTCTTGATTCTGAGCCTGATGAAAACGTTTCTGTGACTGCACTGGTGTAATCTTCTATACTTTTGATCGGCTTTGAATTAAACTCTTGAATAACCATGCCTGCTCTAATTCCTTGATTGTAGGATGTTGAATTTGTCTTTACTTCTTTTACTATTATACTTGTAGTAAACTTAGGAGAGATCATAAGCAGAGCTAAAATAAGAACAATAATTAATATGTAGATTCTTAAAGTTAATTTGACCATTTTAACTCAACCTCTTTTTTACAGCATACCATTTAATTATGCTTGCATTTGTCAACCAAGTATTAACTATATCTGCAAATAAACCTAAGGAGAGTATGAGAAATATCTGCCTGAAAGAATCTGGAAGTGTAGTTACCAAAACGAAAGCTGGAATAACTGCGAGCAAGGCTGTTATAGTCATAAACATTCCAGTTTTGAAAGAACTATATATTCTGTCGTTTACTGTTCCTTCTTTCTTTTTCAAAACACGAGTTGTCAATAAGATATCTGTGTCAACTGAATAACCTATGAGCATTAAAAATGCTGCAATTCCAGCTGCTGAGACTGCGATTCCAAAGTAATTTATCACTGCTAGAGGCATAATTATATCCGCAAAGGCTGCAAAGATTACTGCTAAACTAGGAATAAACGTCCTGAATAGAAAAAATATAACGCAAGACATTAGGATGAAAGAAATTATAAGGGCAATTATTAATTGTTTGTAAAAACTGTTGCTTAATGATGCTCCGCTGAATTCTATGTTTGCGTTTTTTTCATCTATTTTTATACCTAAAATATTTTCAACACTGCTTTTTAGTTCTTCTGAATTGGCTGAAGAGTCTATTATTAGCGCTAAATTTTTTGAAGTTGATCTATCGCTGATTGTCCTGACTCTAACATCTTTGAAAGTTTCTTTTAGTCTTGATTCTAACTCGAGATGATCATAATCTCCTTGTAAAGTTATAGTTGTTCCGCCAGATAAACTGGAATCTCTTAAGAACAAGTTGCCTGTTGATTTATAGAAACCGATTAAATAAATTAGGCTGATTAATAGTATAGCTATTGGAATTAAAAGCAGAGCCTTGTAATATTTGTCATACCAGTTTTTATGATGTGTGTTCTGTTGCTCTAAACTCATTCAAATATACTAAAATAAAGGGTTTTAAAGTTTGTTATTGGCCGAATTTTTCGTATTGCTGTAACAAATAATCTACTGTGCTATTTAGTGTAGCTAGCTCGGTGTATTTTTCTTTAGGAACTTCGATCTGATATCTTTTTCTTAATTCCATAACAATATCTAGAAAATCCATCGAATCTAAATCTAATTGATCCCTTAGCCTTTCACCGTCTTTTAAGTTTGTTAAATCTGCATCTGGAGCGACGGCAACTATTATTTCTAAAACCTTTCCTCGAATATGACCTCTTTTTTCCTCTTCTGAAACCATACTATTCTTCAGAATTCAATCTTATAATTATTTTGATTGTTGAGAACATCTATTTGGAATAGAATATGGATCTTCAAGAAATAAAGTGGAGCGCAAATAAATGGTTATTAAATGGAAATGGAACTAGAATCACTTTAGATTTTACCTTTCCACCCGATTTTTTCTTCCATTCTATATTTATGCTACTTCCTGCAAGATTTTCCATCGCGTCTTGATAAGCAGATACTAAAGTCTCCTGGCTATTTTCATCAACAAAGGCCTTTGTAAATGGCTCTTTTATTTTTGACCATTCCTCTGGAGAACTATAGCCGAGAAGAGAAGAGAATTTCTTATTGCAAACTTTATTCGAGTCATCTAAAAAAAGATAAACTGATTGCGCAGAGCCTTCAAAAATATCTTTAAGGTGCTCGGCTAACTCTTTAATTAATTCTTCGTGTGTTTGATGTTCTTTCATAATTTTACAAGAATTTAGAACTATTTAAAATTTGTTGATTTCTTTTTGAAACTTAAATAATTCCTCCTTAGAAGAAACTAACAATGCAAATAGAAATGTACACATAGGCTGCTATATCCGTTGCTTCTACATCTTTTCTCAGCCTAATGTCTCCAAACTGTACTATGCGCTGTGGGGGAATCGAACCCCCGTCGACTGGGTGGAAACCGGCCATTCTAACCACTAAACTAACAGCGCTTGATAAATTAGCTACTTAAGGGCTTAAAAAGGTTTTTACTCTTTGCTTTAACGCATCCGGAAGGATTTGAACCCTCGACCCTTGGGTTAGGACCCCAATGCTCTATCCGGGCTGAGCTACGGATGCATTTTAAACTTAAAAAAGATTTTCTTATAAAAGTATCTATATTATGTAATAATGGAAAAATATCCACAAAGTTGGAACTGGAACAAAGTTATAACGCGTGTTTAAATAGGTTAAATCTGAAAACTTCTTATGGAAAAAGAAAGGAAAAAGGTTTATTCATTTATTGTAGGAACAATGATTATTTTAAATATTTTAACAATTGTTTCTGCGTCTGTTGAATCTGATTTCTTCAACTTATTAAACCAAGAAAGACAGTCTTTGAATGTTTCTGCTCTGTCAAATAATCCTCAATTAAAAAATGCGGCTTATCTTCATTCTAAAGATATGGGTGAAAACCATTATTTCAGCCATACATCCTTAGATGGTCGTACTTTCGTAAATAGGATAGTTGCAGCAAATTATACAGATTATCGCGCTCTGGGAGAAAACATAGGATACCATACTGGATTTGCAGAAGCAAACAAAATTTTTAGTATGTGGAAAAGCAGCCCAGGCCATTATAAGAATATGATTTCTCCCAATTTTGCAGATGCAGGCTTAGGAGTTTACTATGCTGGAAACTCTATGTATTATACTTTAGATCTTGGTAAAAATAGAAATTCTGTAATCATTAACACTACTCTGCCAAATCAAATAAATCAAACTAACAGCACAAGTCCTGCAAGTAACAATTCTAGTAATGTTGCGAATCAAACTAATGTTACAGGAACTAATAACTCCGTTACAGACTCGAATTATAACTTTTCGTACAAAATTTCTGGAAGATATGTAGATTATTTTTTCATAATTAAAGATCCGAATTTTTACACTATAAGTTATTCTAAAGATAACCAGAAAAGCAAGGTTATCTGCTCTTGGTTGAAAAACAAGAATAGCTGTTTCCTTAGATCTTACTACACTCCTGGAAAACACACAATTTTGTTTGAAATTAAAAACAAACAGGGACAGGTGAATAATAATGTTTTGAGTATTGAGATATTATAATTGGCTGTTTTATAAGCATTGAGAATTATTTTTTTAGTTTAGCCTAATTGTTTCGATCTTTTATTTTCTTCGTAAGCTAATAGTATATTCTCTACTCCTCTTGAAACGAAGTCTTTTCTAGTGGCAGGAGAATCGGCTCGCATTACATATAAGGATGAACCATATAGTAAAGCTCCTACTCGAATAGGTAAAAATCCAAGATCTGGATTTGCTATCTCAGATGCAAAAGGTATTGCAGAAATAATTGGCCCATGAACCATATTCCTTACTCTATCTTCCTCTACTACAGAATTTAACAGATCATCATTTCTAGCTTTGATTTCTAGGTTCTCCATTTCCCTATTTCCTCTAGCTTGTAAATAAAACACTGAACCAAGAAAAGCACCAACTATAGATGCTGCAAAATAATTATTCTTTTCTTGAACTAAAGGATACATAGAGGCTGAAACTACGCTCAGCGCTAAACAAGTATTAGCCAACCCTGCTTTAGTGTCTCCAGTTGTCCAGTTGTAAGCACGCACAGCTAAGTTAACTCCCTTCATGATAGTTTCGTCTATGGCTAAATATCCTTTTGTCAAAAGGTTTTTCATAAAGGACTCGAAAATTCTCTCTATTTAAGCCTTTGCAAATATAACTGCAGATAAAATCATAATATACGACTTAGCAAATTTAGTGTGTATGGGTTCAGGACATATGTCCTAGTCTTACACAACTTAGCAAATTTAGCAAAAATTATTAATGCCTGTTTCCAGTTATTTGTATGAAAAAGGTCTTTCTTATCGGAATTTTAAGTTTATTTTTAATTTTTATTTTAGTTTCTGGAAACGCGAGTGGACAAGAAATTCCTAGCTATCAGGATAAATATGTTAATGATTTTGCTGGAGTTTTAGATTCTTTACAAGTCGAAGGATTGAGAACTCTGTTTTATAATGTTGATCAAGAAACTACTGCGGAAGTTGTATTTGTTAGTTTGGATACTATAAATGGAGAAGATATAAGTCAATACGTTATTGAACTAGGAAGCAGTTGGAAAGTCGGAAAAGCTGATAAAGATAATGGACTCGTTATTTTGTACGTTAAGGACATAAATAGAATATGGGTGTCAACTGGATATGGACTTGAAGGAATACTGCCAGATTCAAAAGTTGGAAGATTGCTTGATGAGAATTATGTTCCATTAAGAGACTCTGGAAATTTATCTCAGGGAATTATCTCTTTTAGTGAATCTGTTGCTCAAGTTATTTATGATAACAAAGAAGAAGTTTTATCTGGACAGGCTGGAAGAACACAAGACAAGCTTGGTTTTATTAGCTATATCATATTATTTATTATTCTCTGGATGATAATTCGTTTTATTACTAGAAGAGGAAGTAGATTCTGGCTTCTTCCCTTGTTCTTGCCTTCTGGAAGAAGCTCTGGAGGTTTTGGTGGCGGAAGTAGTTTTGGAGGGGGAGGATTCGGAGGAGGCGGTTTTGGTGGTGGGGGCGCTGGAAGGTAGGCTTTTGAAGAATGGAAGAACCAAAAACTGGGGAAAAATATTTACATTTTAAAGGTGGAGAATACGAGATAATTGCTGTTGGCAGAGATTGTGATAATGGTGTTGAAAGAGCAGTGGTTTACAAACAGCTTTACAGATCAGAAACTCCAAAAGGAACTATCTGGGTAAGGAGCCTGGAAGATTTTCTTGGAGAAAAAGAATTTGATAAAGATATTGAAATTAATGGAAAAGTTTACAAAGCTGGACAAAGAGTTAAAAGATTTAGCCTGATGTCTAATAATAGTTAAAGTACAATTATAAGGATTAAAAAATTAAACTTGCTAAATATTATTTCTTAAAGTTATATCAATAGTTAAAGTTAGTTTTCTACTTTATGGATTGTGTAGAGACTTATACAAAAGTATATAAAACGAACCCTTTACACGAATAAATGGAAAAAGCACTTATAACTGGAGGAATGGGGTTTATAGGAAGCCATCTTGCTAGAAACCTAGTACGGGCTGGACATGATGTAACCCTTCTCTCGCGATCTGACAAGAAAGAGAATATAAGCGATATTGTTGGATCTGTGAAAGTTGTCTTGAAAGATGTTAGAGATATCTCTCCTGAGGATGTGGAAGGATCTCATCATGTATATCACCTTGCAGGAACGGTCGATAATTATGCTGTTGAAAACCGCGAGCCTTTCAGAGATGCTGAAATCAATTGTCTTGGAACTCAAGCCCTCCTAGAGGCATGCAGATTATCAGCGACAAAACCGAGGATTCTTTTTGGGAGCACTTTTTTTGTTTATGGTAATTTGGACACCCTTCCTGCTACGGTAGACTCCCCGACTAACCCTTTGAGTTTATATGCGGCTACTAGATTGTGTGCTGAGAATATGTGTCAAATTTATGGTAGAACTTATGGTCTAGATACCGTAATAGCTAGGTTTACAAATGTTTTTGGACCTGGTGACATTAATGCTAGTAAGCAAAAGGGAGCTTTTGATTGGATGATTGGCTGTGCAGTAAAAGGTGAAAAAATTAAAGTATATAATAATGGAGATTTTATAAGAGACTTTATTTATGTAGAAGATGCTGTAGAAGCTTGCAAGACTTTAATCTCCTATGGTGAAAAAGGTGGAGTGTATAATGTTGGAAGAGGCCCTGTAAAATTCGCAGATCTGATTGAAATACTTAGAGAAAAGGTGCCTGGAATGGAAACAGAAGCAATGAGCCCTCCACAACACCATAAGAATGTGGGCACTGTAAACTTTTATGCTGACTCGGGAAGCACGAGAGATCTTGGATGGGAACCCAAGGTGAGTTTGGATGAGGGAATATCGCGCACTGTTGAATATTATGAAAAAAATAGAAGTTCTTAATAGTAATTTTTAAGAGGTTGTCTTTTCGTACTCTTGGACTATTTTATTTATTTCTTCCTCTATTATTTTATCTTTGAAAAATATTTCTTTAAAGAGAGTCTTTCCTCTTGTCGATAACCTACTGTACATAAACATGATCTTATCTTTAAAAAAAGAGCTGTGTGTTTTCCAATAACTATAAACGTTATTGTCAAAGAATGATAAGCTGTCTGCATCTTTAATTATTTCTACGTCGCCCTCTCCCCCTACTTCATGATTGGCTATTAAAAAAGCAGTCTTTTGAATAATTTGCTCATTAAAACCATATTGATTCATTAGGTTGCTGGTTATAGTTGCAGATCTTTGTGCATGTGCTCTTTTAAATTTCTCATAACTATCAAAATTTTCTCTTTTTACTTTGTTTTCATCATATCTTTCTATATCGTGTCCCAACGCAGCTATTTTTAGAGCTAGATCCGCATCGGGTTTCAGTCTTAACACCCACTCGAAAACAGAAAGCATGTGACTATGCTCTATTTCGTAGTCTGCTTTTTTTGCCATTCTTTCTATCTCTTCCTTTAATATTGAAAAATTGCCCATATCAGCAAGTATATTGTTTTTGTCCATGTATTTTCTTTCTTCCTCCATCTGATTCTATTTATTAAACAGGAATCTCCAATTTCCCATTTCCACATGAATTTCCAGTAATATACCCTTTCGCCGCATCCATTGGTTTGATCCTAATTTTAATTTTAATAAAGGTTTCTATACCTCAAGTATGCATTTAATTCAAAAAATACACCTCTAACTAGAAAGTCCTTCAAGAACAAGCCTTGCAACATTTCTAACTGTTTCTGGCTCAAATAAATCATCAAGTCTTTTCAATTTATTTTCATCGCTTGCAGTCTGTCTTAAAACATCACATAAACGGGTGCTCCCCAACAACCTAGAATGGTGTACAATGAACTTTTCTACCTTAGACAATTCTTTTTCTATATCTATTTTTGAATAAAACTTATTATCTTTGGCGTAAACGTACCCTGTAGAAACTAAATCGCGTAGCCCTGCGAAAATTGCCGTAAAATATTCTATAGCAAATCCTGGACTGCTGATTAGATTAGGATATTTTCTAATTTCTTTCGCGTATTGACCATGAGATGCATGGGTTGCGTTTATCAAGTAGAATCCCGAAGTGGTTTCTCCAAAACGATCATACGCTTCTGAAGGATTTGCCCAACTTGGCTTTTCAGCTTTAAACACTCCTTCTGGAAGCAAAAAAACATGTAATAACTCATGAATTATTCTCATATCAGAGGGTTTTTTATTTATCCCAAGATTTACAGATATATTTCTCGCTCCGTTGGCATACCACTTATTATCCCTTAACAATTTGTGTCCCAAATCTACTACTGCTCTTAAATAGTCTTCACTACCGAGAGGATATTGATCAAGGCAACACAACCCTAAAACCGTATCTTCTCCCGAGGATTCTTTTTCACTGAAAAGGTGACTCGCAAATCTTTGCCCGGCGGTTGGCCCACTTTTATCGAATAAGACTGGGATCTTTAAATCTTTTATTTTCCTTACAGCATTTTCTGCTATTTCTAAACTTTCAGAGTCAACAATTTTTTCATCTGTAGAAACAATTAAGGAAAGCGAAAGTCTGTATTTTTCCTTTAGCTCAGCGGCTATTCTCATATCTTCTAAGGATCCTTTAAGTTCCAAAGCCGTTGCATTGTCAATAAACCAGTGTCTCTTCGCGATGTTTATACGCATGAAAGTTGGGGATATTTAATAATTAAAAACCTTTGTTCTGCGCTCTCTGAAGGCAAGTATTCTGCTTTTTTATAAACAGGTTATCTCGTTGTATTTTTATCTATGATTGTGCACTTTCATGAGAATAAATCTACAAGCTTGGGATTGTCATAATCGTTATTGTCTATAATGATATCTGTAGGGCCTATATTTTCGCCAAGCCATCTTCTATTCATCTCATCCCCAGCGAGCATAATAGAATTGTCCACTTGTATAGGATTAGCGCGTTTTAATGCTCTTCGCTCAACGCGCTTATGTCTTTCCTCTGTTGTAGTTTTTAGAAATATGACTTTATCGACTAAATCTCTTATTTGTGGGACTAAAATATACACTCCCTCAAATAACGTCCAGTTCTCTCCTCTCCCTGAGAAATCTATTTTCAGCTCGGCATCTTTCTGACCAGACTCGCCATTATAAAGAGCTTTTTGAGAGAATGATCTTCTTTCTCGTACCATATTGAGATTTTCTCGCATTGTTGCAATGTCATGTTGATAAGCTTCAGCGTATACATCGATTAGATTTGCGCCACTACTTTTTGCTTGTCCAAACATCGATTTTTTCACATCCCTTGGATGAACATGATATAAGTCAGAAGACAAAGTAGTTGTGCTGATACCTCTTCGTTTTATAAAATCTGAGAAGTTTACTAAAAAAGTTGATTTTCCAGATCCCGTATAACCTGCTACCCCTATAACAATAGAAGCATTGCTATCTGGTTTATAAGCACTTCTTACCCTATCAAACACTTCCTCAAGTACCATTTTCTTGCACTTTAGTTCTAATATTTAAAGATTTGCATCTTGTAAGCCTAGGAGAAATTTTTCTAGAATAAAGGCCGTATCTATCATTATTGCAAACAAAAGGAAGGTTGGCTCAATCAATGCAGAACTAAGTAAGACGAAATCTAATTTCAACTGAGCTAAACCACTCTAGGCGCTAGATTTATAAATAAAAATTAACTAGGAGAAACATGAAGAATAGAGGATTATGGATTGGGCTTGGAATTGCGGCGTTTGTAGTCCTAATTTTAATATTCTCAGTTATTGGAAGTTATAATAGGTTTGTTACGCTTGAACAAAATATTAATGGGAAATGGAGCGAAGTTGAAAATCAATATCAGAGGCAAGCGGATTTAATTCCTAATTTAGTTTCCACTGTTTCCAGTTCTGTGAAAGTTGAGACTAAGTTTGTGACCGATGTTACTGAAGCTAGAAGCAGATGGCAAACTTCTACAAGCCAACTTGATAGAGATACTGCTGGAGTACAAATGAATAATGGTATCGCTGCTCTTGTTAATGCTGTTGCAATCTCTGAGAATTATCCAGTGCTACAGGCAAACAAACAATACGTTGCACTTACAGATGAATTAACTGGAACGCAAAACAGAATTTCTACGGCTAGAGGAAGATACATTGAATCTATACAGTCTTTCAATACTGCAATAAAAAGATTCCCTGGAAATATAATTGCTGGAATGTTTGGTTTTGTTGAAAAGGATTATTATCAAGCTAAAGTTGAATCTATGAACACACCTCAACTTGGAACAGGGCAGTTGCCTTGATAATATTTGTTAGATTATTTATTCTATAATAAAATGCAGGGGGGAGGATTCGAACCTCCGAACTCACTAAGAGAACAGATCTTGAGTCTGTCGCGTTTGACCACTTCGCTACTCCTGCATTCAGATAGGATAATAAAACCAGTTTTAAAGTTTTGTTTTTTATAAACTCACTAAAACAGTTAGAAGAAAAAATGATTATTGGAATATTAAGAATACGGCATCCGTGTTTCGCCTCTTGTCGGAGACTAACGCAGCAGACGTAGCCAGCTTGACTTCTGTGTTCGGAATGAGAACAGGTATTTCCTGGTTACTATGGCCGTATTCATTATTTGGATTCCAAAAGGGTATTTAAAGTTTGCTGACTGCCAATTTTAGTGAAGGAAAAGATAAACAAGAAAGAAGTCTTGGGAAAAATTAAAGGATTTTTTGAGAAGGATAATTTTAAGGCTGAAGAAGTCAGGAAGATAAAAAGACTGTCTATGAAATTCAATCTAAAACTAGGAGAGAATAGGAAGAAATTTTGTAAAAAATGTCTTTCAAAACTAGAAGGAAAAGTTAGAATTAAAAACGGTTTTAAAAATGTTGAATGTAAAAATTGCAACTTTGTTAATAGGTACAAAATTTAATTTTTTGACTGAAAACTATTTAATTTTCTCTATTTCCCAATACTTTATACATTCTACACTAATCTTCAACGAAAAGACTCGAGAGAGTTTTATCTTTGTATGCTTTAAGTAAAATTATGAAATAAGCAAGTATTAGTGGACCAAGAATTAATCCTAATATCCCAAATAACAATGTTCCGCCGACCATGCCTATTAAGACAAATACTTGTGGTAGTTGCGTTTTTCTGGAAATGAACTGTAGTCTGATGAAGTTATCTAGTGTTGAAACAATTAGTAAATTATAAAGAAGGAATACTATTCCAGTTATAGGATTTGCAGCGCTAAACATCAAATATACTCCTACTGGTAAATAAACTAATCCTGGGCCAACAAAAGGGATTATACTTGAGATAATCGCAAGAATTGTAAGCACCAAGGCGTTTGGAACTTTGAATATAAAGAATCCTAGACCTGCCAGTATACCTTGAACTATTCCTGCGAAGACCTGGCCATAAATAATAGATTGAGTTATGCCTCCAAATTGTTTAACTATATTTCTTTCCTGCGTTTTATTTAAAGGAGATAAGCCTGAAACAAATTCACCCAACTTGTCCCCATCCCTTAATGCAAAGAAGAAAACAAAAGCCACTATAATGAGGTGCAATAAAAAGTTTGAGAAGTTAACGACAAAGTCTACTAAAGAATTCAGTACGAAAGCGCTAAAATTACTGGTAGCAGTTTTTAGAGCAATGTTTATTTGGTTTATTACTGGATCAGATATATTTGGGAGAATTACTTTTAAGACCTTAAATATGTCAAGAGATTGAAAGGATTCAAACAAATCGAAGACTTTTTGTATTAAAATTGGAGCTAGAAACCAGAGCGGGACTATTAGTATTAAGATAACTATTACGCTTATTATTGCAGCAGATATATTTCTATATTTTATTTTTCTATTTACGATAAGGTAAAATGGGCGGAATATATAGGCGAGTAGCAAACCTCCAAATATTGAAATGACTATGGGTTTAACTATAAAGAAAGTTAGAAAAGCCAATAAAACCAACAAGAGTATTACTACTGCTTTTTTAAAATCCTCGTGTGAAAATGCCATTTTTAACTAAAATGAAAGGAATATATAAACGTTAGCAAGACTTCAATCTTGTTTGAAAAAAATTTATAAAGACATAACACTGGAAGAAGTCATGAATGTGATGGGAAAGATTTTTGCGAATAAGATCGACGAACAGGTACACGAGGATTTTGTGAAGTTTGGAAGGGGAATTTATCAAGACAGGTACTTGCTTGAAGGAAAGAAGCAAAAGACTGCTTGGAGTGTAAAAACTAGCAGTGAGTTTGCAAATTATCTTGTTATCAAAGGATTAGCTAAAGTTAAGGGGGAAATTCATGTTACGGGAATTATAGTCTCAACTATTGAATTGAAAGATGAAGATATAAAATTTGAGAAGATAAAAAAATACATGGGAATAAAACAGATGGTTATCAACACTGATGTAAAGCCTGAGAAATTAATTTCCTTGATGATAAAATACCCTAGAGCTTTTTATGCCTTATCCTTTAAGATGGAAGGTTTTGAGCTTAAAATTAAAGAAAAGCCACCTAAGAGTGCCAAACCTGGTACAAAAAAAGAGATTTTACCTAAAGCGGATTTCTGTTCTTTGAAGACAAATGATAAGATCCTTATTGATGATTTGTTTTTCGACATCCCAGAATTTGAAGAGGTTAAGATAAGGCATGTTTTACAGATAGAAGATATTGAAATACCAAAAGGCATTACTGAGCCTGAGAAGCTTAGGGCTATGGCAAAAAGAAAGGGGAAAGTAAAAAGGATAAGGGTTATAGGCGAAAAAGAAGAGATTAACGAAAAAGAATTTGTTGCCTAATATTCTATGCCTTTTCTTGCAAGAATCCCAGAATCATAAGGGTGTTTTGTTTTTTTCACTTCTGTGACAAGATCTGCTAAATCGAAGATTTTCTGGAAAGGTATATGTGATCCTGTTATAATTAACTCTTTATTTTTTGGCTTAATATTTATTAAATCTATTATTTTTTGTTCGGTAATAAGGTTTAATTGAAGTGCATAAAGAAGTTCATCTGCAATTATTATGTCATAATCTTTTTCAAAGGAAGAAAGTAAGTAGGAATAAGCTTCTTCAACTTTGTCTATATGTTCTTGTTTGGGCTTACCTATAACCCATGAACCAGTTCCAAATCTTTTAAATGAGAAATTCGAAAATTTCTCAAGAGCACGAATTTCTCCTGGATATTTTATCTCTGCATCACCTGTTCCATTTTTCATAAATTGAACAAGATGAATTTTATATCCATTCCCTAGAGCGCGGAGGGCAGTTCCTAAAGCTGAAGTTGTTTTTCCTTTTCCGTCTCCCCAGAACACTTGAACAAAACCTAAAGATGACTTATCCATATTTACTTCAAGCTTTCTGAATTTATAGAGATTTGGGATAATTGAGTTGCATTTTGCTCCTAAATCTCTAATAGATAATTTGGAAACTAGGAGGATAGTTAAAACCAAATTATCTATAATAACATTTATATATGAAATAACATATTAATATTTATATCAATTTAACTATTAAGATTAATATGAATATTCATAAAGATAAAATTGTTGCATTCGTAAGAAAAGGAAAAGTTGTTACTAGTTCTGAAGTTGCGGAGTTTTTAGAGATGTCTTGGAATACTGCTGAGAGCTACCTTAAAGATTTGGTTATTGATAATAAATTAGAGAGGATTAAAAAGAAAGGAGTTACTCTATGGATGATAAAATGAAAAAAGGACAAGTGACTATAATGATAATAGTGGCTATAGCAATAGTAGCTTTTATACTAATCTTCTTTTTATTGAAAACGAAGATTAAAATTGACCTTCCTGGTGGGAGCGAAAGTGTTTTTGATTATGAAAGTTATGCAAAAAAATGTGTTAGAGATTATACTGAAGAAGCTCTTGACTTAATGATAAAACAAGGAGGATTCTTACAGCCAAAAAATGGAAAGCTGTTTAATAACACAAATATAGAATACCTTTGTTACAGTAAAGCAAATTATGAAAAGTGTGTAAATCAACATCCTTTGTTAATTAAAGAAATGAAAATAGAACTAAAAGAATATCTTGGGCCAAAGATTAAGGAATGCCTCTTAGATATGAAAAGAGATTTTGAAAATAGAAATGCGCAAGTATTATTTAATTCTGAAAATCCTGAAATTAATGTAGACTTTAATGATGACCGAGTCAATATAGAAATTGATAAAGAAATAACGATAAAAAAAGAAGGTGAAACTAGGAATTATAATAAGTTGAATGTTGAAATTCAAAGCCCAATTTATAATCTTGCTACAATTGCATCTGAGATTGCGTCCCAAGAGGCAAAATATTGTTATTTTGAATTTGTAGGATTTGGCATTTACTATCCAAGATTTAGCGTTAATCCTTATAGTGTAAGTGGTGAAACTAGAATTTATAGCATAAGAGACAATAAAACAAACAAGATAATGAGCATAGCAATAAGAAGTTGTGCTATACCCCCAGGATTTTAAAATGAAAATAAAAGCGAGCAGAGAGAGAAAATTTGAAGCGATTATACAAATTGTTTTGTTAATTGGAAGTATAATCTCTTTTGGATATTTAATAAGAGATTTTTCCGATAATATTGTTTCGGCAGTTGAAATATCTGATAGTGATGTAACTAATATTCAAAATAATGTTAGAAATGAGGGACAAGACCCAAATCAACTTCTTAACTTAGATAATAACTTCATTAATAGAATGCTTAATTCTTTTGTACCTCAGGCTCCTTCAATAAATAGCGGAGACTTCTTAAATGGAATAAATTCAAACACAGGAGGAGTTAAGGTTTGTACCAAGACAAAAGATAATAAAATATGCCAACAGATAACTGGGAATAGTTGCCAAGAGAATTGTGAAGGTGAGTGCCTTGATGGAACTTTAAAAACCCTCCCTGAAAATTCTGTTTGTTCCTTAGGAACTTGTATAGACAAAACGGAAGGAATTTGTAGTTCTGAATCTCCAAAAAAATATTGTGAAGATCTTGGCGGAGAATGGAAGCATCAAGAAGAAGATAGCATTCCAGAATGCGTTAAAGGCTGCTGCCACCTTGCTGATCAACCAATTTTTACTACAGAAGGAAGCTGTAAAAAACAGGCAGAGTCTCATGGTTTAGAATTTGGAGTTGGAGCTGATTTCAATGGTGAAATAGTAGAGGAGTATAGCTGCTTAATTTCTTTTGAAGGTGAAAAAGAAGGGGCTTGTGTTTTTAGCGTTGATGATGAAAGTAAAAAAGGATGCAAACTTACAACAAAAACTGAATGTGAAACTTTGACTGAAAGAAATGATAACTTCTTTGAAGATGTTTTATGTTCAAATCCTGATTTAGGCACTTCTTGCTTAAGACAGAACTCCACTAATTGTATTGAAGGTTTGGACGAAATTTACTGGTTTGATAGTTGTGGTAATAAAGAAAATATCTATTCGTCCATTACAGACCAGAGTTGGAATGAAGGAAAAATTTTGAAAAATGTGGAAAGCTGCACCTTGGGAGAACCTGGAGACTGGTTAAAAAACCAGGGAATTTGTGGAAATTGTGATAGACTACAAGGAAGCATTTGCGGAAATAAGACTGCTGAACAAAAATTAGATGATGCAACACAGGGAGTTGTTTGTTTAGATACAAGTTGTGTAGATGATTCTGGAAAGAGAAGAGAGAATGGAGAGTCATGGTGTGCTTATCAAAGCTCTATTGGTTTACCTGGTCCAGATGTTCCAGGTTTGGATTCTTTAAGGAATAGTATTACTAATCCTGCTCTTAGCTTTTTAGCAGGAGCGAGAGCGACAGATACACCTGGAAGCTTGCACTTTAGAAAATTCTGCAACAATGGAAAAATAGAAATATCTGCATGTGATAATTATAGAAATCAGATTTGTGTTGAAGAACAAACTCCAAAAGAAGAAACAGAAGATTACTTGTCTCAAGCATCTTGCAGATTGAATAGATGGCAGGAGTGTCTGGCATATAATCCTGGATCCGCGGAAGCTAGACTAATGGGTTTTGCTGGAAAAAACGCGGGAAATTTGCTTAAGGCTAAATTGGAACTAACTTGCGGTCTGGATCCTGATTGTTTTGTAAAAACTGTTGACATGATAAGAGATAAAGAATATGATACATTTAAGTTTTCTTATTGTGCGCCAAGGTATCCTCCTGGATTTGATATGAAAGACAATCCTGATGCTGCTAATCAATTATGTGCTCAAGCTTCTCAACAATGCACGGTAGTTTATGTTAATATGCTAATAGAGGGATGGACTTGTAAGGGTAATTGTGAATGTGAAAAACCTACTTTTGCAAAGGAAATGAATGATCTTTGCACCAGCCTTGGAGATTGCGGTTCTGAAGTTAATTATCTTGGAAATCAACCTGGAGGAAAAGGATATATCATAACGACTAAAGATAAGAAAGACCTCTGGAGTAATTTAGGAGGTCTTCCCTTTGGCGATTTATTTGGAGGAGGATTTGGAATAGGCAATTTAGCTAACCCTCTTGATGCTGAACCTATTAAAGAAGAATATATACCTCTTACACAACCTGAAATTTTAGACAAGATAAGACATAGTTGGATTGTTGAAACATTTGGTTCTTTGGACATTAGTAGAATTTTATCTGGAGATGCAGACTCAGGAACACCTAATGTTGAAACAAATAATGAAAAAGGAGGAATTAGTGCTGGATTGATTGTCGGAGGAACTGGAGCAACCGCTTTAGCAGCTGCTTATGCGTTTCCGTCTAGTTTAGCTGTTGGTGGAGGATTCAGCCATGCAACTGTCATTGGTTCTATTCCTAATCCTGCGTTAGCAGGGTTTGGAGGAGGAGCGCTTGGAGCAGGACTAGGCTTAGCAGTTACTGGATTTTTAATAAAGATGTTAGGAATTGGACCTGGTTTACCTGCAGCAGCTACGTATGCTTTAATGGGAACTGGAGCAGTTGCTGGAGCCCTCGTGGGATATCAATATGCTACTGCTGGTACTTTTTGTGCAGGAGGACCCTTAGGATGTATGCTTGCAGTTGCAGTTTTACTAATAATTGTCTTCTTGAAAATACTTGGAATAGGAGAAGTGAAAGAAAAGAAAATAATGTTTGAATGCCGGCCTTGGGTCGCTCCAACTGGCGAACCTATTGGAAAGTGCGAGCAATGTGGAAAAGATAAATTGAGTGATGGGGCTGAAAGTTTCCCATGCAATAAATACTCTTGTCAGAGTATAGCTCAAAATTGCAAATATATTTTAGAAACAGAAGGAACTGCTGAACACGGAGGAGGACTATGTGTAACCGCGGATATAAATGATGTATCCCCACCTAGGATCATTGATGTTTGGAAAGATGTTTTAACAACAGGATATAGCTATAGTGAAAAGCCATATGATCAGGGATTTAGTATTGAAAAAAATAGTGGAGGGTGTATGAATCAATTTGAGCAATTAAAATTTGGATTTATTTTGGATGAGTATGGATGGTGTAGAATAAGTGGAGAAAGAAAAGAAAAATTTGAAGAGATGACAGCGATTGGGGGAATCTCTCAAAATCAAAGTTTTGTTTTAAGTGGTTACGATCTTTCTAGCCTGAGCATTGAAGGTTTGAAAAGCGAAGAAAAAAATGATATTAGTTTGTATGTTGTATGCGAAGATGCTGTTGGAAAAACGAACATTGACAAACCATATATTATTAACTTGTGTGTTGATCCAAAAGATTTGACGGCTCCTGTTATAAATAATGTGAATTCTGGAGGAGATGTTTTGCCCTATAACACTGAAACGCAGACTGTAAACGTTTACACAGATGAAAAATCTGAATGTAAGTGGAGCTATAATGAAGGAGTATTTGGAGATTTGCCAAATTCTATGACTTGTAATATAGATGATGGAGATAGAGATGTAAGAGGATTTGAATGTAGGTCTGAGGTTGTTCTACAAGGAGAAACTACAAGTATATGCATTAAATGTAAAGATCATCCTGAATGGCAGAACACAGAAAATGAAAACAGAAGAAATGAAAATTCTGAATGCATAAAAATAGAATTAAAGAAGAGTAATAGTGAACTGAAAATAGATTCTATTTACCCTAACAACGTAACTATAACAACTGGCAGAAACATTCCCTCATTGACTATCAAAACTTCCACCTCTGGAGGATTGGATGGGAATGCTGATTGCTTTTTCTCACTTGATAATTCGCCAAATGAACTTATGTTTGAAACTGGAACAAATATACACAAACAAATTCTTGGGACAGGAACGTCAAGCTTGCAGGAAAAATTCTATTCTTTGAAATTGAGATGTGTTGACAAAGCAAATAATGTTGCCACTAATACCACTTCTTTTGAAATAAAGAGAGATTTGATAAATCCAAACATTGCTAGAATTTACGAAAATTCTAGAAGATTATATGTTGTAACTGATGAACCTTCTCAATGTGCTTTTCTTAATAAACCTATTAAAGAAAGAAAAAACGCTTGCAACTTTAATGTTGATGAAGCTCTTGAGATAGGCAATATTATATCTATTGAGGATTCTTCTCAAGGGTATCTGCATGGAGTTGAATTTGATACTAAAAAACCATATTATTTGAGATGCAAAGATTTGTATGGCAATGAAAAGACTGGAGAGTGCGATATTGTAGTTAAAGGCGGTTTTGTATAATGAAACACAAGAATTATAAAGAAAATTTTTCTCTAATATGGATGAACAAGAGAGGTCAAACTAGTATATTCATTATTGTTGCTATTGTAATCTTTGTGGCTGTTTTGTTGGTTTACTTTTTTTATCCAAATATAAAAAATGTTGTGAGCGGAGAATTTTCTCCAAGTAATGAAATTGAAAACTGTCTTCAATCTGACTTAAAAGAAAATATTGTTACCTTGTCAAATCAAGGAGGGTATCTTGATCCTGAAGGGTTTATTCTTTATCAAAATGATAAAGTAAAGTATTTATGTTATACTTCTCAATATTATCTTCCATGTAAAGTTCAACAAGCTTTAATAAAAAAACATTTTGAAGATGAGTTGAATAGTGTTTTAAAGACTAAAGCTGAAACGTGCATTTCTAATCTTGTAGCTGAATTTAAGAGGAGAGGATATGAGGTTTCTGCTTCTTCTAAAGTTGATACTAAAGTAGAGATTGTCCCTCAGAGAATGGAGTTTACAATCATGGCTCCTATGTCTGTAACTAAAGAAAATACTCAGACTTATGATGAATTTAAGTTCAATATACCAAGCGAGATGTATAACATTTTGATGATTTCCACTAGCATAATTGACTTTGAATCTACTTATGGAAATTCAGAAACAAATTTATATACTCAGAATTATCCGAATATAAAGATAGATAAGGCTGAGCTAGATGAAGGTTCAACTGTTTATACTGTAAATGAGGTTACAACAAAAGAGAAGTTTAGGTTTGCATCAAGAAGTCTGGCATGGCCTGGAGGTTATGGACGTGAAACTCAATAAGTGTGTTATTATGTTAGGATTGTTGCTTTGTATATTTTTAATTGCTGCTGTGAAAGCAAGTGGTGAAATAATTGGAACAGACGAGCCTAGTGTATGTTGCCAAAAGACAAAATCTGGACAGTTTTGTCAGGATGTAAAGGAAGCAGATTGTGCTTCGGAACTTAAAATACCTACTTCTTGTGACTCTACAGCTATGTGTAGAACTGGATTTTGCTTTGATTCTGTTGAAGGCACTTGTTTAGATAATGTGCCTCAAAGCGTCTGTAATAGCGATGGCGGAACATGGACTGAGACAAAGCCTGCACAATGTGAATTAGGTTGTTGTGTTATTGGAGACCAACCATTATTTGTTACTCTGACTAGCTGTAAAAGACAATCAAATTTTTATGGTGTTCAGACAAACTATAATCCTGAAATAAAAGATCAGAATGAGTGTTTATTAACGGCTGGACAAAAAGAAAAAGGTGCTTGTGTTTTTGAAAAAGATTTTGAGAAAACTTGTAAGCTGACTACAAAAGATGAATGTGATTCTGAAAATGTTTTGGGACAGGGGATTGTTACAGAAACGACCAACGAAGTTCAGTTTTTTGCTGGAAAACTTTGTTCTGCTGAAGAACTTGGAACAAACTGTGCAATAACTAAAAAGACAACTTGCGTGCCTGGAAAAGATGAAGTTTATTTTGTTGATAGTTGTGGAAACCCTGCAAATATTTACGATGCTAAAAAAGTAAATGATAAAGCTTATTGGGCAAATATTTTAGACAAGAAAGATTCTTGTAGCCCTAATTTAGGAAATGAAAACTCTCAGAGTTGTGGGAATTGCAATTATCTCTTAGGTAGTTATTGTAGAGAATCTGGAAGCGATACCGCAAACCCTACATATGGTGATTTTGTCTGTCAGAGTTTAAATTGTGTAGATGATTCTGGAGAGAAAAAATTACATGGAGAATCGTGGTGTGCATACGATTCTGCTTTTGATTTCAGTCCTAGACAAGAGATAGGAAGTACATGGGTCGATCAAACTATAAAAGATGCTGTTGCAAATTATCAGTCTAAACAGACTGTATCTCCTGCATTCTTGAAAACTGGAGGCGGACCAGTTGGAAGCAGATTTTATAGACAGCTATGTAATAATGGAGAGATTGTGTCTGAACCTTGCGCGGATTTTAGACAGGAAGAATGTATAGAAGATAAAGTGCAAACTTCTTTAGGAACATTTTCACAGGCAGCCTGTAGAGTAAATAGATGGCAAGATTGCACAACTGTAAAAGAAAGGAGCGATTGTGAAAATGGAGACAAGAGAGACTGCACATGGCTTCCTGGAGTCGAGTATACTCTGATGGGATCTGTTGCGAATGGAACTTCTCTTGATACTAACTCTTTAGTAGAACTTAGGAAACAAGTAGTAGAGACTGCTAGTCAGGGAGGAATTCCAAGGGGAGCTTGTGTTGCCAAAATACCTCCTGGGCTAAATTTCTGGCAAGATGGTGATGCTAAAACAGTTTGCGCTCAAGCTAATGCAGTTTGCCCAGTCACTTATGAAAAAGGTATAAGCGGAGGCTGGAAATGTGTTAAAAATTGTGAATGCCTTGATGCTGAATTAGAGTTAAAGAGGGCTCAATTATGTATGTCTATGGGTGATTGTGGGCCGAAAGTGAATTTTGTAGGATCACAAGGATATACTAAGGGATATAAGATAACCCAAGCAAAAATAGGGGATTCTAAAAAATAGGACCTTATAATGTTATTTCTTAATAGTTACAACAAATAGAAAGATTTAAATATTTTGAAAAACTCTGGAAATTATGAGTTTGGCAAATAAATTGAGAAAAACAGGAATGGCAGGATTAATATCAATTGCTGGAGCTGGATGCGAAGCGCCTCAAGCTAACTATAACTATACAGGAACGCAACAACCTCCTGAGCAAGGAAGCTCTGAGGGAGAAGGACTAACACTTTTGGGACTTGGACTTTGGGGACTTGGAGTTGATAACAATGCCCCTGGTGGAGCTGAATTTGGTCGAGAAGTATTTGGCGCTGGTCTGCAAAGATCTAATGCTGAAGCATCTAGAAGTCAGGTAATTCAAACGGTTAATGTTAATGCCCCTAGCGGAAATTTTAATGGTTCCTTGGTAAATGGGACTTCTAGAAATAGTGGGTTGGAAAACATTTATTTGGCCTATCAGAATGCTCCAACAGTAGCTGTATGCAAGCAAATACAAAGCAATCCTAATGGTATTCGTCCAGAAGATTTTATAGGATCTTTACCTCGTTATGGGGGCGTTTTAAGATCTAACGAACCAATAACTATTACATTTTTGGAAGATAATCTTGCTATGACTGATAATGTTAATATTGAATTAGTGAGAATAAATTCTGGAAGAGAAGAATTAGTTGAAAGATTTAGATATACTTCTCCAAGCCCAAATAATTTCCGTCACCCATTAAACATTGGCATATTTCCTTTGGATGAACGAAGTAAACAACCAGGAGAATATGTAGTTAGAGGTTTTCTTGGACTAGAAAATTTCTATATAGGTGGCGGCGGTAAAGATGTTAAATTTTCTATCGTACCTTGATATTTCTTCGGAATGTTTATAAATTTGAAATTATTGATGATTGAATGCTAAATAGAAGAGGGAAAAAAGTTATTTTTATTGCTTGGTTGCAAATTTTACTGTTGATTGGAACTAGTTTTTATGTGAGTTTTATTTTTTCGAATTATGTTGGAATTGTGAATGCTGATGGTTTTTTGGATAACGCTCGTGGACCGCCGAGCAATACACCTATAGCTACTCAAACTCCTGCGGCTGCAAGTGCAGGGGTATTAACGACTCAACAACAAACAGCTGGTTGGACTTTAAATAAAAATGTAATTGTTGGACCAGATGGAGCTCAACATCTTCCAGGAACTCTTGGCATAAATGCTGAAGGCACTCAAACAATTATTGATGGAAAAGGATTTGCGGTTGCGAAAGATGGAGTCACTACTGGTGAACTTCCTGCTGGCACTGGACCTGCTGCTAATCAAGGTGGTCTTTATGGCAGCATCGGTAAATTGTTTAATGGACAAGCATTTGGGACAGCAAGTGCTGGGGCTACGGGCGCTGGAGCGCTACTTTCTGGATTCCTTTGGGGAGGAATAGTTTATGGAGCAGTTACGCTTTTAGGAAATTTATTTGGATTTGATAAAGGGACAACTCATGCAGTTGCTCTTGCTGGTTTTGGAGGAGTCACGACTTGGAAAACTCTATCTCTTTTAGGAAGCGGGCCAAACCCTGTGCTTTCGGCTTCTAATCCTTTAGTTGCTAATGCTGGCTTGATTGGACTAGGAGTTGGGGTGGCTATCTTTTTATTGACTTACAAAAAAGAAAAGAAAGAAATTGTTAGATTTGAATGTCTTCCTTGGCAACCTCCTACTGGTGGACAGAATTGTGAAAAATGTAATTCAGATCCTTTGATGCCTTGCTCCGAATATAGGTGTAAAAGCTTAGGCCAGGCTTGTGAAATTGTTAATAAAGGAACTAAGGAAGAAAGCTGTGTTTGGGTTAGTAAGTTCGATGTTAAAGCTCCGACAATAACTCTGTGGGACGAATCTCTTAGTCCCGAAGGATTGAGATATATTCCAGATAATGCTATTAATCCGCCAAACCAAGGCGTTAAAATAGTTAAAATTGGTGCTAAGAAAGGATGTTTAGAAGCGTTCACCAGACTGAAATTCGGAATAAAAACTGATGAGCCTGCACAATGTAGAATTGGCTTTGGTCTTGAACAAAAACTTAATGATTTAGACTTTCCATTTGGAGACACTTCCTTGTTTGAAAAAGACCACATTCAGGAATTAAAGGTTCCTGATCCATTTGCCCAAGAAACAGGAAACGCGACTTCTACTAATTTCATTCCTGAAATTCATAATGGTGGAACTTATACACTATACACAAGATGTCAAGATGCTAATGGAAATGAAAATCTTGGAGCGTTTGCGTTTAGCTACTGTGTTGATGATGGGCCAGACACTAGGCAACCTGAAATTGCAGGTACCTCTATCTTAACTGGAAGTCCAGTTAGAAATAATATTGATAAAGTCCCAATATCAGTTTATGTAAATGAGCCTGCAGAATGTAAATGGAGTAGGCAAGACAAAGCTTATGATGCTATGGAAAATGTAATGCAATGTGCAACTGCACCTTACCAAGTAAACGCTGATCTAAATTATGTCTGTATGGGTGAATTAACTGGAGTTAAAAATCTGGAAAATAATAACTTCTTCTTTAGATGTAAAGATATGAAGGGAAATATTATGACTGTTAGTTCACCTCTTGTACTAAAAGGAACTCAAGATTTGACTATAAAGAGTTCTAAGACGACTGGAACGAAGGCTGGAGGAGGAACAAACACTGCTACAGTTAATTTTGAAATTGAAACTGCCAATGGTGCTAATAATGGTGCGTCTACTTGTTTTCTATCTCCTGAAGAAGTAGTAGGTTCTGAGTTTGAAATGCTTGGTAGTGGAACTCCGTTGCATAATCAAAGTCTAGATTTAGTTGCGGGCAACTATCAATATTTCTATAGATGCATAGATGCTGGAGGAAACATTGCTGAGACTAATACTAGTTTTGCAGTTATAGCGGATAATGCTGCTCCTAAAATAACAAGAGTATTGAAAGATGGAGAGAATGTAAAAGTGATAACTGATGAAGAAGCTAAATGTGCTTACTCTACAACTAGTTGTGATTATGTTTTTGAGCAAGGATTGCCTTTGATCTATGATGATCCAACTAAAAGAATAACACATACTACTACTTGGAACTCTGACGTAACTTATTATATTAAGTGTGCAGATTTGCAGAATAATAGACCTAGATCTGCAACCTGCCAGATTGTTATTAGAGGCAGCGAGTTTTGATTCGCAATAATTGAAAGTCTTCTATAATTAAGATTAAATATCTTCGATTCCAGAAAATTTCTCAAAAAGATGGAAGATATAATAATTAATGAAAACTTTTCAAATGATGAAGAGATTTATTTTGATGAATTAGAAAGAAAAGATATAGAGTCATCTGATCTATTTGATTTAAAAATTAAAGCAGAGGAACTTGTTAAGGATAATGAAATAAAAGAAATATTATCTTACCATAAAATAAAGAAAAACCTTGAATATGAACTGCCTCATCAAAGAGAAGGAGCTTTAAAAATACTGAGAGATATGAATGGAACTGCTTTACTTGCTGATGAAGTTGGGCTTGGAAAAACGATTACTGCTGGAATTGTTATAAAAGAGAGCATTGAAAGAGGATTTGCAAAAAAAATAATGATACTTACTCCTCCTTCCTTAGTTAACCAATGGCTCGCAGAGTTAAAAAGTAAATTTGAATTGGATTTTAAAATCATAGAAAATGAGAATGACTGGAATAATTCTAATCTCGTCATTGCTTCTATAGATAGAGTTAAAAATTATGATAAAGAGAGCGGAAGATTTAGGCACTATAAAGCGCATGAACAGAGCTGGGACTTGCTAATTGTTGATGAAGCACATAAATTGAAAGATAAGAGCAGTGTGCGATGGAAATTTGTTGATGGAGTACAGAAAAAAAGATTCTTAATCTTAACTGCGACACCTTTTCAGAATGATTTATTTGAATTGTATAATTTGCTACACTTGCTTAAAAGAGGACATTTAGGAACTATAAAAGAATTTAGAGATAAATTTTTGCATAAAGGAAACAAGAGAAAGCCTTTAAATCCACATGAATTAAAGAAAAAATTGAACGAGGTCATGATAAGAAGAATAAGATCTGAAACTAACGTTGATTATAAGAAAAGAATGCCTAAAATTGTTTCTGTTGAGCTCTCTAAAGAAGAGTTTGAAATTTATCAAGATGTTTGTGAATTATTAAGAAAACAGTATTACTCTTATTCTGGGAGAGAAATAAATGGTAAACTGATAATCTTTGCTATTTTACCCAAAATAACCAGTTCTTCTATGGCTGCTAAAGAATCGCTTAAACGAATAATTAATGATGAAAAATATCATGAGAAAACAAGAAAGGCTGCGTTTGAAATACTCCACAAATATGAGAAACTTTCTAAAGATTCTAAAATTGAGAAACTTATTGAGATTATAAAAGAAATTTTTAAAAATGATAATCAGAAAGTTTTGATTTATACAAAACATCCTATAACTCTCAAGTATATTTCTGAGAAGCTTAAAGAATTAGATTTGAAAATTGTTGAATTTCTAGGAGGGCAAGACAGCGAAGAAAGAGATAAAATAATAAAAGAATTTAGAGAAAATGCTCAAATATTGATAAGCACAGAGACTGGATCTGAAGGCTTGAATTTTCAATTTTGTAATAACTTAATTAATTATGATTTGCCTTGGAACCCTATGTCTGTTGAACAAAGAATAGGGAGAATAGATAGAATAGGGCAAAAAAAGGATATGAATATCTACAGTTTAGCGACGAAAAACACGATGGAAGAGCATGTTGTTGATTTGATCATTAACAAAATGTGTTGTATAGGCCTTGTAATTGGAGAATTACCAATTATATTGTTTAATCTTGGGCTAGATGAAAAAAATAAAGAAGGAATACATAAAATAGAGGAAATGTTGATGGAGTCATTTTTAGACTCTAAGAACAACCTAGAGCATTTTGCTAAAGACGTTAAAGAAATAAACAAAATGATTCAGAAAGGAATTGAAGACTATCAAAAATATAAAGAGATTAATAAGAAGGTTTTAGATGATGGAAAATAAAAATCCCGATGACAGCGAACAGGGGATTTTTAAGCCTCAAACTGAGACTGATAAACTCAGTTCGAGCAGTGAAGTAAATAGTTTGGTTGAGAACTTTTTCAGAAAACTTAACTCTGAAGTAACCTGGGAAGGTGAGAAGTTAATTGTGAAAAATGTTCCTAAATTATTCGAGAATTTTTATGGAAAGAAATCCCCTTATTATGTTGTTTTTAATCCAGAAGACTACAAAGAAGAATATGAACTTGCCACAAAAGAAAGCTTTCTGATAAAAACTATAGCTGAATTTCTAGATAATAAAGGCAAATTAACTTCCTTAAAAATAAACGAAGATATTGACATTTCTAGTGTTATAAATAAAAACTTGAAATTTAAAAATGCAGAAATAATAAAGACTAATAAAAATACCTATTATAAAAATATTTTCCGTTATACTTTCTTAACAACTTTACAGTATTTAAATGAAAATGAAAAAATAATAAACTATTTTTATGCTTTTGAGGGTAAACTAATAAATTTTGACTTGGAGAAATTTAAGACTGAAGATTTTAAGAAGAGCGACTTTTCTCAAGATGAAATTAAAACGAATTATGAAATTGTGAAAAATGAATTGAAACTAGTTTTAAGAGATAGAATAGACAAGGCTGGATCTAAAGTTAAGAAACAGCTTGATCTTGAAACTCAAAGAATAGAAGATCATTACAGAAAGCTTAATGAAGAGAAATTAAATGAAATTAGAAAAAATGAGGCGCAGATTAAAATTCTTGAGAAAAAGAATAAAACTGAGGATCTTTCTAAAGTAGAAAAGATAAAGGAAAATATAGAAAAAATAAAAACAGATTTCTTAAAAGATAA
>CAYITD010000001.1:5648-22742 GCA_964366325.1 Candidatus Woesearchaeota archaeon | reverse complement strand
TAGAAAAGATAAAGGAAAATATAGAAAAAATAAAAACAGATTTCTTAAAAGATAATGAACAATTTAGCAAGGAAAAAAGTGCTTTGATAAAGGATGAGATACAAAAACATAGTCTTAACATAAACAATTCTCTGATGAATACTACAATTATGTCTTTACCTTTCTATAAATTTCAAATATACCTTAAATCTACAAAGGGAAATTTAAGATATTTAGATCTTGATTATAATCTTTTAGATGATAAAATTAGTTTAAAATGCGAAGAGTCAAAGAAAGAAGGAGAAGAATTTTACTTATGTGCAGGAGGACAATTGTGTTTACAAGAAAGTATAAAAAAATGCTCTAACTGTGATAGCTTTGTTTGTTTAAGCGGAGAGAAAATAGTATCAGAAATTTCGGGAAGAGAAATATGTAAAAATTGTTCTTTAAAATGCCCTGAGTGTAAGAAAGTTGTTTCGATTAATCAAAGTGATGAAGATAGTTTTAGAAAAAATAAAGTGTGTTTTAATTGTCTGAAAAGTTGTTTGTCTTGTGGTAAAAAAACTGTTAAGGTGAATTTTAAAATCTGTGCACTTTGCAAAAAAGAAGTGTGTAGAAATTGTTTAAAACGGAAATTTATTGAAAAAACACCAAGGGAAGTTTGCAGTTATTGCTATTGAGAATTTTGCAAAATTCTCTAAGAAGAAGTTTGATACATCGAGCATTTATGTTTGCGGGTTTTTTAATTAAAATAATGGCTTACGCAAACTAAATCTCGTGTGCTCAAGAACACAAATAATTTACGCAATTTGTTTTAAGTGTTCTTGACACGCTGAAACTCTTCTGTTTTTCAGGCTGAAGGTTTCAGATAAGTATTAATTCAAACTTCTCTATTCAAAAAACTGACTGAATCTTTTCCCCTCTGATTTTGCTGATTCTAAGGAAGCGACCCAAAACTTTCCTGTGTCTCTTAATTGATGAGGATGTAAAAACAACCAGCCTTCATGGTTGAAACGAAGAGCTATTACAGGGTCTAGACCAGTTATTTGTGTAAACATGACAAAATCTGAAATTTGTTCTTTTGTAATATAAATTGAAGATTTTTTGCTTGATTTTACTTCTACCGCAAAACCTTTTTTCCCAAGTTTTGCAGTAATTAAATCGCAGGGAGATTCGTCTGCAACTCCTGAACCTGCTACTCTGACTGCTCTCCAGCCTTGTTCTGTTAGTAGTTTGACAAGCTCTCTTTCTACTTTTGAACCTTTAGCTTTGTTTTTTGGCATCTTCTCCTCTTTTTCTTTAAGTAAATAATTATTAGAGTTATTAAACTTTTTTTGATTGTTAAATAATATAGAAAAAAAGCGATCCTAAAATTTACATAAACTTTTCTTTAAATGTCTCAAAGTAAGTTATGAGCAAGGGCAACAATATTGGACCTATGAATATTCCAATAAATCCAAATAAACTTGCTCCGCCTATAACTCCTATAATTGTAATTATCTGACTTACCTTAGCTTTAGAATGTACTATTCTGGCGAGCAGAATATTATCAATCATGCTAATTATCAAGGCACCATAGAAAAATAGAGCAACCCCTTTGCCTAAAACCCAGTAGTCATGAGAGAAATACCCTATTAAAATAAGATATAGTGAAGCAGGTAACCATATCATCGCTGTCCCGATTGCTGGAATTAGAGCGGAAAAGGCTAATACGACTCCTAAGAGTATTGGAAATGGAACGCCAAGCATGTAAAATCCTATAGTTCCAACAACGCCTTGTATCAATGCAACAAATAACTGTGCAAATATTACTGTGTGTGCTATATCTCTGAATTCTTTATTGAGTCTTTTTATTGTCTTTGCTCTCATCGGGAGCAAGTCAGCTATTTTTTTTAATAAGTTTTCCCAATCTTTTAGAATAAAATAAGCAATTATTACTGTAATAATTATTCCAGCAACTATTATTGGTACGCTTAGGATGAAATTGGTTATCTTCTCTTCTATACTTGGTAGAAACTTCTGTATTTGTTTATCGAAACCAAATTTGGATAATTGTTCTAAACTGAATTTTTCTGCCTGATTAAGGACTAAACATACTTTCGAATCTAAACTAGTACAACTATAGCCAAACAAAGCTCCTTTAACTATGTTATTTGATAATGAATTATAAAAATAATATCCTTGCTGGACTATTCCTAAAGTCAGAAAAGTAAATGGAACTAGCACAATAACAACTATAATCAATAAAGATAAAATAATAGAGAGAGATTTATTCGATATCTTTTTATTTATTCTCTTAGATAGAGGAAAAGAAATATATGCGAGTAATATGCTGCTTAAGATAATAGTTATCATAGGCTGGATGAGTTTAAAGAATAGAAATAATGCTAAGATAAATACTATAAACGGGACTATTTTTTGATAATTATTTTGAACTGCCATTGTGTAAAAAGTGTTGTTAAACTTTACCTTGCTAGAGTTTCACCAGGAGAGGCTAAACTAGAATCTTCTTTATTTTCAGAATCGCCTTCAGCAAACCTGTAGTGTCTTGTTATTTTTATTTTAGCAGTATCTTCAATAACGTCTCCAGTTTTATCTGGCAACAATTGCATATTATGGATGTCTATTCCTTGGATCTCAATTTCAACTTTACGAATGCTTGAATGATTTGGCGTTAAAACAATAGTTTTATGATCTTGCCCCCATTTTTTCTCAAATGTTCCAGAGGTATAATTAAATTTAGATAAAGCAATCTTTGGAAGAAGGGAATCTTCTGCTTTTAGGTAGATTATATAATCTCCATAAGTCATTATGGGTATTGTACCTTTTCCTTCAGCTCGGCTATCTTTTTCAAAAGTTTCTGCGTCTTTTCTAGGTATGCAGTATAAACTATCTTTTTGATTTATACAATTTTTTATTTCATCCAATTTGTCTTCTTTTGTTTGTTCCATTTTTTATCTTTCCGATTTATCTAATTTATTCTCCATTTTGAGAGCAATTTTAAATAAAGAGCTTAATTCTTTTTTTAGGTATTTTATTTCCAAATCATCCTTTATCTCTGTTGAATTCCATTTTTCCATTTTATTTATTTTAATCAAAAAAGTTTTAGGTTATTAGATAAAACTTATTATTGTACGATAAAAATCCTAAACACAGCAAGCTGTGGGGCATTGAACTCAGTTCGAGAAATAAAACCATAAATAATAACTGCAACCTAAACATTTCTCTAAATGCTCTTTAAGTTTTCATTACATTTTTTCCAGCAGGTCTATTCTTTATAGGGCCCTTGCCGCCGTGATGACTTTTTGCTGCTCTTGCTCTTACAGCCTTCATTCTACCGCCTCTGCTTTTCTTTGCCATTATTTACTTCCTCCTATTTTGTTAATTATCATTTTCATCCTTTCTTCCCCTATGTCTCTCAGTTCTTTCTCTAACAATCTTGCGTTTGTTCCCATCTCCAACCTCAATATCTTCTTTTGACTCGACTATTTTTTCATAAGAATCTTTTTTTAAATCGCTTTTTCTAAGCCTATCAGGGATTGCAAAACCGAGTATTAGAAAAACAAAACCAATAAAAACAGAAGCATAAGCCCATTCTGTGGGAACTGTTACACTAGCAGATGATGTACGCGTATCTGAATCTCCAACTCCAGTAGTAGTCGTATCTGCCTTAATCTCTTGCATTGGCACAAAATACAACAATCCTCCGATAACTAAAAAAATCACACCAAATATTATAAGACTTATTCTCATCTTATTCTCCTTTTGAAGTAATCAAGGTTATTAATTAACCAATAAATTCCTATAATTATTAGAATTATAACTAAAACATTCAAAATCCAATTTAAAAATATAAAACTGGTTCCAAAACTACCCATCATCCCATAATTCCTAGAACCAAATCCAAAACTCCCAAATAGGACGAGGATTAAGACTACAACTACTATGCCGATTATTAAATTTTTATTATCTTTGTTTTTCATTTTTCCTTAACTTGTATTTTTAGGTAACTAAGCTCTTTTTATTGTATGAGCTATTACTGAAATTATAAACAGTACTATGAAAATTATTGCCAGCCATTTTGCGATTGTAAGGGAAACTCCAGAAATTAACCCAAATCCTAATATTCCAGCTACTATCGCGACTATTAAAAATGTAACTGCCCAACCAAGCCAACTTGATAATCCTTTTTTATTCATTTTTTTCTTCATATTATTTTGTAATAAAAGAAGTATATATAGTAAAGCTGTATGGCTTCATACTTCTAAATTTAATGCTTAAATTCTGCGAGACTCAAACCACTTCTTAATTTCCCTAGAAGGAGCATTTTCATATTTTGAATCTTTATATCTAAATATTCTCGTTTTTATTGTAATTTTAATATTATTATATTGGTTTGTTCCTTCTTTTCTTTTAAAAATTACGTCTTCATTGTTTGCGCTTGTCATCTGTGTTTAGAATTTTTGATCGCCGCAAAAATATAATTTCTCATTTATTATTTTATTGTCTTTCCAGTGTTGAACATTTACACGATAGATAGTCTTTTGTTCTCCAGCCTTATTTTCAATATTTATAGCCCATTCTGTCATTGAAACATTATCTTCAGATCCTCCAAAAGTAACTGACTTTATTTCAGCACTATTCAATTTTTCTATTTCTTGAAGAAATATCATCTCTCTTTTTCTATTTGCTTCTTTTCCAGTCACTGGAGAGTTTCCGTTCACTTGTATTACTACATTCTCTCCGTAATATTTCTCGAAAGCTTCTACAATATTGCCTTCTTTTATCAAAGAGTTCAATTTTTCTACGTTATTTTTTAATTTTGTCATTTTTGTTTGAATATGAAAATTTATTTTCCTTAGTATATATTTTGGCGCAGTAGCCAGCCATAATAGTTGTATGGCACGAGACTTTTCTTGTAAAATAAAATCCCTATCACAGTAAGCTGCGTAGTATTGAACTCAGTTCGAGCAATTAAATTATAGGTTTAGAATATTCCCAAAGTATATTGTATAAGTCAAGATATTCTTTTGCAATAATCTCGCTTTCTATCACGATTGAGTGAATTGGATCAACCCAAAGAGTAACATAAACAAAACCGCCACAGACTATCTGAGTTATTTGAGAAGCTCTTGACTGTTGATTTTTTGGTAAAAGCCTAGCTTCGGTAAACTTTATGTTACTAAGTTTTTTAACTTCTTCTTCAGGAAGCTTATAAAAAAGCAATTTGAGCTCAATATGTTTTTTTAATCTTTCAAGATGAAATGCGTGCATTAATTTATCGTTAAGAACATTAATTACGCTTTCATTTTCTGCAAGTCCGTAAATCCAAATATCTGCCTTTTTTTCTAAGAGACTAAATAAAATGCTTTTTACGGCATTTAATCCTTCCAAAGTGTAAACTTTTGGAGTTGCGCCAGATACATAGGTCGTTTTTATGTAATCCATAGCGGATTTTAGATTTTCTAATTTGTCTTTCTCCTCATTAATAATCAAATCTGTTGACAAAGCAACGAAAACTTGTTTCCCTTCCTTACTAGATAAATAGACTAAATTTCTTTCTTTAAGTTTTGTTAAAGTGTCATACACATTAGCCCTATGCATCTTTGTTCTTTTTGAAACTTGAGTTGCTGTAGATTCTTTATTTTTTAGAAGATCTAAATAAATTGTGGTTTGCATTTTAGGTATGCCTACTGACTCAAAAGCTTTTATTATTAGTTCATCTGTCATATTTTGTAAAGATGCTCAATTATATAGTTTTATCTATTAGTCTGATCTAGCAATTGTTTAGTTTTCCTTAAATAAGTCTGTAAGAGTATCAAGCTCTTGTATGCTCATCTTTCTGACCCTATATTTTTTAAAATGATTGTCAGCTAACTCTTCTACCTTCTTCATGTATTCATCAGAAACTTCTTTTTCCATTTTTTAATACCTCTTAAAACTACTTACAAATCCCTAGCTTGCAAAGTTCTTCGGCCATTGGCTTTAGCCCTTTGGGCTGCATGATCTAGGAGTTCTAGGACTTTCTTATTGAGAGCTTCTGAGACTTCTGCAGCCACATTTAATTCTTTTACTGCATCTTTTATCTTACTTTTTATTATTAAGTCAACCATTTTATTTTTTATGAGTTTCCTCCTTTTTCTTTGGAATCTTTTATGATTGGTCGCATAAGAGGAAAGATCACGGTTTCCCTTATTGGTTTGCCTTCTAAAAAGGCAAAAAAGCGTTCTGAGACCCCAAAACCACAGGTTGGAGGCATCCCATACTTAAGAGCTTCAACGAAATCCAAGTCATGTGAGTGGGCCTCTAAATTGCCTGAATCCTTTAACTTCTGCTGCTCTAGGAAACGAGATTCCTGATCTAAAGGATCATTAAGCTCACTATATCCATTTCCTACTTCACTGCCTCCTAAGATAACTTGGAAACGCTCAACTTTCTTTGGATTTTTAGGATCTTTTTTAGCCAAAGGAGAGATCTCAATAGGATGCCCTACTACAAAAGCCGGACCTGAAATTTTCTTTCTGCAATACTTCCATAAAGCATCTATCAAAGTGAATTTATCTGAATTCCTTTGGTATTCTACTTTCAATTCTTTTAATTTTGATTCCATTTCTTTTTCTGAGGTTTTTGTTATATCTACTTTTGTAAATTTTTTTATCGTATCTGAGAAATCAAGATGGTCCCATTTTTTTGCTAAATCGAATGCATGTTCATTTATTGAGAATTTTGTTTTGTTGTATACTTCTTTTGCAAGATGTTTATACATGTTTTCAACTAGGGACATGCCTTGAAGATAATTTGCATATGCCCAGTAAAATTCCATCTGAGTATAATCCTGTAAATGTTCTGCATCCATCCCTTCATTTCTAAATTGTCTGCCTATTTCAAAGGTCTTTGAAAAACCTGCAACCATTAATTTTTTCTGCCATAATTCTCCCATTGAAATTCTTAAAAAAACATCTAAATCAAGAGAATTATGATGAGTCACAAATGGTGTTGCGGCTGCTCCTCCTGCTGAGGTTTCTAAAACTGGAGTTTCAACTTCAAGGAAATCGTGAGATAAAAGAAAAGAACGCATTGAATTCCAGAATTTACTCTTACGAATAAACATCTCCTTGATTTCTGGATTCATTATTATATCTAGATATCTTTTTCTTAATCTTTCTTCATCGTCTTTTAAGCCATGCCATTTTTCAGGCAAGGGAAGAAGAGACTTTGAAAGCAATTCAAGTTTCTTCACTAAAACAGAAAGCTCACCACGTTGTGTTCTAAATATGGTTCCCTCTATTCCTATAAAATCTCCTGAATCTATGTATTTTTTGAAGAATGAAAATACCTTTTCTGGAGTTTCCTTATCTTGTAAGACGATTTGTATTTTTCCTTCGCCATCTTGCAGAACTCCGAAAGCGATTTTACCTAGATCACGAGAAGAAACCAGACGGCCGGCAATCTTGACCTTGTCTTTTGTGTACTTGTCCTTTTCTAAATTTTGATATTTATTTTGCAGGAAAAGAGAATAAGAATCAACATCGAAGGAATTTGGATATGGATCTATATTTTGCTTTCTTAAATCATTTAATTTTTTCAATCTTTCTTCTTGAATTAAATCTCCTCTGCTCATAGGTTTATGTGTTTGGTAACATTTATATATTTTGTTTAAGATGTTTCTAAGCATATTATAAAGAAAAATAAACTTTAAAAAGGGTCTAAATGAGTAATGAAAGGAGGTTATTTTGAATATGGTTGAAGAATACAAAGAAGCAGAAGATGAAGAATTTGAAGATGAGGACGACGAAGATGAGGATGAAGAGAAAGATAATGAAAGTCCTGAAGAAGGCGACTTTTAAAATTTATCTTTATTAAATTTTCAAAACTTTAAAATCTTTAAAATCTTGGAATTTTTCTTCTTTTAGATCAAGATTTCTAACCGTTGACTGCTGAAAGCCTTTTTTACATAATTCTATCATTGAGTTGACGTTGTCAAAGTTCCCCTCTAAAAAAATTTCATAGCGACCATCTTCTAACTTTCTAAAATAGCCCTTTAAATTGTTTAACTGGGCGTTTTCCTTTATATATCTCTCATAAAACATTGCCTGCATGTTTCCTGTAATATGCAGTCTTACTGATTTCTTCATGTTTAGAATAAAAACTTAAAGTTAATATATTTATTGTATTCCTTTAGTATTTTTTGACTCTTCCTCTTTAGGAGTATTCTCATGAATTAGATTTAGATATGGAACCATCTGCCAATTTTTCTCTAAAAGTTTTGCTGCATTTTTATCTAACTCGAAAGGAAGACCTGCAAGGATAAACCCTTTGTCCGATGCATCAATTACCGCAAAATCTGGAAGCTTGCATTTTATAATGTCATAAATTGAATATTTTATTGGCCATTTTCTTATTTTATTTTTTTTTGTTGAAAAGAACCCTTTGTATTTGGAAGAAGGAAAAGCTCCTAGCATGTTTGAAAGAGAGCCTGTTATTTCTGTTTCTTCATCGTGTGAAAGTTTAGTTACAGATATTAAGAAAGAATTCAACAATATTTTTGGAAACTCAATAGTAGAGAACTTGATAAATGAGTCATTTTCTATCTCTGATGTTTCTGCATCATTTAAATCTACAAGGCCGACATTGTATTTTTCTGTGAGTTTTCTATACCCAAGAGCATCAAAAAGATATCCTGTATCTTCTCCGTCTACGCCTTCAGCTATGTATATTTCAGCCACTGGGTTCTTGTGGGCTAGACAGAACTTTAGAATGCTTTCTATTAATTCCAGAGAAGTTGATTTTTCTGATTCTGAAGAAAGAAAAGGTTTTATTACTATTTTATCATATTTCTTTAATTCCCTAGAAACTTTAAACAGATCTAAGACTTTTGGCAGAGTTTCCTCGTATGACTTAAATCTTATCGATGCTCCTTTTACCATGAAAATTTTATGGGTGCTCTCTTTTTAATCATTGTTATGCTTGGTTATACAATCTTTTCTCAGATCTCCTTGAGTGCACTCAAGATTTGAAAAGATAACAAATCTTGATGAGTCAAGGACAAAAAGGGAAGATGTTAAGGTCGTTGACTATAATTAAATATTTATACTGCAATTCATGAATGGCTTTATGAGGAATTTGGTTTTAGGAGCTTATGCTTTATCAGCTGCTGAGCAAATATCTGCAGGTAAAACATCTCCTTTACTCTTTAGAACTTTGAAGAGAGATTTAGAAAGAATGTTTGAATATAGCCCTTTGGTTTTTGATGAAGAAACCAGCTTGGATGGCTCCAGGGAAATGGTTGATTCTCAAATGAAAGAGGATCCTACTCTTTTAAGAGGCGTTTTAGGACTTGCTTACCAGGAACCAGAGGTTGAAGTAAGAAAAACTTTAGAATCTCTAGGTAGATTAGTTTCTGAAAATGGCTCTCAAATAGACCTTGAAAATACTCTGCGTTTTTATGATCGCTTGGCTAGATTAGCTACCCATCTTTCTACATTGGATAGGGTTTATGGAAAGAATGAAAATTGTTTAGTTGGAGTTAGGTAGTGCTGTTTTATTGTCCATCTTTATGATAAAAAGCTAGAAATTCTATTGTGTTTTTTTCTTTATGAGATGTGTAAGAAATTCTAAAAGATCCTGCATAAATTTCTCTTGTTCCTTTTCTCACATTCCGCAGGGGTTTACCAATTTCAGGACTTTCTATGATTTTTCTTATTTTGTTCTTAACGTTTTTTTGTAATTCTTGGTCTTTTATCTTAGAAATTGTTCTTTGAAAATGTTTGTCATAGACAACACTTACTATTTATCAAGTTCTTCAAGAAATTTGTTCGCTGGCAGGCTCTTGAATTCCCCTCTTTTATGTCTTTCATAGGCTTGCTCTGTTTTTTTCGCGAATTCAATATCTTCTTTGAAATTATCGCGCATGCTAATAGGGATGACTATTTGCCCTTTTGAGCTTACTTTAGTTGTGTCTATCTGAACCATAGTAAGTTATGTCTTACTTGAGGTATAAATTCTCCTATCTATGAATATTGTTAATTAAACGGTTGGTAAATCCTTGAGAATAAAAGATTTCCTAAAATAAAAAAATAAATTTTATTGCTTTTCTATAGCTGAATAAACTTTTTCAAGCTCTGTAGGACTTGCTAATTTTTCTAAAGGATGTCCTTTTGGTAATCTGTTTAAATGAATTTCGTCAAATCTTCCATCTTTATTATAGTCTTTAGCAGATAAACCGCAATAATCATCCACCATAATAGCAACTCCTCTTGCAATACCATCTATTCCTATTCGTGCTTGATAACCCTCATAGGTACCTTCTTTAACAAAGTCTGTTCTGTCTCTAAACAAACTACTACGCAAAGTATTCGCCATATAGTTTGCTCCATATCCTAATACTCCAAAGCCACCAACTAAAGCAGTTATGGTTAATGCTCTCTTCAGTTTCCAATTAAGTCTTCCTTTTATTTTTCCTTGAGATTCATAAGTTGTTTTCATGTATTTTCTAAAAATAAAGAATATTTAAACCTTTCTATTTTGTAACTACTTGATAGTTATTACCTGATAAATTAATCAAAGTGATTCATTTATTCTTAACATCTTTAAGTTGCTTCGCTAATTCAGAAATAGCTAACTCATACGGACAGCATTTAATCTGTCGATGTTTTGTCATGAAATTAAAATAAATCCCTAACATTTCATTATGGCGTTTGCTGAATTTATTGAACCCTAAAACCACGCATAACCTTTGTTCTGACTCTTAGTTGTCATATACTCTTTCAATAGGATAATAAAAATCTCGTCTTTTTCCGAGACTATAACTTTATTGTAGAAAACATTGTAGCTCTTTAGTTGTTTGTTTGGCTCCATGACAATCCTATAAAACTATCTTAATAATTTACAATCTTCCTTCGTCTTCACGTCTATCAAGTTCGTTGTTTAATATGGAAATAGTTTGAGAGGCGAAATATGTTCTTTTTCCTATTGAAACTGGAATACAAGTTTTCTTAAGGCGTTTGAGTTCTTTGTCGGGAAGACCTTTGTGATCGCCAAGGATGAAAATAGGGTTTTCTTTTATTTCTATTTCTCTTATGTCTTCTCCGTCTGGATCTAAAATGTAGACGTTTCTGTCTTGATTATTTAGTTCATTTACTAAATCCAGAAAACCTTTTTTCTCAATCCAAAATCCTGGAAAAACTTCTTTCTTTTCGCCTTCCCTGTATTTGTAAAGCATTTTTTTTATTATTGATGAAACGTCTTTTTTCGCGAGATATATTTTGTCAACTCCTGTTTTTCCCTCTGTAACTGGATGCATTTCAAGATGCCTTGGCGGGGTTGGAGGTCCTGCGAAAACCATATGTAAACGCATATCTGTTCTTATTTTATGTGAAAGAAAAAAGGCAGCAATTACAGTGTGTATTGCTATGTCTACTCTTCCAGATTCTTGAAGATCATCTTTTATATAACTCCCTGCAGTTGGAGCTGTTCTTGAATAGTAGATTAATTCTCTCATTGTAAATAATAAAAATAAAGCCTTATAATTCTTTATGTGGACAATTTGGTCGGCTAATTTTCAAATTGTCTATTAGAGATTTGGAACAAGATATAACTATATTATCTTAAATCTCTATATCTGAAGCAGAAAACAAGATGATCATTTACAATTCCAGACGCTTGCATAAAAGCATAAACTATTGTTGAGCCAACGAACTTAAACCCTTTTTCTTTTAAATCTAGACTTATTTTATCCGAAAGACTTGTTTTTGATTGTAGACTACTTATGGATTTGTGAGAGTTAGTTATGGTTTTATGATTTGTAAAACTCCAAATGTATTTATCAAAGGAACTGAATTCTTTTTGAATTTCTAGAAATTTCTTGGCATTTACTAATGTGCCTTGAATTTTTAGTCTGTTTCTTATTATTCCTGCATCGTTCATAAGTCTTTGAAAATCTTTTTCATTATATTCAGCTACTTTCTTAATATTAAAATCATGAAAGGCTTTTCTAAAATTTTCTCTCTTGTTTATTATTGTCTGCCAGCTTAAACCTGCTTGAAAAGCATCTAGAACAAAGAATTCAAAAAGCTTTTTATCATCATGTAATGGAACGCCCCATTCTTCATCGTGATATTTAATCATTAATTCATTTCCTAAACACCATGAACAACGTTGTTTTTCCATCTTAATAATGTGAATTAATAATATATAAACATAATCTTGATTTTAGAGTGTTAAAATTAAAAAACTAATTAAAAACAAACTCTGCTCTAGCTGCTATATTGCCTTCTTCTACTTTTTTGTAAATACCAATGAACCTTTCTTTTATAAACACGGAGAAAAGCTCTTCTTTTGGGATTTTTAATATAAAATCTGATTTCATCAATGGTTTACCTGTAAAAATCTTTTTTAAATTATTTGAAGAGATTTCGTAACTTGGAAGTATCTCTTTTATTACTTTCTCGGCTGGAATTACTATTTTTCTCAATGGTTCTTCGTTGCCCTTTTTTAGTTCTGCAACTAGGGAATCAAATTCGTATAAAGTTATTGCTGATTCTTCCTTGAACAATCCGGCTTTTGTTCTCCTTAATTCCAGCATGTGCGCTCCGCCTATTTGCTCCCCAAGGTCATGAATTAATTTTCTTATATAAGTACCTGCCTGAACTTCTGTTTTAAAAAGAAAATCTTTACCTTTTATTTCTAATATTTTAAATGATTTTATTTCTCTTTCTCTTTCTTCTCTTTTAACACTTGATCTAACAGGAGGTAATTGCATTATTTTGCCTATAAAAGATTTTATTTTTTCTTCTAATTCTTTTATAGGAATTTCTGAATGAACGCGCATTATCCCTACGTATTCTTTATCTTTATGCATTAAGTATGAAGAAAGACGACAAGCTCTTCCTAAAGTTAATGGTAAAACTCCAGAAACTAAAGGATCTAAAGTACCCATATGCGAGGTTTTTGATAGCTTAAAAGACTTACAGACATAATTTGAAACTTGAAAGCTTGTTGGCCCTGAAGGTTTATCTATATTTATTACTGAAAAATTTAATAAGTCTTTAATTGCATTTTTTCCATAATTTCCTGTTTCTTTTTTCATTTTATATGTTAAAGTTTTTATTTGAAACTAAGGATTTTCAAGGCCATCTAAGACACCATCGCCATCTGTATCTGGATTTGTTGCATTGGTTCCTGCTCTGAACTCATCTATATTGAAGAAAAAATCCTTATCCGGATCTTCAAAAGAATCAGAAAGGAAATCATTATCTGAATCTCTTGAATTTGGATTTAAACCATAAGCTGATTCGAATGTTTCGTTAAGTCCATCGCAATCTGAATTTAAAACACCTGGACAATTTTCATCGCAATAATAATCTCCATTGTTGTCCATATCATCTCCACATATTTCTGTTAGATTTCCTGTGTCTAACCCTTGCAAATAGCCTTTTATAAATGCCTGCGATTCTTCTATATAGTGTTCGTCTTCTAGATAGCTGTTTCCAACTTTAAAAGTCTCTGGCCCAGGCCATAAAATAACTCCTGGAATATTTTCTTGTTTGAGTAAATAGCCTGCCTTTTGAGAAACTTTTAAGTCTATTGGCTCTCTTAAATAAAGGTTATTTCTTTTTATCATAGTTAAGCTTATCCAAGCGTATGAATTTGAAAAATCTGCTTCGTCAAGCTCCCTTTTTAGATTATTTAAATTAGTTAGATGATAAAATGGAGAACTATGTATATCTCCTGCACCTGCCGGCATACTCGTGCCTTCTGTGCCTATTAAAGAAGGTGTTTGGTCATTATAAAAGGAGAATAGAGGGTTTGCGGAATCTGATTTTACTACTTTTCTTAGATCAAGTCCACGATTTAGCATGTTTATAAAAAATGCCGCTTCTCTTTCATTTTGAGAACCTGAGTATCTTCCTCCATCTGAAAAGGCATTTGGGTAACAGTTAATAACATCGCTTGAAAGTGGCCCCCAAGTTTCTTCATCTAACATGACAAGTTCTCCCTCTCTTAACTTTACAGAATTTAATACGCCTTTTAATAAATTTAGGTCCTCTTGCCACACGCTTCCATTGTATCCAGGGTCTAAAGAATTTCTATTTGGCTTTGAAGAACAAGAGCAGGAAGAAGAGCAGGAAGAAGGATTAAACCCGAAAGCTCCGAAATATTTTAGGTTTTGTGAATTTGTAGAATGTATATTTGCGTCTAATTTATTTTTATCCTCCAAAATTTCGTGGCCTGGACTGTGGAATAAAATGAATTTGAAACTTAGGGAACGAAGTTCATTTATTCTCTGAGAAGTTAATGAAGGATAAGTCTCTCCTGACCAAGATTTAACTCCTATATGCGTGAACCCAATGTTTTTTAATGAAGTAGTTGTGACTTTGTATTTTTCCCAGGCTTGATTATCATTTAAACCTAAACCGTTTACATAACTTCCATCATATGTTAAAATAAATGGCAAACTACTCTGGGAAGGTTTAGAGTTTTTGTCTAGAGGTGATTTACACTTTTCAAATTCTTCAATATTTGTAAATCCATCTAAATCCAAATCTTCTGCAGTGTCAGGGATTTTATCATTATCTGAATCCACTGAATTAGAATTTAAGTTATAATGGGCCTCCCATAAGTCTGGCAATAGGTCTCTATCTGTATCTTGCCCTTGAGAACATACTGATACTGTAGAATTTACAACTGTTTGATTATTCTGAATTGAGTCGTTTTGTACAATTGTTGAGTTAGTTATTGGCTGTTGCGTTTGATTCACTCCTATAGTAATATTCGGCAATGGCAGATAGCTTTTGTTTGTATTATTTTCAAAATATTTGTCTGGAATAATTGGTTTGTTATACAAGTCTTTTATTGTATCTAAAGCTTCTTTAGGATCTAAAGTGAAATCTATGCTGTTTTCATAGTCGTAGTAAACTTTTTTTCCTGAAAATTTGTCAACTATTATATACTGAGGTATGATGTTAATTCTGTTTAGAAAATTTTCACTGCTTATTGTTAAATTTATAGTTAAATTTTCGCCATATAATAAAAAAGTTTCTAAGTCATATTGACCTATGCTTTCGTTTGTATAAATCTTAATTTGAAAACCTGCTATTTCCTGACTACCTGTGTTCTCCAAATTCAAGAAAAGAACATTATCTTTTTTCTCCAATGAACTTAACCTAAAAGAAATATCTTTTATTTGAGCTTCAGTGTAATTTTGATACTGGTCTAAAGAAAAATTATAAATAAGGATAAAAGTTATTGATAAAATATTGATAAAAACAATTAAACAAGCTAAAGAAATTAATAAAACTTTTTTTATATTCTCATTGTCTGACATAGGACAATTAAAATTTCACAATATAAAAAGATTGCCTAAAACTTCTCTAATTTACTTCTGTAAAGCCATTCTATGTATTTGAGGCTCTTTTACTTTTGTTGTGTGTTTCTTTGCTTTTGCGTCTTGCTTTGCTTCTGCTGCTCTTTGATCTGCAACTGATAATTCCTTCTCTTTTTCGCTTTTCTTTTCTTCTGCTGTTTCTTCTTTACTTATTTCTTTAGAATCTAACTTAGGAGGAGATTTAGGTTGTTTGGCTCTATTTCTATCAAGCAGCTTCTCCTGCTTAATTTTTTGGAATCTTGATTTTTCAGGCATATCAACTAAGAAAACTTTAACAATTTCTCCTTCTCTCACAGCTCTAACTTTTATTTTTGCAGGAGGCTTAGTTTTACCTCTAAACCAAATTTCGTTATTAAGATACATATCTAACTTGACTTTATCTGTATCTCTATCAGAAACCTTCATGTGTCTTGCAATAAATTTCTTTATCTCTTTAACTGCTCTTCCTGTTCTTCTGTAATTTGCTACTTTTCTCCACTCTTTTCTTAATGGAATAATATATTCTCTCTCAATTTTACTTTCAATTTTTTCAGCCATTTTATCCTGAGTGTGATTTTGGAGTTCTTCTTGGTTTTATCTTTAGCTTAGTTCTTCTCCAATGTCTTCTGTGTTTAGTCATTTGAGATGGATGTATTTTTTTTCCAGGACCAAATTTTTTTATAACTGCCCATATAGGCGTCCATTTTGTTCTTTTAGTATGGACTGATAACTTTATTTTCTTTTGATATTTTTTTTTCATTTTATCTTCTCCTTATTAATTGGTAGCTAGCTGAGTTTGAGAATCTACCAGTTTTCTTTAACTGTTGTACTTCTCCTTCTCCGAATTTTGACCCTGCAACTCTTTCCCTAAGAAACACTAAATTTCTTTCTCCATAAATATGAACTGGAGTAATAATCTCGGGCCTAATTAGGCGAACATATTGTACGTCCTCTATATCCTTATATAAGTTAAATATAAAAAAACCCTGATCTTCTCTACTTAAATTAATTGGTAATTTCCCCATGGTGGGATGTTTAGATTTTGGTGCGACTCTAGATCTATATTGTTGCATATCCTCAACTTCAACAGTAATTTCTCTATGCTCCTCCCTAAAATGATCGTTACCTAAATTAACACATAATGCTAAAGAACCATTACCTGTATCAAAGAGCATCTCGTCTGTATCTTTAAAAGTTAGTAACTTTGTTTTTCTAGTAGCAGATTCTAAAGGTTGAGTATTCATTTTGCAAAACTCTCCAAAAAATCCTTTCCTTTTTGAGTTAGCTTTCTTCCAGAACGCTTTTCTTTTACCTTTTCAACTAATCCTGCTGATTCTGCCTGTTGTAAAATGAGCCTTATTATTTTACCGCCACTTTTTCTGAATTCTGCTGGCCTTGATCCTCTCTTTTTTCTTCCACCATACCTCGTTCTTAGTCTTTCAACTCCTACTGTGCCTTTAATATATACTTGCCTTAGAATGCTTGCAGCTCTTTTATGCCAAAAGTCAGGCTCTATGCTTGGTCTTTCTTTATGAGGAGAAGTTTTAACAAAATCGGCCCATTCTGGTTTGTCGAATTCTGGAATTTCTTTCAAGGCTTCTGCTAGAGCTAAATTATACTTATCAGATCTTATAGTTTTTACGTTAGCCATTTTATTTGTGATTTGAGTAGGTAAAATACAAGCCTTATAAAGATTTTGTTTTATGGTCTTAGCCTAGTCTGGACATGGGGGTGAATCGGTTTGTGCTCTA
>CAYITD010000001.1:0-5638 GCA_964366325.1 Candidatus Woesearchaeota archaeon | reverse complement strand
TTAAAGATTTTGTTTTATGCTTTTTTGCTATTCTGAACAAAATAAGTGTGAAACCTATTACCTTATGATCGAAACTAAATGGCAGTCTCTCCTTCAATTCTAAAGCAAAGGATTCTATGTTCTTCTTAGTTCTTCCTGAGGATTTTAAAACTGATATTCTAACTTGCTTATGGTTTTTCATAGCTAAAGAAAGAGAATTGACAACTCCATCAGTTATACCATTTTTACCTATCTGAAATTTTAATTGTGATACCATTTATAATTTTATTAGCTTAACCCCTCCAGAAGGTAAAGCGGATAATATTTCTTCCTGACTCAATGACTTTGGCAGTTGTACCTGTAACTTTGTCAACAAATGAATTTTATCAATATTCCCTGGAATTATTTTTAATAACCCGTCTGTTTTTTTCTTTAGAGTTATCTCTGGGACAGCTCTTAATTTATCTTTCTGAAAAGTCAAAACAAGACTTAGTTTTATTAGTTTTCTTCTTATTTTGCTCTTTACTCCCCAAGTTCCTATTTTCATACTCGAATCTTTAGACAAAGAGGATGTAGAAAAAATATCAACGCTTACATTTTTTTTCATTTCGCGCCAAGCCCTGCTGAAACAACCAGTAAATATTGCAACTTCTTCTAAATCTGTTTCTGAGACTTTAGTTTTATCTGAAAGAATTGCTGAAAATGGACTGCCTGGAGAGGATGTATGCAACACATACAAATCATTAGAAAATTTTTTTAGCCTTTTTAAGAGTTCTTCGTTTTGTGCTGCTGATTTACCGCCTAAGACTAATTTGCCTGATAAGGTGTAAAACCAACGATATTTCTGATATTCTTTCTCAAGTGTATTCATTAAAAAAGTAAAGGTGGAGAGTTTTTAAGTGTTTAGATTAGGCTGTTATTCTAAGAATGAATCCTAAAGTATCATAAATATCATTCGTCTTTGTATCTTTAATTATTATCTTAAAACGAGTCGTACAAAGTGGAGAACCATCTGGAACTTTTACTAAAATAGGTACTGGAGGGAAACCGATTTCTGGACCTGGTTTGACGGTTATATCTCCTGTTCCAAATTTTACCCAAGATTCTGCAGTTACTTTGTTTACTCCGCAAGCTTTCTTTATTTCAGCATCGCTGTCTGCAAGGCTTGTTTCATAAGTGAACTTTGTTGATTCTACTTCTCCTTCTTTCGTATTTCTTATACCAAAAGCGACTCCGTACTCTGCTCCTTGTTTAACTTCAACAGTTCTGCCAGATAGATAGATAACTGATTTTTCTCTTTCATCCTGAAAAAGCTCCTTGATTTTATTTTTGACCCCACTATCTATTTCTTTTACATTCTCTATGCTGCCGGAAAATATATTTCTGACAAGAACTAGGCCAAGAATAAGCATAGACATTGCAAGAACGATTATCACAACTGTGCCTATTGAAAGTTCAATTGCTGCTTTTTTATTTTTTTGTTCCATTATATATTAGAAAAGTTAGGGATATTGCCATTTCTTATCATCCAAGTATAAACAATCCAGAAAACTATGCTTAAAATTAAACCAATTATCGATAATATGAATCCTGCTTTTGACCACTTATTCTTTAGATGTTTACTTTGTTTTCTTGCTAGGGCTAATCCGAGTATTGCAAGCACTATTCCTTGAATTGGTGTTGTTGAAAGTAGAACACTTAAGACACTAAAAATTACTGATGAAACTCCGAAGCTATTATCCTTGTGCTCATGCACTTCCTCTTTTTTCATAACAATACCATGCTCAGGGGTTTTATAAAAGTTTTGATGCGGTTTCGCTCTGCGAACGATGGATATATTTTGTGTTCTCTTGATGCGGATCTGCTCACTACGACTATTGATATATTTTGCACTTTATTGCTGCGAAGTTCCTCGTTTGCACTGCGGACTTTCTCGCTGCTGAGTGCGAAATGGGGATGGAGGGCTCACGCAGAACAAGTTCCGCGGATCCTTCAAATTTAAAGTTACCAAAATTTGAAGTAATCGAACCTGCTCGATTCCCAAATGGGGATGGAGGGAATCGAACCCCCGACACAACGAGCTTCAGTCGTTTGCTCTCCCACTGAGCTACATCCCCTTGCAATTTTAAGAAACATATCACTTTTAAAGATTTGTAATTGGCTGCTGAAAAATTAATAATGATAAAAAAGAGTTGGACATAGGCCGAGTTCTGTCAAATTTTGTCTTTCGACAAACAATTTGTCTGGCATCTGTCTAAGCAAGCGGTTATAGCTTTTGCATCAGTGAAGACGGCCGTTTCATCATATCCTTTATTTCCCAGCTCCCCTCAAGGTTCATAGCTCATAAAGGCTGTGTCGTTTCTGTTCCGGAGCTCTGCCTCTCGACAGTTCGAGTTTCCTCGAGTCACTTTTCGTTCTTGCGAACGGATGCTCGGACCTTCCTCAGAACTTAGAAATTATAATATTTCTTGTCAATCTAATGACAAAGTTCCGAAGCCAGCTGTCCAACTCCAAAAATAGTGAAAAAAGATAGTTTTTAAGTCTTTCCTTTTGAAAATTTAGAGTTTATAGAGCCCTAGCTTTTTTCTCAATTTCTTCAACATCAAGAGAATAAATTTGCCTTACGTATTCTGGAAATTCTCTATAAACTTTTATTAGATGTGAAACCTGCTCTCTTACTTCTTCTTCCCAGCCAGGTCCAAATGGAGCAATTGAGTCTTTAGGAATGGATCCTGCATTTTCCAACTCTTTTCTCATACGCATTCTGTCTAGAGTATCTCCTGTACGTAAAAGCGAGTGATACACCTGATAAAAATGTTCTCTTTCCTGTGCAGTATTATCACTTCCTATTCTATGTAGAAGTTCAGTTCTTACTTTTGTGGATAATCTACTTTGAGTCGTCATAATTTTCTTAGAAATTGTGAACTTAAATAAATATATGTTATTCTCGAAATAAAGGATACTTGTATCCATCTACCCAAACAACATTTCCTGAACACCTCTCCCTTCTATGTTCATATTCTTTTCTCAGAGCAGAACCTATATCCTCTGATCTTCCTTCTTTGATAGATTTATGATAAGCCGATTCTGCTTTATCAACTGAAGACTGTGAATAGAGAGTGCAGTTCCTAACAGCTTCTCTAGTTGCTTTAATTAAATCTGGAGGTTCTGGATTCCACGCTTTCGCTTTTGCTATATTTCTATCCTTGATACTCGATATAAAACTTAAGACTTTATCTAACACTTAATTTTCAAAAAAACCAAGTTTATAATTATTTATGAGATAAATTGGAGCTAATAAGTTAAACGCTCAATTTAGGAAATTATAAAAAGCCTTTTTCTTGTATAAATAGCATAAGATGGTGAATCAAGATATTGTAAAGTATTTGCTTGAAGGAAAAGGAAGAGGCTTTGAAAGCGATTTATTGAAGCAGAAATTACTAGAAGGAGGGTTTTCTGAAAAAGATATTAATGATGCTTTGAGCTATATACAGATAACTAAAAAAGATAAAGAAATTGATTTGAAAAAAACAGATTCTAGTTTGAAAGATATAATTGAAAAGAAAGAAGAGAAGCTTGAGTCTACAAAAGCAGGGTTATTTTGGAAAATCGGGAAGTCTATGTTTGGACCTACAGAGTTATTTGAAAAAACTAAAAACGAAGGAATTTTTGCACCATTGAAATATTTATGGTTTATTTCTTTATTACCTTTTTTTGTATTATCTATTGTTATTTTGATTTTTGCAAGTGCCCTTTCTCTTTTTATAAATGATAATTTAAGTCAGTATATTTCAGGCACAGCGTCATTAAATAATTTATTAAATTTAGCATCTTACAGCCTAGCTGGAGTTATTATTAGTCTGACTTTTATATTTTTGTTTTTAATAAATCCAATAATTGTTTTTATTTATTCTGGAATTTTACATTTAATTGTTAAAATTTATAGAGGAAGAGGAAGTTATGCTGGGACTGTTAAAAGTATAGTATATGGATATACTCCGAGTATACTGTTAATATTTGTTCCAATTGTAAATTTTGCCCTTGGTATTTGGTCACTTATAATTTCCGTTTGGGGCATTTCTGCTAACCATGAAATTTCAAAACTCCGAGCTTTCCTAGTGATTATAACTCTACCTCTGATTATTTTAATAGTTATTCTTGTTCTAACTTTGTTAAAGTTGTATAGTGCTTAATTATTGTTATGAATTATTTAGAAAAATATTAATTTTTATTTCTGTTATCTAAATATCTGCCTAATTCTTTGCCTGCGTACCTAAGAGAGACAGATAGAGCAAGTGCTGAAATAACAGAGATACCTAAACTTAGAGGAAATTTATTTAGAGAAGAATACTGTTGATTATGAGGCATAATTTTATCTGAAATATAAGAGCCTAAAAATATACCCAACATTATCCCGACACCTATCCCTGAGTAAGAAAGTTTCTCTTCTAAAAGACTAATATTTAATTGTGGTCTTTTCATTTTTAAATTTTTTGCTCATTTTTGTAAGAAATAAAAAAATAAACAATAAGCAAGCAGGAAGACACATTATAGGAATTTGAAAATGAGGCTTTTAGTAGTCGAGCGCTGAAATTCTCGTTGCCTTGAATCTTACACGCCGACTCTATCAACGTCATCTTCTTTGACGGCCTTTGTTGTCTCGTCTTGCGGGTGGCTTCGTACTTAGATGCTTTCAGTACTTATCCACATGGTGCGTAGCTACGCGGCCTGCTCATAACAACCGCTACACCAGAGGCACCCGAGCACCGTTCCTCTCGTACTAAATGCTCGTTTCACTCAGACAACTGCGCGCCTAGTAGATATCATACAAACTGTCTCGCGTACTAACCTTTAACTTATGATTTCGTTAAAGAGTGGACTATACCATCAACTTCAAAATTTGAAGTGATCGACGTATTAGCTGTGTAAAACACAGCTCTTGATTTGTCAGAGCTGACGAAGCTCCTATCTCTTTATTAGAGAATCAAAGTCTCTACGGGGATGATTTAATTTTTAAGTCAATTGAATCATCTTCCCTCGGTATTGCCATATTATTACTTTTAAAATAACAAGGTTCCACCGATATGAGTCGATTTTATTTTTCATGCGATCACTCGCACGCAACGCCGCGTTTTTGATAGTTGCGATCTGGACAAGATCATTAGCTTCATCTTTGACGTTCTTAACCCAGCTAACGATCCCTTTTAATGCGTGAACTCCGACACCCTTGGCTGCTTGTGCACAGCCAGGATAGGAAGAGCCGACAGCGACGCACCAAACCGCGCCGTCAATATGGACTATCGGGCGCGACCAGCCCATTATCCTTGGGGTACCTTTTCTGTCACACACGAGCCCTATCAAAAAGCTACGTGGGGTCGCTAAGCCCGACTTTCATCTCTGCATTCCGTGCTATGGGGAATACAGTCAGGTAAGCTTTTGCCTTCGCACTCGTCTCCAGATCTCCAACCTGGATGAGCTTACCTTTGGGCCCTACAGCTATCTTTTCTGCAGGGTGCCGCCCCAGCCAAACTGCCCGCCTGCTGGTGTCCCCTCTCGGGTGAGCAGCTTAAAGGGATATGGGTAGTGTTACATTGGTGACGAATCTCCTACCTACGCTATGCATACCCCTTTAAGATCGGAAGAGCGTCGTGTAGGGAAA